>NZ_CP022754.1:4152500-4522500 GCF_002257605.1 Parabacteroides sp. CT06 | reverse complement strand
TCATAATCTAGATCTACGGCGATTACAGCGTTTGCGCCCATTCGTGCCGCATGATCGCTCATTTCTTTCAAGGCCGTTTCTTTCGCTTCGCGTAAGACGCTCTCGTAAGAACCTGCACGTCCTCCGACAATATCCCGGATGCCTGCGAAGAAATCTTTGAATACATTCGCTCCGATGATCGTTTCACCGGATACGATTCCGAAGTACTGGGTAATTTCTTTTCCTTCGATCGTGTTAGTTGTTGTGAGTAACATAGCTTTTCAATTTAATCGTTTGAGGGCAAATATAAGATAAAGGGCGAACCAGTGTACTGATTCGCCCTTTGTTTTTATGTTTCTTTATATGAATTTATTTTACCGGTTGATCGGTCATGATAAACTCAAGCTTACCTCCATTTATGATATCGGAGTGGCTGATGAAAGGAGCCTTTAGGACTTTACCGTTTAGCTTGACTTCTTTAACGTATTTATTGGCGGGACTATTGTTGGTCGCGACGATCTCGAAAATACCTCCTTTTACGTGCATAGAAGCCTTATTTACCATCGGACGGCCCAATGTGTAAACCGGAATACCCGGACTTACCTGATAGAAACCTAGGGCACTCATGACATACCAAGCAGACATCTGTCCGCAATCCTCATTACCGATGATACCATCCGGTTCATTCGTGTAGAAATTCTGCATGATATAATCTAAATACTCTTGCCCTTTCCATGGAGAATCTGTCCAGTTATAAAGATAGGCCATATGGTGGCTCGGCTCGTTTCCATGAGCGTATTGGCCAATCAATCCGGTAATATCTCCGGAGGCTTCCGCCCCGTCAATCTGGGAAGAGGTGGTGAATAAGGTGTCCAAACGTGTTTCCAGCTCTTTCTTGCCACCGATAGCGGCGATGAAGTTGTCCATATCATGTGGTGCGAAGAAACTCCATTGGAAGGCATTCCCTTCGGTATAGTCGCTTTTCATATGCGAAGAATAGCGAGGGTTGAATGGAGTACGGAAAGAACCGTCGCCCATTACCGGACGCATCATTTTCGTCTCGGGATCTAAATAGCGTTTGTAGTATTCGGCTTTCTTGGCATACTCATTCGCCAACTCCATGTTGCCTGCCTTCTTGGCGATTTGGGAGATACACCAATCCTCGTATGCCATCTCCAATCCCCACGATACGGATTCGGGAACAGAGTCGGCGGGGACGAAACCATATTTCTCCTTATAGTAAGGGTGCATCGTGATCAGATCCAACTCACGGGTTCCTTTGAACTTCTCGGCAAGATCCTCACGGTAAACGGAAGAACGTGCGCCGGCTTCCGCCCACGTGCTCATATCACCTTCCGCTAAATCTTTCGCTACAAGATCGGCGAGGACCGAGACGGCCGGATATCCTACCATACAACCTGTATAACTAGAGGCTAAAGGCCATTTGGGTAATATTCCTCCTTCTTTATAACCTTGCACGAGTACCTTACCCCAATCTGTCGCTAAGTCCGGATTAATGATTGTCATTAACGGATGAAGCGCACGGAACGTATCCCACAAGGAGAATACGGAATAATTTACGTAACCCGGTTCGGCGGTATGCACTTTCTTGTCCATACCCAAATAACGCCCGTCCACGTCTTGATAAGCGAAGGGGGCGATCATGGTATGGTAGAGCGCCGTATAGAAATTGACCATGACTTTCGGATCTGCCTCGATCTGGATCAAGTTTAACGCCTCGTTCCAAATATGCGTTGATTCCTCACGGGTCTTATCGAAATCCCATCCGGGCAATTCTGCCTCGAGATTCTTCTCGGCGCCTTCCGGATCGACTACGGATAAGGCTACTTTTACATAAAGCGGTTGTGCCTTTTCAGCGAATTTGTAATGGAACTTCAAATCTTCTGCTGTATTTAGGCGTAAGAACAAGGAGTCTTTACGTAATTTCCCCCCGATGTATTGGTATACCGTCTCGATCGGTTCCGAGAAAGTAATCCGATATGACATAGAATGGAAATGCGCCCAACCTTGTGTCTTCACGGTTCCTTCCACCGTGGAGTCGTTTACAAGTAAATATTGGTTACCGATCAGCTTATGTCCCCAGTTCGGTTGAAGGATATGCCCTAAGTCAAGCAGGACACGACGTTCTTTGGGATTGTCGTATGTATATTTGTGGAAACCTACACGATCCGTAGAAGTCAATTCCACGTTGATACCAAAGTTATCCAAGCGTACGGCATAATACCCCGGTGTCGCTTTCTCAGTGTCTTTCTTGAAGGTAGCTACTGGTTTGATGGAATCTCCACCGGAGAAAGGTAATAAAGCTACGTCACCCAGATCACCGATACCCGTACCAGAAAGATGCGTGTGGCTGAACCCGTAGATATGGTCATCATCATAATGGTAACCACTACTTGCGTCCCATCCCAAGATATGGGTATCCGGGCTTAGTTGTACCATCGCGTACGGACGGGTAGCTCCGGGGAATGTGTGTCCATGGAACCCGGTTCCGATGAATGGGTCTACATACCTCACCTCATCTTGTAGTCGCGGCGACTCCGGCGCTTGCTTGCATCCTACCAGCAGGCAGGCAAGAGCGGCCTGAAAAAATAAGATCGTTCTTTTCACTGTTATTATTGATTTAGTTTGTAATAAGCGAATTATCAATCATCTGTCACAAAGATAATGGCTTTGGGGGAATATTGGAAATTTCCTTTTAAAATCTGCAACCTTTTTCGGGCTTGGCTCGTCTTATAGATAAAAAAGTATGGGAACAAACGAATTTACGACAAAGATATTGCCGCTGAAGAATAACCTTTTCCGGGTTGTTTTCCGGATTACCGGAGACGTGGAGCAGTCTGAGCAGATCGTTCAGGAAGCCCTGCTTAAGGTTTGGGAAGATCGGGATAGCTGGATTGTCATTGAGAACTTACCTTCCTATTGCATGATGGTAGCGCGTAATCTGGCATTGAGGGAAACCTATTCCGGAGATAAGGAAAGGATGGAGCGGTATGCGGTAAGGTAATCTGTTTATGGATCGTGTATGGACTATCAACGAATAAATAAGTTGCTGGATAAATATTGGGAATGCGCCACATCCGTGGAGGAAGAACGGGAATTACGCCGGTTTTTCTCCTCAGCGGTGATACCTCCCGACTTATTGCCCTATAAGGCTTGGTTCGTATCTCATGAGGCCGAGACATTGCCTCCCTTGGGGAAAGATTTTGATGCTCGTATATTGGAACATATCTCGGAAGATCGAAAATTAATCACTACATTTGGAACGTTATTTAAATCTATTACTCATTTAATACATAAGATTATGGGAACGAACATGAAGAAAGCCTTTACCACCCTTTTATGCCTTTTGTTTTGTATCACGATCTCGGCACAGGATAAAGCCGCAGATCTCAGTAAGCTCGTAGGCGATTGGTCCTTCTCTGCCCCCGACGCTCCGTATGGATATCAAGATGGAAGTTTTCAGATAAAGCAAGAGAACGGCAAGTTGACCGCTAAAGTGAATATACAAGGTAGTACCTTGGAGATAAATGATATCAAGGCGAAAGGAGATACCTATACCAGCTCTTTTTATGTGGATGGAACGCCTGTAGACTTAACTATGACCCAGAAAGGAAATAAGTTAGAGGGAATGGCCGACGCCGGAGGTATGCAGATTCCCGTGAAATTCAAGAAAACGAAGAAGTAACCGCTTTGTGGTACTGTGAGTTTCTGTTAACTTCGCGGCAAAAACTACAAAAGGATGTTTACAGTAATCGGAATCATGTTCTGCGGCATTGCCGTCGGGTATTTCTTTCGTAAAGTAGAATTGCTGCAAAAGATCGGTAAGCCTATTTCTTATACGATTCTTCTTCTTTTGTTCCTGCTGGGAATTTCGGTAGGGGCCAATGAGTCTATCGTGAATAATCTTACGACGTTGGGCGGGCAAGCCTTGTTGATCGCTTCGGCCGGTACGTTGGGTAGCGTCTTGGCGGCGTGGGGAGTTTATCATTTCTTTTTTAAGGAAAGGAGCCGGGGATGAAAGGGAGTTTGATCGTCGTGGGCTTCTTTGCCTTGGGGTGCTTGCTGGGATGGAGCGGTTATCTGCCCGGGGTCGTTATCGAGAATGATATAACGGTTTATGTACTTTACCTCTTGATGTTTCAAGTAGGGATTAGCATCGGAAGCGATAAGAAACTGAAAGAGATTTTGTCGAGCATACGGCCGAAACTCTTATTGGTGCCTCTGGCTACTATTATCGGGACGTTGAGCTTCTCGGCCTTGATCAGCCTTGCTCTTAACAAATGGAGCGTGTTCGATTGTTTGGCGGTCGGAAGCGGTTTCGCCTATTATTCATTATCCTCCATCTTGATAACAGAGCTAAAAGAACCGACGCTGGGGGCTCAATTGGCGGCGGAGTTAGGAACGATCGCCTTGATCGCTAATATTATCCGTGAGATATTCGCCTTGCTGGGCGCTCCGTTGTTCGTTAGATATTTCGGAAGGCTATCTCCGATCTGCGCGGGAGGAGCTACTACGATGGATACGACATTGCCGATCATCACCCGTTATTGCGGAAAGGATTTGGTCTTTGTCTCTATCTTTCACGGGATCTTGGTGGACTTCACGGTTCCGTTTTTCGTTTCTTTCTTCTGTTCGATGTGAGTGAAAGAGGCTTCCGAGATCTCGGAAACCACCTTGCAAGGTTGAAAAGTCATTTCCGAGGCCTCGGAAGGCATTTTACAAGGTTGAAAAGTCATTTCTGAGGCCTAGAAAAGCTATTTTACAGTTTGCAGCATCACTTCTACCGCTCTTTTTAATTGCGTGTCCTCGCCGGAGAGCTGCGCCTCGGGAGTATTGTACACCTCGACATCCGGTTGCAATTGTTGGTTTTCCAGATAATTGCCTTGCATATCTTTCACGCCTACTTGCGGGATACCGAACACCAAGGTCGGATCGATTTGCGTTTCCCACCATACGGCTGTCATGGTTCCCGGAACCGGGGCGCCGATCAGCTTGCCGATGCCTAAGGTCTTATAAACCCAAGGGAAACCATGAGCGTTCGAATAATTATCCTCGCACATCAAGACACAGGACGGTTTGGTCCACTTATTGTAAGGATCGCTACCGATGTATTGTCCGCGAGGCTCGAAGCGCTGATACTCCTTGCCGCTCAATAAGGTAGCCAGATCATCATGCAACCAGCCACCTCCGTTATGGCGGGTATCCACGATCACGGCTTTCTTATTCCGGCAACGGCCTAATAAGGCGGAATAGACCTCGCGGAAACTCTCGCTGTTCATACCTCTTACATGTACATATCCGATTTGCCCGTTCGATAATTTATCTACGGTTTCTTGGCAATTCTCGATCCATCTTTTATAAAGGAGGTTCGATTGCTCTCCGTTACTGATCGCTTTTACCTGTTCCTCGAAACGCTGTTTGCTGGTAGGATCATAGACAGAAAGCATTACTTTCTTACCGACTTTACCGCTTAGCAGTGGATAATAATCGGCGTCTTTCTTTATCGGTGTTCCGTCTATCTTCTCGATGATACAGCCTTTCTTTATCTGGCTGTCGGCCAATGTCAGCGGGCCCTTGGCGATGATTTCCTCGATCTTCAATCCGTCGCCCGTGTATGCGTTATCGAAGAAAGCGCCTAAGCTGGCGGTTTCCGGCCCGGTTAGTCCCGGATTGTAACGAGCGCCCGTATGGGAGCCGTTCAACTCGCCCAATAGCTCGGAAAGCATCTCTTGGAAATCAAAATTGTTGTTGATATGCGGAAGGAAACGGGCGTAAGCGGTCTCATACCCTTTCCAATCCATGCCCCGGAGTGTCGGATCATAGAACTTATCCAAGACTTGACGCCAAGCGTGATGGAAGATATAAGCACGCTCCTCTGCCGGACGATAAGCGAACTCGGCCTTGAAAGCGATCGGTTTTTCCTTGCTATCCTTCAACTCTATCTTTTTCAGTTTACCGCCGGCGGTAAGATAAAGGTTCTCTACTTTCTTATCGGCGAATAGAGTGCCTCGACCGACATTCTTGAGCAGTAATTTAGTGGACTTTTCCTTCAAGTCGTGTTCCCATAAATCAAAGCCTTTCTCGAAAGCGGCGCAATAATATAGTTTATCTCCTTTCGGGGCGAGTACGGCGTCTCCCAATGAGGATGAATGAGCGGTCAGGCGAATAATCCGGTCCTTGCGGTTCTCCAAATCAAACTTCAAGGGGGCTACAGGCTTATCCTTATCCTCTTTTTTCTTATCGGAATCTTTATCGGATGTCTTATCCTCGTCCTTATCTTTGTTTTCATCCGCTTCTACCAAGGCCAGTTCTTCTTTACTGAGGCGGAATTTATCGTAAGCCTCACCGTCGAAGAACATGATGTACACATCCCGCTCAGCACCCCAGCTACCGTGGCTGCGGAAACCGGCACGGTCGGAGGACCAGATCATGGCCTTACCGTCTAATACCCATTTCGCGTCGCCATCCGAATAACCGCTTTCCGTCAGGTTCGTTACCTCGCCGCTACCGTCCGCTTTCACGAGGGCGATATCCGTATTGTTCCATCCTCCGACGGAGATGTAATCTACCAAGAACCACTTGCTGTCTGGCGACCATTGGAAATGCTGGTCTCCATCGCTATACGAATAGAGGTATTTCCCGTCCAATACGGTGCGGACCTGCTTGGTCTTTCGGTTGATAACACGTAAGGTGGTGCGGTTCTCAAGGAAAGCCACCTCGTTACCATCCGGAGAGTATAAGGGTTGGAACGAGGTTTGTCCGGAGACGACAAGAGGCTCCTCTTTCAATTCCGGGGCGTACGTGAATTGCTTATCTTCGTCACGTGTAAGTTTACTTTCGTAGATTCCCCATGTTCCTTCCCGTTCGGCGGAATATACCAATGAACGTCCGTCGGGGCTGAAATCTATATTGCGCTCTTGTTGTGGCGTGTTCGTGATTTGACGAGTCGTCTGGTATTCAATAGAAGTTACGTAAACATCGCCACGAGTGATAAACGCTACCTCTTTTCCATTCGGGGAGACGGCGATATCCGTAGCTCCATCGGTCAGAAGACGATGGATCACGTCGTTCTCGATCTTATCCGCGACGATCAGGATATTCACCTTGGCAGGTTTCTGGCCTTCCTTAACGGTATAGATCTCGCCGTCGTAACTATAGCATAGAGTCCCGGAATTATCGGAGGTAAGGAAACGCACGGGGTGGGTGGTATGCGTCGTGATTTGTTTCTCGCTGTTGCCTGCCAAATCCTTCTTGAAGATGTTAAAGCTTCCTTTCTCCTCGCTTAGGTAATAGAAAGACGCCCCATCCGCGGCCCATACAGGATTACGATCCTCACCGCCAAAAGTGGTTACTTTCTGGAAAGAGCGATCTTTTCCAAGCGTACATAACCAGATATCACGGGTGATAGAAGATTGATGATGCTTGCGCCAAGGGTCCTCGTAACCTTTGTAGTCATTGTATAATAATTTACTGCCATCTTTGCTGAGGGCTATATTTTCCATGTATAACGAAGAATATAAATCCGGCCTTCCTCCGTCCGTGCTTATCTCATAGACTTGCATAAAGCGGGTGCCGGGGAATTGGATATCCTTGGCGTCTTGCAATACGTTGGCCAGATACAAGATGTGTCCGTTATCCTTAAAGGTAGTGGGATATTCGTTTGTGGAGTGGGTGGTGAGCCGCTTGGGTTCCCCTCCCTCCTTGTTCATGAGAAATACATCGAAGTTGCCGCTACGGTTGGAGGCGAAGGCTATTCTCTGTCCGTCGGGCGACCAGACCGGACGGGTATCATGCGCCGGATGTGTTGTCAACTGCCGGGCTTTTCCTCCGGAAGAAGGGACCGTGTAGATATCCCCTTGGTAAGAAAACGCGATCGTCTGCCCGTCCGGGGAGATCGCACAGTAACGCATCCATAACGGACTGTCGTCTGCTTGCGCCGCCGCCGATAAAAATAACGCCAGCGCAGGAATCATCAAGTTTTTCATGTGTACTCTATTTTAGATTTACAAATGTAATCGATTTTCGATATTTATTAGGAGAAATAATTGCGTAGATTAAATTTTTAAATATTTTTGCATATGAACTTTAAAACCGCCAAGATGATGACGAAATATAGGGTGTGTATGACTTTTATGTCCATTTTATTATTGCTATTTCATTTTGTGTTTCTGTTTTCTTGTGGAAAGCTACCGGAAAAAACATTTGCTTTTTCTGATAACCTGCGGATTGACTCTTTGGAACATATGGCTATGGATTCGATTTACCGGAATCCTCGATATGCTCATTCCGCATTGGATGAAGCTTTAAGTCTAACTAAAGATAGCGATAAATATTATAAATTACTTGCGGTTAAAAGCCAGATTTATTTTGCAAATAGTGTATATGATTCCGGGTTTGTTTTACATCGGTCAATTATAGATTATTGCGACCGTGTACCGATGTCTCCCAAGATACATGGACTCTTAGGGACGTTGAAAAATACGGTTGGCAATTATTATTCATTTTTGGATAAAACGGATTCGGCCCTCCTTTGCTATTCCGAGGCGTATCAAGAGATCCGGCAGAGTGAGATGGAGCATAAAATCCCGGATATTTATATCAATATAGCGGATATATATACCCGGAAAGGAGCTTACGATCAGCGAGCCCGCTACTTTCGCCAAGCTCTTTTCGTGAGTGATTCATTGGGTATTATGGATCGGATGTCCTTTCCTATTTATTTTGGTTTGGGCGAGACGTATATGGAATTGAGGGACTTTGACTTATCCGATCACTTTTACCGTTTGGCGGAGAAAGAACTGGATTCTCGTAACTTGAGCGAGAAATTCACCTTTTGCAATAGCCGGGGAAATTACTATTATTACAAGGAAGAGTATGCGAAGGCGCTTCCTTGGTTCTTGAAAGCCCGTGAGGTGGTACGTCCTACTCATATGGATTTCTATACTAACGTATGCGAGATCAATTTAGGGGAGATCTATCTATGTCTGAATCAGTTGGATTCCGCTCGTTTTTATCTGGAAAAAGGGTTTAGGTACTTCCATATCTATAATAATAAGACAGCCTTGTACCATTTGACGACCTTGAAGGCTTCGCTAGCTTTAAAAGAGGGGAACTCCGGGCTGGCTTATCAATTGTTGAGGAGTTACACGGATACGGTAGGCATAGATCCCAAGATGGTAGCGATCCGTAATAAGAACTTGCAGAATTACTTCGCTACCACGGGCGATTTTAGACGTGCCTATGAGTACCAAACGAAGAATAGCGTCATTGAGAACAATATTCGTAGCGAACGAACCCAGATGCGTGTCGCCGAGATCGATATGCGTTATAGCCAAGATACGACTTTACTCAAGCGGGAGGCTATTATTAAACAACAGGCCGGCCGGATGGAATACTTGGAAATGAGCCGTTGGGTTTGGATCTTGCTTTTTGTGATCTTGTCCATCGTCAGCGGCATGGCTTATTACTTTATGAAACGTAAACGGCATGCCCAATGGTTAAGCCATGTCGATCAGGTGACGAAACTGAAGATGGAGAGTATTCGCAACCGTGTATCCCCTCATTTTATATTCAATATATTGAACCGGGAGATTAGCTCGGAGGAAGAAGGAAGTTCCCGCCGTACGCAACTTTCCGGATTGGTGGAGTTGTTACGTAGTAGTTTGGAGATCACGGAAAAGCTTAGTATCACGTTGGAGGAAGAATTACGCTTTGTCCGGACTTACTTGAATTTGCAGGCGCAAGGATTAGGGCCGGACTTCCGTCTGGAATGGAATCTCGATCCCTCCCTTGACACGGGCGCAATCTATCTCCCGGCCATGCTGATCCAGATACCCGTAGAGAATGCCGTGAAACATGGCTTGTGTGCGATCGAGGGCGAGAAGCGATTATCTGTTTTCGTGGAGCGCGACGGGAAAGGCATCCATATCCGTATAGAGGATAATGGACCCGGGTATCGTCTGTTTACGAATGCGGGACATACGAACGGTACGGGGATGGGAACGAAAGTCCTTTACCGTACGATCCTATTGTTGAATAGGAGAAATAAAGAGAAGATCACCTATTCGGTCCAAAGCAAGGAGAAGGGGATGGGGAGCGGAACAATCGTCAGTTTCTTTATTCCGTTGGATTTTAATTACGCTTTCTAGGTATCGTGAATGTACGAAAGTAATCCGGGCTGTTTCCTCCGGATAGTGGATGGAAGCGGCCCGGATCGAATTGAATCGAATCGGTTGATTCGGGTTATAGTCGCTCAATGTCTTCAACAGAAAGTCCGGAGCATTGGGCGATAAGTTCGGAGTCAAGTCCTTGCTCCTTCATCTTTTGGGCTATCTGGAGTTTTTCCTCTTGACGGCCTTTCTCGATCCCTTTCTCGATCCCTTTCTGCATCCCTTTTTGCATTCCTTCCTGCATTCCTTTTTCAATCCCTTCCGTTTGTGCGTAATCGATGGTCGCATACCAATCCCGATAATTCTTTAGGTTTTCCTCGTAGATCGCACGTTCTTTTTCGCTGAGTGAGTTGACGTTCGCCACGTCCAGCAAGCGAAGGAAGGTCTCCTGTTCCTCCTTGAAGGGAGATTGTTCAAATAGGTTCATATTCTTCAATGTATAAATCCAACGTTCGAAGGAGCTCTTGCACTCCTCCTTGCTTAAACTGAATAACGGGAACGATATGTAGATCTGCTTCATCTTGATCTCATTGAACACCTTTCCCGTCCTCTCGTTAGCGAGGACAACATCCGTACGGAAGTCTGTGAACTCCGGCAACTTGAAATTCAAGAAATAAACTCCGTAGATGGGTAGCAACCGATATTGCCATTGCTTGCCGATTTGTCCTTGCCGGGCCACCATGCGACAAAGATAATAAAAACCTCTGTTAAAGAAATAGTGCTGGGGACAATTCTGCATCTCTAGGATGAACTTGGCCCCGGACACGTCCTCGCAGAGCAGGTCGAATATGATGGTACGGTTCTCGACGGTCTCTGGCTTGATCTCCTTGTCGAGGTAGGTGATGTCCTTGATCTGCCGTTCGCCGGCTAGGGCGGCGTTAAGGAACTTGATGGTAACTTGCTTGTCTTGGAAGACAGCCTTAAATCCAGCATCAGTCATGATGTCTACGTATTGTGCCATAGTTAAATGGTTTTAGGTGATTACTGCTCCAAAGGTAAGGTTTATTTTCGTATCGCGCATCCTGTTTATTGTATATTTCTTAAAAAGCAGATTCATGGTAGTCAGCTTTACTATTTATAGAAAGTACGATTAGTATTAATAGTAGTGCAAAATACTATGGATAGTAATCGGCTCCCATTTTGATCAATTTAAGATACCTTGTTTTTATATTTAGAAGTAAGATTTGCAACTGACCTGAAGTTCTTCCTATTTCGCATGGCATAACTGATATGCCTATCCCCATTGAGATTCTACTACTTCGTAAGCTTATGGCTTGACAAGCCTTGGATTATACGTTTGTGTATTCGCTATGATTGCATGTGAATGTTTGTGTTTTGTATTTATTATGCGGTTATGGATGGATACCATATATTAATGTACATGCGTACATTATATAATAGATAGAAACGGCTAGTCTAAACGATCGATTCTTTTAGTCATTTGCAAAGGTACGCGTTTCTTCGATACTTGCAACCCTTCCGGGCTATTTTTTTATCGCTTATCCTCTTTCTTATCAATAGGATAGGTTATCTTTTACGAAACAAGCGATTCCTTCAACGAACCTCCCGCTCGAGCTTCTAAAAAAACGCAAGATCTAAACGATCGTTTAGACTAGTCGTTTTCGAAAAAAACAAGGGTGCTAAATGACGGGATGGACTTTAATTAACACTATTATTAATATTAAATTTTGAATTTATGAACAAGAAGTTTTCTACTCTTTTGGCAGGTATGGCGCTGTTAAGTGTTATGTCTGTTAATGCACAGACTACACCAAGTCGAGTAGACCCGGAAACTGTATTGGGTCAAGAATGGCGTTTAGGTGGTTTGAAGGAGGGAGCTAATTCTGGTCTTTATCAGTTGAAGGTCATGGATGGCACTACTCCTGCTTATCTTGCGATGGAGCTAAATCGTGGAACAGGTGATTATGAACTACGTGTTTATAGTGCAAGCGAAGCTAAAAATAACTTAGAGGCTACATTGTGGTGTGTTTCTGTCTCTAATTATAATCAAGGTCAAGCTCCTATTTATGACTTCCAGAATAAATTGTCTGGAACTATGTTGGATTTGACAATGGCTGGCCATGAGAAGACTGAGAATGGTACGAATGGTGCTTGGAAACCTGTTTTAGGTGGTGAGATCGCAGGTTGGGCATTCTCTCGCTCATACAAGGATTTGGAAGAAAAGAGACCTTTGTATTCTTATTTCTCAACGGACTCAATTGTTGGTTTGAAAGCGGATCCTACTACCGGAGCTGTTAAGGTTGCCAAGTGGGGTGCTAATCAAATAGATGCCACTTCAAACGCCGCTGATGTGACTAACTTTGCTTTGGTTGGCGCAGCACAAATCGCATTGAGCGAAGATCAAGTAAATACGAAGTTGGGTCTTCTTCAAGATAACAAGGCTGGAGTACAATTGACTTTCACTCCGGACGTGAAAGGTACTAGCTTAAAGAATCCGTTCAATGAGCAGAAGTTTATCGCAGAGGATAAAGATAATAACAAATGGCTTTTCATCAAGCAAAAGGATAAAGACGCTTATTTGAAAGTTGATACGGCTTATACGAATGAGACAGGTACAAAGTTCTTAGCTTACGGTTGGACAGAGAAAGCAAAGGATAAAGCTGATGCTTACAGTTCTATTAGCTCTGAATTACGTGCTCAGCACCAGTTCAAATTTATCTATTCTCCGAGTGGCGATAGCTTGTACATCTATGTGAAAAAAGTTACTTGGAATAATGATGGCAAGTATTGGAATACGCACGTTACGGCTACTCCGGCTAACGAGCATGAATACTGGCGTGTTTCTTTGCAAGACTTGATTAAAGATGAAACTTGTATTTTGACAGTTGATCCAGAGGACCAGAACACTCATATTTCTTTGGGTCTTAGCGGATGTGAGGAAAAGGGTTCATCCAAGACTTCTGTTGACGATGGCGTTTACTTCATCAAGAATAAGAAAGGACAGTATTTAGCTTCTCCGATCTATGAGGATGGTACTATCCGTTGGACAACAGTGAATGGGGATGAGCAGAGTGTCGCTCATATGCCGGCTTACCAATGGGTTGTGTTGAAGAAGAATACGAGCAACGATAAGGTGAAGGCTGTGTCTCCGGTTACTATCTCTAACCGTGAATATGCGGATAATGTTACAAATATAGATCTTGATAATGATGGTCAGCCAGAGCAATATAAAACTGCTGTTTATTCCACTGTTCAGTTAAGAAAAGCGGAGGGTGGCTCTTATATGTTTGTATATGGAGATAAACTTACAGCGGAGTATGGATATGTTGATGTAGACTCTTTGTTCTTCGAGAAAGTTCCGGAAGCTTCTATTTCTGACCCGTACTTAGGTTACAGAAAGTTAGAGAAGGATTCTTTGTTGGTTAACAAATATACGTTTAACTATTGGCATCCTTATGCTACGGATAAATACATCGCTAAATCTACAGACTCTACGTTGACTGTGTTGGATGGAAAAGATGCTTTCGTAATTGATACATTGGTTGAGAGTTGGAGTAATAACTCAAAGGTGTTTGCTACTGTAGATATTCCTTACGGTTATAAGGTTAGCGAGGACGTAGCTAAGAATCGTATTAAGGGCTTGAAGACTCTTGTGAGAACGGCTTATAAAGTTTCTTATAAGGATAACAAGGGTGATCTTAGCCAATGGAAAGTGAATAAGGAAGATAAGTTTAATGTAGGTTCTAGTGCTACTGGCCATCAGCAATCTGATGTGATTTATTATGCGTTCTTCAAGGAAAACAATCATATCGGTGGAAAGCATTATTATGCGATTGTAAAAGCTAATAGTACTGCAACAAAATATGAGTTAGGTTATAAAAAAGCAGGCGTATCCGATTATGACGGTGCCGCTACTTTAAAGGATCAAATATTGAGTGAGACTCGTACTTCCGCTTTCGCTATCGAACCGGACAACACTCCGCTTTACCGTCGTTTCAGTTCTCTTGAACTTGAAGGTAATGAAGGTGACAAGGCCGATACTTTACGTTTTATCGAGAAATACCGTAAAGAATACTTGCAGGTTGAGAATAATAAGAACTTCATGAAAGAAGGTATTGACTTCTTAGGTATTTATACTCCGGATAAGACTGAGGATGGTTTGTCATTCATCGTTGATACCGCATGGGTAAACCGTGGTTCTGGTAATATCAAGCCTCAATATTTGATCTCGATTGATCGTAACGATTTCGAAGGAGTTGAAGGCGTACCTTGTACGGAAGATGACCATCACTTTACCGCAGAAGGTAAACCGACAGATAAATGGCATTGCGTTCACGCAAAACCGGCTGTTCCGGGCTTTGAAAGAGGTAAATATTTGATCAATTTCCATGATTTCGCTAATAAATATGGTTGGTCAACATTATCAAATGGGGAGCAAGATGCTGACTACATGTGGAAGAAATATGATCGTGCAGGTTTCGTGGAAGCTATCCGTGTAGCTGATACTTTGTATATCTTGAGAGATGAGTTCAAGAACTTACCGAACGAGAAGATCAACTTCGCTGATTTGAACAAGGCTGAGGAGGATGCTTGGACTGCGGCTAAGAAGGCTGGAGTATCTGAAGATGAATTTGTTTCACACAAATATATCTTATCTGGTGATAACCATAAGTATGTGACTTGGTCTATGCGTTTCGTAAACAAGGAAGTTGCCGCTAATGAGGTAGAAGCTGATAGAGCATTCTTGTTCGAGTCTATGAAGAGTAAACATGTTCCTGGTTACAATAATTCTGCTATGGGTGACATCGCTCCTACATATGCGGCTTGGTTGAGAATGCAGAATGGTTGTTTAGTTCTGTCTGATGATCGTTCTTCTAATTTCGATGAGATGAATACAGGTGGTGACGATGCTTTGATCTTTAATGTGGAGCAAGGTGATGATATCGCAACAGATAACGAAACAATCGATGCTGTAGAAGGTATCTCTGTAGTAGCCGGTAACGGTACCGTAACCGTTCAAGGCGCAGCTGGTAAGTCTGTAGTTATCACGAATATCTTGGGTAAGGTAATCGCTGAGACCGTTCTTACTTCCGATAACGCTACAATCTCTGTTCCTGCCGGTATCGTAGCAGTGGCTGTTGATGGTGAGGAAGCTGTTAAGGCTATCGTTAAATAAGAATTTAACAAAATAAGATAATCATACAATTCCCGTGCGGGTATCGATCCAAGTAATCCGTGACGGATGAACAGGCGGGAGTTGGATTAATATTAATACTAAAGTAATAAATTAAGAGGTCCGTAAGTACCTCCGTGAGGAGGAAGTACGGATAAAGGAACAAGAGGATGCGTCGATATAATGTACGCATCCTCTTTTGTGTTTATAGCGGGTGTTGAGGATAAATCCTGCTTCTACTTGCAAAAGAGCGAGATAAGCAACGGCACGCTGATCTCGAGGATAATCCCGTGAATAATAGCCACAGGTACGATATTCTTTCCGGAATACCGGCTGATAACGGGAAGACAAACATCCATAGAATTGATTCCCGCCACGGATACCGGAGCGAATTTACCAAAGAAAGAGGCATACAACGGTGCCCCGAATAAAGCTAACATTTCCCGGATGATATTAGCCAATAACGCGATAGCCCCGAGTTGCGAAGCGATTTCTATCCCTGCCGACGCCTCTTTCAGTTGTACGATAAGCAAGGAGGATAAGGAATAATAAGCGAATCCGCTTCCTACAGCCATACAATCATATATATTCCACGAGGTCAATAACAAACTCGCCGCCGCAGAGAATACTAACGTGCCGATGATCGTAAAGAACGGCAGTAACAAACTGGAAAACCGGATATCCTTTACCATCTTTCCTAATTCGGCGTTTGCTCCCAGATTCAATCCTACTTGGATAACGAGAGCGTATAGCAAGAATTGCGGTAGTTTTTCGCAATACGTGGAGATAGTCGTGTTGGCGAAGGTTCCGCAAAAGATTCCCGCTGTGAAACATAAGATAACGATTAGGTTATTTTTCATTGAGACCTCCTTTCTTGATAAATAATTTATAAGCGATAAAAGATGCTACCAGACTTCCCAATACTCCGCAAATAGCTAGTATGGCAGCTTGTATTCCAAACTCACCAATATTATTCAGCAAAGATTGGTTGGCTCCTATGGTAATACCAAATATGAACAACATCGTGAAAATCGTATAAGAGATGGAATGTTCCAATCCCTTGAAAGCGGGGACGTGTCGGCATAAATAACCGACGCTTATCCCCAGACCTAATAGACCTAGAATGATAAACATAAGCATATTGTATTTTGAGATGCGCAAGACATCCTTTCCCCGGAAACGAAGCATACGAATACTCCCTCTTTTCCGCAGAAGTTAAACTTGAGTGCAATTAATACCTAGATGTAGGTGTAGAAGAGAACTATAAAAAGAAGTCCTCTCAAGAAGAGTATGAATGGATTTAGACAAAACCGCTGAACCAATGAACATGCACGATCGTGTTACCCGAGAAAGCTCGGGTATACCATCTTTTTGAGTTGTTCAGAAGCTTCTTGTTCATCTTATTTGTATCATTGTTTGATTTCCGGTGCAAAGGTAGTAATAAATTAGAGATTCTAAAACTTTTTCTAGAATCGGATATATAAGGGACTTGACTTGGATTTTGGATCTTTTTATGTACATTTGAGGTCCTACCCGCTATTGGGCCAACTAAAAACGGATAGAACAGATATGATTAAAAGATAAGATTGGTTATGAGGAAAAGAATGATTTTAACAGCATTGGCGGCTGCCGCTATCCCTACGTTGTTGATGGCGGCGGATGAGGCGAGATTAATGCGCTTTCCGGCTACAAATGGTTCAGAGATTGTATTCTCGTACGCTGGCGATTTATATAAGGTCCCGGCTACAGGTGGTGAGGCACAGCGATTGACATCGTATGTGGGGTATGAGATGTTTCCCCGTTTCTCCCCGGATGGTAAGACGATCGCTTTTACGGGACAGTACGACGGTAACACGGAAGTGTACACGATGCCCTCTTCCGGCGGTGAGCCATTGCGTATCACTTACACGGCTACGAATAGCCGTGACGATCTGGGCGATCGCATGGGCCCGAATAATATCGTGATGACTTGGACACCGGACGGTAATGGTATTGTTTACCGCAACCGCATCAGCGATGGGTTCTCCGGTAAGTTATATACGGTAAATAAAGAAGGTGGCCTTTCCGAGGTGGTTCCCTTGCCCGAGGGCGGCTTTTGTAGCTATTCGTCCGACGGAAAACAATTGGCTTACAACCGGGTAATGCGTGAGTTCCGTACATGGAAATACTATAAGGGTGGTATGGCCGATGATATCTGGGTGTATAATCCGGAGAAGAAAAGTGTAGAGAATATCACGAACAATGAGGCGCAAGATATCTTTCCGATGTGGATTGGTGATGAGATCTATTTCCTTTCGGATCGGGATTACACGATGAACTTGTTCGTTTACAATACGAAGACAAAACAAATAAGTAAGGTGACGAACTTCACCGAGTACGACGTGAAATTCCCTAGCAGCTTCGGCAATACGATCGTTTTCGAGAATGGAGGCTATATCTATAAGATGGATGCGGCGTCGAAGAAACCGGAGAAAGTGAACGTAACCCTCGCCTCCGATAATGTCTACGCACGTAGCGAGATCAAGGATGGCTCCAAATATATCACGAGTGCCAGCCTCTCCCCAAAAGGTGAGCGTATGGTGGTGACAGCTCGTGGCGAGGTATTCAATATCCCGGTAGATAAAGGGGTTACGAAAAATATCACCCGTACTCCGGGAGCGCACGAACGTGACGCTCAATGGTCTCCGGACGGAAAACATATAGCCTATATCTCCGACGCTACCGGCGAGACCGAGCTGTATCTCCAAGATTCCGAGGGGGGCGAGCCTACCCAGTTGACCAAGAATAACGATACGTATATCCGTACTTTCCAGTGGAGTCCGGATTCCAAGAAGATTGTCTATACGGATCGTAAGAATCGGATCAATCTTTTGGACGTATCTAACAAACAGCTAACAACTATCTCACAAAGTCTGTTAGGTGAAGCCCGCAACGTAAGTTTCTCTCCGGATAATAATTGGTTGACTTATTCCCGTGTGTCCGATAATAATTTCTCGATCGTCTATGTCTACGATATCGCGGGTAAGAAAGAATATCCCGTGACCGATAAATGGTACGAGTCTTATTCTCCGGTATTCAGTACGGATGGCAAATATCTGGTATTCACTTCCGCCCGTGATTTCAATCCTACGTATAGCCAAACGGAATGGAATCATGTGTATAATAATATGGGTGGCGTATATCTGGCGTTATTGTCTAAGGATACCGCTTCCCCGTTTATGGAAACGGATGCGGAGGTCGCCATTGAATCTACCCCAGCGAAAGCGGATGCCTCTAAAAAGGACGAGACAAAGAATGAGGCTTCTACTCCGGTCGTAAAGATTGATATAGAGGGTATCACGGATCGAATCGTTAAGCTCCCCTTGCCGGGATCGAATTACTACGATCTTTATTCCGATGGAACGAACGTGTATTATTTCACGAAAGGCGGCATGAAGATGTTTGACTTGAAGAAACAGAAAGAGGAAACCGTTAGCGATGCCGCTATGATGGTTGATCCGGCTGGCAAGAAAGCTGTTTTCTTTAAGGACGATCAACTATTCGTAACCGATATACCGAAGGGTAAAGCGAATTTAAGCAAGCCGGTTAATCTGGCGAATATGAAGATCACGGTAGACTATACGAAGGAATGGGCGCAAATCTTCGATGAGGCTTGGCGTGCTTTCCGGGATGGTTTCTATCTGGAGAATATGCATGGCAAGGATTGGAAGGCGATCAAGGAGAAATACGCCGCCCTTCTTCCTTACGTGAAAACACGTTTGGACTTGAATTATATTATTGGCGAGATGATCGGCGAGCTGGGAGTAGGGCATGCTTATGTGAACCCCGGTGAGGTGGAAAGTCCTAAACGGGTATCGATGGGTCTGCTAGGTGCTGAGGTTTCTCGGGATAAGAGTGGTTTCTTCCGCTTGGAAAAGATCCTGCCGGGGGCTTCTTGGAGTAAGGAATTACGTTCTCCATTGACAGAGCCGGGTGTTGAGGCGAAGGCCGGAGAGTATATCGTCGCTATAGACGGAGTACCTACGAATAGCGTGAACGATATGTATAAGTTGTTGATCGGAAAGGCGAACGTTCCGACCGAGTTGTCTTTGAATAGCAAGCCTCAGTTGGCGGGCGCTCGTAAGATCGTAGTCAGTCCGTTGGCGGAAGAGTATTCTTTGTATCATTATAATTGGATCCAAGATAATATCAAGAAGGTGGATAAGGCGACGAACGGTAAGGTCGGTTATATCTATATCCCGGATATGGGGCCGGAAGGCTTGAATGAGTTCTCCCGCTATTTCTATCCGCAATTGGATAAGGAGGGTTTGATTATCGATGATCGTGCGAATGGCGGTGGAAATGTCTCCCCGATGATTCTGGAACGTCTGTCTCGTGAGCCGTATCGTTTGACGATGCGTCGGGGTTCTTCTTTGATCGGGACCGTGCCGGATGCCGTACAGGTCGGCCCGAAAGTTTGCTTGATCAATAAGTATTCCGCTTCCGATGGCGATTTGTTCCCGTGGGGCTTCCGTGCGCTTAGCTTAGGTAAATTGATTGGAACCCGTACTTGGGGAGGTATCATCGGTATTAGCGGCCCGCTTCCTTATATGGACGGTACGGATATCCGTGTGCCTTTCTTCACGAGCTATGATCCGAAGACGGGTAACTGGATTATCGAGAACCATGGTGTGGATCCGGATATCTTGATCGATAACGACCCCATCAAGGAATGGAACGGTGAGGATCAACAGTTAGACCGTGCTATCGAGGAAGTCATGAAACAATTAAAAGAACGCAAACCGCTAGCCCCTGTCCCCGCACCAAGGGACTGGAGCCATAAATAATGAGAGGTTATTTGTAGAGACGGGGCACGCCCCGTCTCTACAAATAAATAAATAGTAAACGGATTAAAAACTAGTAATCTATCTATGGAACGATTCGCAGCCATTGACTTTGAGACCGCTAATGGAAAGCGGAGCAGTATTTGCAGTATAGGTATCGCCATATTGGAGGATGACTGGGTAGTAGATAGCATTTATACCTTGGTACGTCCTACCCCTAATTTCTATACCCGTTGGACTACGGCCATACATGGATTGACTGCTGAGGATACGAATGACGCGTTATGTTTCGAGGAGGCTTGGGAAAGCATCGCCCCGAAACTAAAGGATCTCCCCCTTGTTGCCCATAACAGTCCGTTTGATGAGGGATGCCTGAAAGCCGCCCACGAGGTGTATGACTTAGCCTATCCGAAATATTCCTTCTATTGCACTTGCCGTCTCTCCCGGAAGATGTACCCATTTCTGGTAAATCATCAGTTGCAGACAGTAGCCGCCCACTGCGGTTACGACCTTACCCGACATCATAACGCCATGGCCGACGCTTACGCCTGTGCCCATATCGCCCTTACGATGATGCGGGAAAAAGAGGTCGATACCTTGGAGGCGCTTATGGCTTCCTGCTACTCTAGGTAACTATGGGGTGTTTTTCCCGGCTATTTTATCCACCACGACAGCGATAGCGCCATCTCCCGTCACGTTGCAAGCGGTGCCAAAACTATCCATGGCAATATAAAGGGCGATCATTAACGCTTGCAGCGTCTCATTGAATCCCAGCATACTTTGCAAGATACCCAAAGCGGCCATAATAGCCCCTCCCGGAACCCCCGGAGCCGCTACCATCGTAATTCCCAGCATCATGATAAATCCGCTGAAATTGGAGAAGGTAACCGGTTCTCCCGCCATGATCATGATAGCCATAGCGCAAGCTACGATTTTCATGGTGCTACCTGCCAGATGGATCGTGGCGCAAAGCGGAACGGTAAAGATCGCTATATTCTCCCGTACGCCATTCTTGACAGCCTGCGCCAGTGTCACGGGAATCGTGGCGGCGGAGGATTGGGTCCCTAGAGCCGTAGCGTAGGCCGGTAACATATTCTTCAAGAGGCGGAGCGGATTCTTCCCGGCTATGGCTCCGGCTATCGTGAATTGAATCAATAACAATAATACATGTAAGGCAAAGATGACTATGATAACCTTGAGGAACATCGTGATAATACTCATGACTTGTCCGCTCACGGTCATGTTCAGGAAGATACCGAAAATATGGAGCGGTAATAACGGGATGATAACCACCTCGATTAGCTTAATGATAATTTCCTTGAAATCCGTGAAAGAGTCACGCAGGGTGGTTCCCGCTATATTAGAAAGCCCTAGGCCAATCGTAAAGGATAGCAGCAAGGCTGTCATGACATCCATTAAAGGCGGCATATTTACCACGAAGTAAGGTGTCAGCATGAAATCTTCCGGATTCTCCATCGCCGTCAATTCCGTGTTGGTCGGTAGTATGTGCGGGAATATAGCCGATCCGCTCAGGAACGTGAAGAAACCCGAGAAGACTGTTGAACCGTAAGCGATCAAGGCGGTTATCAATAATAGCTTTCCGGCTCCTTTGCCCAGATCTCCTATAGCGGGAGTCACCAGCCCCAATATGATTAGAGGGATGGAGAACGATAGGAAGTTGCCGAACAATGAATTGAAGGTTACAAAGATACGTGCGATTCCTCCCGGTAAAAACTGGCCGAACAATACGCCGGCGGCGATAGCGATAACGACTTTAGTTAACAATGATACTCTGATCTTCTTCATGGTGTTGCTTTATTTTGAAGCCAATGGCGGCCATCGTAATACTCATCAACGGACTGATCAGGTTAAAGAAGCAATAAGGAAGATACGTCAGGGTCGCTACGCCTAATATCGTGGCTTGCGTCATGCCGCAGGTGTTCCACGGTACCAGCACGGACGTTACGGTTACGGAATCTTCCGTCGTACGGCTTAACAGGCGACTCTCATATCCTTTTTTCTTGTAGATATCCTTGAACATATTTCCGGTAAGGATAATAGATATGTATTGATCGGCCGTAACGATATTCAAGAATAAACCGGAGAATACGGTAGACGCCACCATGCCGACCCTCCGTTTCATAAAGCGCAGGAATACGGACGTAAGGCTTTCCAGCATACCGCTGGCCGTCATGGAACCACCGAAGCACATGGCGCAGATGATCAGCCAGATCGTATTCATCATACCCGCCATACCCCGGGTGGCGACCAAGCTGTTCAAGGCCTCGTTGCCCGTATCGATTTGGGTACTCCCGTAGAATGTCATGAATAATCCCTTAAACAGGGAGGAGGCATCCGCTACCGATGCTCCCGCTACCTCTTGCAATAAATGAGGCTGGAAAAAGATCGCGAGCACCCCCGCCATCGCTGTCGAGATAAACAAGGTGATCAAAGACGGTACTTTCTTGGCGATTAATATACCCGTTACCACCGGTACGATCAGTAGCCAGAGCGAGATATTAAAACTTTCGTTCAACGAGGCGGCAAACTCGGCTATTTGCCCGGATGCGTTCGAGGTATGCGTAAAACCCGCTATGGTAAAGATAATCAACGTGATCACCATAGACGGTATTGTCGTAAGCATCATATACCGGATATGGGAGAACAAAGGGGTATGCGTTACGGAAGAAGCTAATACCGTCGTGTCCGAGAGCGGTGAGATCTTATCCCCGAAATAAGCGCCCGAGATGATCGCTCCGGCTACCCATCCCGTAGCGAAGCCCTGTGCCTCGCCGATACCCATCAAGGCGATACCGATCGTGGCGATGGTAGTCCACGAGCTACCGGTCATAACGGATACGACAGCGCAGATCACGCAACAAGAGGCCAGAAAGAAACTCGGATGGATGATTTGCATCCCGTAATAAATCAAGGTCGGGACGATACCGCTGATCATCCAGCTACCGGATAAAGCGCCAATCAACAATAGGATAATTATAGCTGTGGCCACTCCCAATATGTTTTTACATATCGCCTCTTCTATATCACGCCATTTGACTTTGCAGAAGATCATGGCCAAAAGGGAGGCCACCGCCGTGGTGGTAAGTAATACGACTTGGCTTCCGCCGCTCAACGCGTCGCTGCCAAAAGTGCGTATGGTTACAAACAAAAGAGCTACCAGCACGAGGATAGGCACTAGTGAAAGTAGAGGGGAGGGCATCTTCTTAAGATGATTTTCCATTGTTCATTCAGTCGCTTAAATAATGATGGTGCGAAAATACTAAAAATACCTTGAATAACACTATGAATTATAGATTGATTTCCTTATTTCACAGTCTTTTGGACGATCTTATAACCGGTTGCCGCTATAAGAATGCTCATAAACGGGCTGACGATATTAAAGATGCAATAAGGGAAATAAGTCCAAGTAGATACGCCAAGGATTGTAGATTGCGTCATGCCGCAAGTCGTCCACGGGATCAGCACGGAGGTGACGGTGACGGAGTCTTCCGTTGTCCGGCTAAGCAGGCGGCTCTCGAATCCCCGTTGCTTATATACTTCTTTAAACATTTCGCTGTTCAGGATGATGGCGATGAACTGGTCCGCCGTGCAGATGTTCAAGGATAATCCGGACACGACGGTAGAGGCGACCATGCTGGTACGGCCTCGCATGAAATGCAAGAAGATACGTGTGATGCTTTCCAGCATGCCGCTAGCGGACATGGCCCCGCCGAAACACATGGCGCAAATGATCAGCCAAATCGTGTTCATCATCCCGGCCATTCCCCGGGTAGAGACTAGAGAGTTCAAGGCCTCGTTGCCGGTCTGTATCTGCGTGCTGTCATAGAAAGTCATCAGCAGGCCTTTGATATAGGCGATAATTCCGCTATCCGTGATCCCGGAAATCTCCAATAAGGCGTTTGGCTGGAAGATCAAGGCGAATATTCCGGCGAGTATGGAGGAGGCGAAAAGCACTACGATCGAAGGTGTCTTCTTGGCGATCATGATTCCGGTAACGATCGGTACGATCATAAGCCAAGGCGTGATATGGAACGAGCCTTTCAAGGCTTCGGAGAAAGCGGCTATCTGGGATGCGTCCGCTGTCTCCCTCGAGAATCCGGCGATGCTGAATACGATCAGTGTGACGATCATAGAGGGAACGGTCGTATAAAGCATATACCGGATATGCGTGAAAAGGGGCGTGTCCGTTACGGAGGCCGCCAATACGGTCGTGTCTGATAACGGCGACATCTTATCCCCGAAATAAGCGCCCGATATAATCGCTCCCGCTACCCACCCCGTACTGAAGCCTTGCGCCTCGCCAATCCCGATCAAGGCGATCCCGATGGTGGCGATGGTAGTCCACGAGCTACCCGTCATGACCGATACGATACTGCATAGCAGGCAACAGGCCACGAGGAAGAAATCCGTTTGCATGACTTGCAACCCATAATAGATCAAGGACGGCACGATCCCGCTTACCATCCAACTGCCCGATAGGGTTCCGATCAATAAAAGGATGATGACAGACGGTGCAATCCCATAGATGTTACGGGCGATTTGCCCCTCGATATCTTCCCACTTGATCTTGCAATGAAAGACGGCGATCAAAGAGCAGATCGAGGTGGCTATCAATAATACGATTTGGCTGGCTCCTCCAAGGGAATCGCCCCGGAAAATATAGATGGCTACGGCCAGCATGATGACTAATGTCACTACGGGTAGTAAAGAGATCGCGATGGAGGGTGTCCGGGGCTTTTCTGCCATGGGTTTATTCACTTCGTTTGTTATTTATCATGGATAATCCGAATAAATTCTTTATACGGACTTGCCTTGTGTTATCGATTCTAATTAATTTCGCTGCAAAAATAAAAAAGGATTTGGATAGGAGGGTAACTTATGGTAGTAAATAATCGGTTAGGCTATTTATTTGTCTTTTTGGGGATGAGTATGGCGCTATATGCCCAGCGAAAGACGGAAGTGATCCGTTATGGCGATCTGGATCAGTGGGTGGTACGTAAGATCACGGAATCGGCTATTATCGGGAAGGAGACAAAGACTCTTTACTGCGTTGGCCCTATGGATACGATTATCGGAAATAAACCTTTTGAGCCGAAAGCTTCGCCTTGGGGCAGTTCTAACGTGATGGCAAGGGTGAGCGGGATTACGAAAGCTAGCGTCAGTGTCTACCCCGAAAGACGGGATGAGGGGTATTGCGCACGGCTGGAGACGGGTATAGAATCGATCTCGGCGATGGGTATCATGAACGTGAAGGTGCTGGTCGGTGGATGCCTCTATCTCGGCCGTTTTCTGGAACCGGCGAAGAATTCTTCGGAGACGTGGGGGCAGATCGTTTGCGGTATCCCGTTTCACCAAAAACCTACGTCCTTGTTATTCGATTATAAGGTGAAACTCTCCGGTGATCCCAATCGTATTAAATTGAGTGGTTTTAGCAAGAGATCGGAGGTAAATGGCATTGATATGCCTTTGGTGAATCTCTTTCTTCAGAAGCGTTGGGAAGATAAGGACGGGAACATATATGCTAAGCGTATCGGTACGCTGGTAATCCGGATGGATGAAAATACGGATTGGGTAAACGATGCCAGTTTTACGATCTTATACGGCGATATCACGAAACGTAGCGATTATGAAGAATATATGGGGTTTCAACTCGGTGAGTCCGCCCGTTATAGCTTGAACAGCAAAGGCAAGAATGTGCCCATCCAAGAAATCGGCTGGGGAACGGAGGACGATGAGGTAACCCATATGATCTTAGAGTTCTGTTCCAGTCACGGAGGCTCATACATAGGGTCTCCGGGAAATACCTTTTGGGTAGATAATATCCGGTTGGGATATTGATCCTATTATCGTTGAAACCCTATGGTATTTGTCTCCGGTCTTGATACAGAAGCCAACAAATGAAGCGTAGCTTGTTTTATTCTATGGTTTCGTGATCAGAATATAATAGTCTGATATTAGCCTCTAATATTCTGAATCCACTCCCATGGTCGTGCGGCATACCATATTTGGGGCCAGATTTATAGCTCCCGATTCTTATATCATACATTATCTTCCCATCGGTTAAGAGTGATATAAAACGTTCAAATGATGGCTCTGTATATATATCGGCTTTATTGAAGTAGAAGAGTTCCTTACCTCCTTCTTTTTTCGTTTGGGCAGTTACATATAATAAGTTCTTTAGCTTCTTTGTTAGTGCTTTTTGAATGTCTTGATAGGTGTAACCTACGCTACAATCTAACAGCTCTTTTGTATTTAAGTCAAATACTCCTATTAATATTGTCTTGGCGACAGGGTTGTTTAGGAGTTTAAAAGAATATTTCTTCATATATGTGTTATAGCTATTTGCAAACATAGACGTATGCAAGCTATTTATAGATGGTGCATCTTCATAAGGTGTGCCAAATTTATCTTTTAAATAAGCATTCGCACGTTTGGGAAATGAGGGGCTTTTAGTGAATAGGGTAACGTAAGAGCATGAAGCGCCGCGATGAGATTTTATTTCGAATCCAGCTAAATCGGGCTCGTCTAAATTGTTCTCGACAACTCCGATGTAATCTTCAAATGTTTTTCCAATCCCAGTATTGTTGGCTCTATTGCTTGGAACATATTCCAAGGATTTAACCTCTTTGAACTTTGAAATAATAAAATCCTTATTCTCCATAACGTATTATATTAAATATGAGTAAGTCAATAATATCTCTATCTTTGGAAAAATCTTCCTCTGATATGAATAGCTGTTCTATGGTAATGTTGAAATAGTGGCATATTTTATAGATCTGACTAAGGGTGTACTTATGTGGAAATTTAGGGCTTTCTATACTCCCTATTAAGCCCGGAGCCACTTCGAGGAGATTCGACAACTCTTTTTGGCTAACATTGTTGGCCTCTCTTAGCTCCTTTATCTTAAGGATGATTTCAAGTTGATACTCGGTCTTTCTAATCATTATTGTTATTTTTGCCCAAAAATATAGTTTTATATATGCTTGTGTACTCACAATATGTGAGCAATTGAGTATATTTGCACTCACATAATATAAGTAAGGAAGGTATGTACAAAAGAACGATTGATAATAGGTGGAGCTTTAAGGATGCCGATACCAAAGAATTTACTCATTGCTATCATGCGTATCCTGCGATGATGATTCCCCAAGTAGCAAGAGCTCTAATAGAGGAATATAAGCCAGAGGATGGAGTTGAGCTACTTTTTGATCCATATATGGGAAGCGGTACATCGTTAGTTGAGGCTTCTATAAAAGGTATAAACGCGATAGGAACAGACCTTAATCCATTGGCTAGATTGATGAGCCATGTAAAAACAACCCATTATGATTTATCTTGTATCAGAGATACTTTTTCAATGATGCAAGCCTTGTTCTTTGAGTATTCTGAAGATAAGGTCAAGAATAAGAATTTCGATAATATTTCTAATTATACTTATTGGTATTCCAGAGATAGCCTTTTGCGCCTTTCTTATATTTATCAAGTAATTAATGAATGTGTGGCTTTAGATTTCGCTGATTTCTTTAAAGTCCCTCTTTCCGAGACTGTTAGAGAGGTATCGTTTACGAGGAATGGAGAATTTAAGCGGTTTAGGATGAAGGAAGAGAAAATTAAAGACTTCAAACCGGATGTCTTTCGATTGTTTGAAGAAAAGGTTATAAGAAATATAAATGGACTTGAGGAGTTTAATAGTATAAAATATCCATGTAATATAGATATCTATGACTTTAATAGTACTATAGAAATCCCTTCCGATATAATACAGCCGAATAGTGTTGATATGGTTGTAACCTCTCCGCCTTATGGCGATAGTAGAACAACCGTTGCTTATGGACAATTTTCAAGGTGGGCAAATGAATGGTTCAATTTTGAAAATGCTAAAACACTAGATAATCTCCTAATGGGGGGACGAGTTCAGAAAGAGGAACTTTTTGAGACTAAAAGCATTAAATCTGAACTGGACGAAATAAAGAGCATTGACCCAAAGAGAAATTTGGAAGTGGTCTCGTTTCTTAATGATTATAGCTGTTCTATAAAGAATGTCGCATCTGTAATAAAGAGTGGTGGAGTCGTTTGTTATGTCGTAGGGAACAGAACGGTTAAGGGGGTTCAAATTCCATTAGATTACTTTACTGCTGAAATGTTTGAGAAGAATGGTTTTACACATATCGATACTATTGTTAGAGAAATACCTAACAAAAGGATGCCTTCCAAAACAAGTCCTACTAATGTGGCAGGGAAGAAGGTTAGCACGATGTGCAATGAATATATAGTCATATTGGAGAAGAAATAAGGAAAGAGGCTGTTTTATTTGACTGAATTGATAGCCAATGGCTCCTAGTGTCGAGTTCTTTCTTTTTGACAGTTTGTAATCTTAACGCCCGTAGAATCGATTATTGCGGGGGAATGTACAGTCTACTCTTAAATTTGAGTTAAAATATATTTAATCGCTTGTTGGATAGTTGGATATCAAAAGATGCTCTTTTGTTCTAGCGAAACTAGCTCATCCTAATTCCTATTTTATGGGATGAAAAACCTATCTCAATGGGTTACGATAGGGAAGTGACAGGGTTATGATGGCTATTCTTGATAGTTCACGACCCTATTCTTGACTATTCACGATGCCCAACGGCACTATTGGCGTTGCCAAACACGACCGATAGCGTAGGCTTTTGTCGATACTCGTGTGTAAAAAGTAGTACTTTGCCGCATAAAACGCCGCTTACAACCTCCTTTTTCCCATTATCTTGCCTCTTTTACGAATAGGCTATGTCACGATATGCGCTTTATTTCGGTCAAAAGGATTGTATGAATGCTGTTTTACTGACAGGGAGATTCGCGGGAAATAGTCTGTATTGGAAGTAAAATATAAATAGATAATTGAAAGTAGAAATGAATTGTTCTTTTAATGTACGCTCGTACATTAATGTATAGTTAAATACGTTGATATTTGAGAATTTTTTATGGGATAGAAACGACTAGTTTAAACGATCGATTCTTTTAGTCATTTGCAAAGGTACGCGTTTCTTCGATACTTGCAACCCTTCCGAGCTATTTTTTTATCACTTATTCTCTTTCTTATCAATAGGATAGGTTATCCTCTACGAAACAACCGATTCTTTCAACAAACCTCCCGTTTCGACACTAAAAAAACGCAAGATTTAGACGATCGTTTAGACTAGTCGTTTTCGAGTAGTGGTCGATGATTTAAAGTGTTGAACGGTATTTAATTAACACTATTATTAATATTAAATTTTCGATTTATGAACAAAAAGTTTACAACGTTTCTGGCTAGTGCCATGCTTGTATCTGCTTTCTCGGTAGGTTCGGTAGCGGCATATGTTGGGGCTGTTGCTCCTGCAGAGGATGTAGTAACTTCTACTACTCCTGCGACAGTAGAGGGCAAAGATTTGGCAAAAGATCAAACAGTCTTGTTTATGAGCGGTAGCGATTTCTTGGCTGCTGGTAATGATAAGGCTGATTTTGGTAAGTTTGTTACAGTTTCAGGTACTGCTTCTACCTTTGAATTGGCAGACTTAAATCAAGCCATGTGGACAGTTTCCGCAAAGAAGAACAATCTGGGTGTAGATGTGTTCTCTTTCGTGAACAAGGCTACGGGTTTGTCGTTCGCTGTGGATCCTTCCATGGCTGTCGCTTCAGATAAGAAGAGTGAGGCAAAAGTGGCCACCTTGGGCGGTAGCGCTACGGAATGGGTTGTTAAAGACAACACTTTAGTCTCTTATGTAGATGGTAAGAAGTTTGTTTATCTGGCAACTCGTGGTGAGGGTTCTACTAAGGAAATAATCTTAGTGAAAGCTGAGGAGGTTGGAGAAGACAAGGTCTCTATCTCTTTCAACAAGGATCAGATCCCAACATCGATGCAGTTGCATGCCGAGGATTTGAATAAGTTGTTGCAATCTGTTTCTGCTGAAGGTTATTTTGGCTTAAGTATGAACCCGGAGGTTTCAAAGGGAAATACAAACCATTTGACTGCTACAGCGTTGAAGGCAGTTGACGTTGAGGAAGAGGCTACTCTAGCCGCCACACCAACAGTTTCAGACTATGTGCAATTGCAAGTTAAGGACAAAAAAATTGATGGGGAGGATGCCTTTGTGGTAGTTGATACGGCTTATTATGAAGCTACTGAGGCTCCTACAATGCTGAAGTTTGGTTACGATAAACTTGGTGCCGATAAACGTGCGGAAGGTTCTTATCAATTTAAATTCACTTATAACGCACAGAAGAATGAGCTGTATGCTCAAGTTAAAAAAGTTGTTTATAAGCTTACTGCCAATTCTGGTAAAGCAACTGAATATGCTAAAGATATCAAAGAGGATAATGATAACTCTTGGTGGTCTGTAAAAGAAGGCTTTTCTTCTTCAAACGGAAAAACAAAATTAAGTACAGCGGAAAATCAATACATCTACTTGGCTAACTTGGGTGGAAACAAGTTGTTGACAGTAAACACTAAAGAGACTCAGAAAGGTGAAAAACCGTCTCCGGAAGATCAACGTACGAAGATCACTTTGGGAACGAACTTCACAGGATTGGTTCCGACTACTTTGGCTGATGGCGTTTATATGATTCAGTTTAAGGCCGGTGGCTCTGATAGAGACGAGCTGAAGGGTACTTATGCGTTGGCAAACTTAGCAGGAAACTTTGGTTGGGCTAAACAAGCTGAACGTCAAGACTTCAATCATATGCCAGCAGCTCAGTGGGTTGTAACGAAGAATGGTATATCTTCTACTTCTTCTATCAGCATTCAGAACCGTGAGTTCAATGACAAAGATAAGGATGGTGTATATCCGACTGTTAAAATCCCGACGAATGTCCAATTGTATGCCGTTAAGGACAGCAAGGACGTATTCTTCTATACAACGAATGATGGGAATGAATCTGTCGCTGATACCGTAAGCTTCGTTGCTATCAAGGACGCTAAGGATTTGAAGATCGGTTATCGCTATGTGCCCGAGGATTCTGCTATGGTTCAGACTTATGTATTCAATTACTTACATGGTCTGGCATTAGACAAATATCTGTATACTCCTGCCGGTAAGGATTCTATCGTTCGTGTAAACGAGAATGGTGATAAGACAAACTTCCGTTTGGTGGTAGTTGCTAAGGATGATAACTATGGTGTTGGCGATAGCTTGGTAAGAAATGTTTACCAGATCAAGAATGGCGAAAGCTACTTAACATACGACAGCAAAGCTAAGAAGTATGTTCTAGGTTCTACCCCGACTAACTTCTTCTTGAAAGAGAACAACTGTATTGATGGTAAGCATTATTACGCTTTGGTTGAGGCTGTGGTACGTAAATATAAGATTACAGAAGGGGATAAGATCTATTCACCTGCTTATAACGGATTCAAGTCTACAGACAAAGTAGTGGTTGATGGCAAAAAGGTTCCTGTTCCTACTTTAGATAAAGGTCAGGAGACTCTATTGTTCGATGCTGATGGTAACTATTTGGTAAAAGACAACAGTGTTATTAAGAAAGCTTTTGTCTATAAAGCAAACTCTAAGAATAATGATGTTATTGAATTGATGGAGATTGTGTTAGATAATAATACTACTCCTCAAAAAGATAAATCTTATTATGCTTCTAGTGCCGCTCAAAACGGTTTGAAGGCTTCTGTAGATGACAATACCTTGGATTTGACTCAGGGTTCTACGGATGATAAGTTTGATACTGGAACAAAGCGTGAGATCCGTACTTCCGCATTCGCCGTTGTGACAGATGATTCTCCATTATACCGTCGTTTCAACAACGCTGTGTTGAATGAGAGCGAAACCGCTGATAGCTTGTTCTTCGTAGAGAAGATCCGTAAGGAATACTTGATGGATGAGTGGAACAAGAATTTAACGGACAAGACTGTTGATTATGTAGGTATCTGGAATAAGGAGAAAGCTGATGGCAAGTTAGCGTTCATCGTTGATACTGCGTGGGTAAATCGTGGTGCCGGTACTATCAAACCTCAGTATTTGGTTTCCGTGGCACGTGACGATCAAGAAGGTACTCCGGGTATTCCTTGTACGTATGAGCATAATCACTTCGATAATGCTGGTAATCCTGTTAATGCCGCTAATTGCTCACACGCAACTAAAGCGCATCCGGGTTTCAACTATGGTAAGTATATGGTAAGCTTCGCCGACTCCGCTCTTATCAAGGGTAAGGAATATAAGACTCCGTATATGGATATCGATGGTGGTTACACTCGCGTAGGTTTCGTGAAAGCGATCCATTATGGTGACAGTTTGTATGTATTGACAAACGGTTTTGAGAAGATGACTCCGGCTGAGTTGGATGTTGAGACGATTATCGCTAATTACAAGAAGGCCGGTTTGGAGAACTTCATCGTAAACTTGCAGGGTGACAACCATAAGAACGTTACTTGGTCATTCCGTTACGTAAATCCTGATAAGGCTGGTGTTGTGACAGAAGAAGGTGAAGCAAATGAGTTCTTGTTCGAGTCTAACATCTATAACGAGAATGGTTTGACTTCAACAGGTAAGGCTACTAAAGGTTTTGATAAAGCTGTAGCCGGTTCCATCGCTCCTCAATATGCCGCATGGTTGAAGATGCAAAACGGTTGTTTGGTATTGACTCGTGGCGACTCTGAATTCAATGCTGCTAAGACTGGTTCTGACGGTGCCTTGATCTTCAACGCATACCAGAAGACTGACGCTGAGGATATGGTAACATCTATCGAAGGCGCTAACGCTGAAGGCGTATCTATCGTAGCCGGCAACGGTACTGTAACCGTTCAAGGCGCAGCCGGTAAGTCTATCGTTATCACGAATATCTTAGGTAAGGTTGTCGCTGAGACTGTTCTTACCTCCGATAACGCTACAATCGCTGTACCTGCCGGTATCGTAGCGGTAGCTATTGATGGTGAGGAAGCTGTAAAGGCAATCGTGAAATAAGAAATAAACGAAATAAGATAATCATACGATTCCCGTGCGGGTATCGATCCAAGTAATCCGTGACGGATGAACAGGCGGGAATTGGATTAATATTAATACTAAAGTAATAAATTAAAGTTCATCCGTAAGTACTTCCGTGAGGATGGAAGCGGATAAAAAGACAAGTCCTTGGCAATGTGTTCGCATGCCAAGGACTTTGTGTTTATACTTGCCTTCGTCAGACCTAATGAGTGTATGAGTTGTTTAATTCTGCGTAAGCAACTCCGTCAGCCTCTTGACCCCTTCCGAGGCCCCGGCCTGTATATGCTCGATATCGTTGCGATAAGTACGTACATCTTTCGGGTCGATCAAGTAGATCGGTTGGCCCCGGCGCACGTAGTTTAGCAATCCGGCAGCAGGGTAGACGTTTAAGGAGGTACCGATAATCACGAAGATATCACAATCTTCCACCAGCTTGATGGAAGGCTCTATCATGGGTACCGCCTCTCCAAACCATACGACGAAAGGACGTAGCTGATTTCCGTGAAGGTCCTTGTCACCCAGATGAATATCCGGGTTCTCCGGTGATAGATCGTAGGTCGTGTCCATATCCCTTACGGAGCATGCCTTCATCAACTCTCCATGCAGATGGATCACGTGGCTGCTACCCGCACGTTCATGTAAGTTATCGATATTCTGGGTAATGATCCGTACGTCGAAATCTTTCTCCAAGGCGGCTAGGCCGAGGTGACCGGCGTTAGGTTTCGTATTCAATAACTCTCTTCTGCGCTGGTTGTAGAAGTCGAGAACCAATTTAGGGTTGGCGGCGAAGCCTTCCGGCGTGGCGACATCTTCCACCCGGTATTTCTCCCATAACCCGTCCGAGTCACGGAAAGTGGAGATGCCGCTTTCCGCACTCATTCCCGCTCCGGTAAGTATGACTAACTTTTTCATCTGTTACTTGTTTAAAATGTATAGATGTATATATTAATAGTTACGAAGTTACGACTTTATCTTGAAAAAGCGATGAATAATTACATTTCATCGCTTTCTTTTATATCCCAACCGTTAATTTTTATATCGATCGGACTATAACCATTGAATGATATTTCAATTGTAAAATCATGTTCATTTTCTAAATTAATATTGGGATTTTTCCCAAGAAGTTCTCCGATAAGGTTTTCATCATAGCAAACTGTATTTGTTTCATCCACTATCTGTAAACGTGGTATCCGGTTCTTATCAAGTTTCATTACATTGAAATCAGCGGTTAACGTATTACTCTCTTTTGCGACCCTCATATAAACAGGTATATAAAGAATCGGATCGTCATGGGCGAACAATGATGAATATCCATATTTACCATTGTTGTCTTCAATATAGATGTTATGAGATATGTCCTTATCCAAATTATGAGCAATAACACGGATATGATTTGTAATCTGTTTTAGATTTATCCAAGCAATCATTTTTTCGTGTTCATCCAATGCTACAGTCTCGTGTATCCCATGATATAGTAACTTGGGCTGATCTGTAACTCGGTTATCCGTATCCCGTTTCAGGAATAAGAAAAAATCTTCTATATGTGTTTGACCCGGTATGCATGTTGTTATTCCGTAGGTTGCCTCGTTATAACCCGCCCATGTTACAAATTGGTAACTTCCTCGTTTATAAGGAAGTTCCAATTCGTAATTATCATCGATCCATATCAGAGAATCATTTATTTGTGAAACGAAAACACCTTTGTCATCAAAAATGAATACAGATAACCGATCAATCCCATTTTTGTTACTTGGGGTATTTGTACCAGTCGGATACCGGAATTTAAGAACGATGCCGGTATTGTCCGGAATGCATTCAGGTAAATTTTCTTTTATACAGCTCGTCATCGTGAACGACCATGTAATTAATACTATCCATTTTAAATAGGCTTTCATCTCACAGATAAATTTTAAGAATTCATAGATAGTGGGCTATAGATCATAGTCTTCTTCATAGACTTCCCATGGAGTTATTTCTATATCAGTACTTATCCATGTTTCTGATTTAATCACCTCTCCGGTATCGAAATTGTCTGAAGGATTTCCCGGAGCTTGTATGCTATGGATGTTTACCTTAAAATACTGATTCCGGTAAACGTTATAAGGTGCTTGAGGTGACGTAGCATTGGCATTGACGAAAATGTGGAAGTAACAGATACCATTTGTAAATGTATTCTCATTCAATACGTATGTTCCGTTGTAAAGAGGCATCCCCGGAGTATTTTTACTGCAAAGATCGGCATATTGTTGTGCTATAGTCCCATTTACAAAATAGTTGGCAATACCGTCGGCTGTTCTGACTACATAGAATGTTTTGTTGGCATTATTGGGATTACTGATAATCGCAAAGTCTGCCGGTTGGGTTGGGCTGGGATTTGAAGTCGATATTACTTTATCTGGCGTAAACACTCCGCTGACACTAATAAAAGTCGTTCCGTTTACTTCTGTTTGATCCAAGCTGTATTTGAATGAGTTCTCAGGTGCGTAGGAAAAAGTGACCGGATCGTCCGTTGAAGTATAGGTGTTTATGGCGTCCGACCCTCTTTCGAAATCCGATACGGAAAAATTTTCCCAATTATAGTCCTTGATAATCCCGTCTCTTTTATCCTGTATGAAATAGAACTTTTTATTCAAGTTCCTCCAACCGAATTTTATCTCCGTCATGTTTCCTCCTCCATTTACAACAAAGTCATTAGCTTTGAATACTGCTGCTTTCGCTACAACGCGGGAAACCGGTATAGCCATGCGATTCGTTTGAGCAAGGCTTTCATTTTCATATAAGTTTGCAGCCGGGGTACTTTCCGGATAACTCGTGTTGAACATGACAAAGCCATTTGTCAGATCTGCCAGTTGCGAGATTTCTTGGGCAAATTGATTGTAACTGAATGATCCGAGTCCATTGGCTGTGATATAGTTGACCATATCTGTATTGAGGTTCACTGCTGCAAAAATATATTTATCGGCTTTTTTAGTTTTGATAGCTCTGTTTGTTACCCAAGTGGAGCTACCGGGAGATTTGGGGGCAAGAGAATTGTCGTCTACCGTAAATTCAGCAACTGTCGGAGTATTTGGGGCATCGGTATCGTAGATAAATACATGTAAGGTCTTGACCTTGTTCTCGTCCGCTATTCCCTGATCAATGGCACGGCCCGAAGCGACTTTCGTCATAGTGGTATGGGGAATATTGATAGCGATAGAGGTATATGCGTCCGGCATATCGGCATTCGGGTCTTTAGCAGATCCTTGAGGAAGCTCGTTATCTTTACTGCATGCAGTGATAGCTAATGCCGCAAATAACGTAATATACAAATTGTTTGTTTTCATATGCCTATATTTTTTAGTGAATACTTATATTATTATTTAATTCATCCGGTTTGGCCCGGTTGTCCTATAGAACACCCGTTCTGTCCAAATAGTTATATTTTCTTGGGAAATGGAAATTCTTTAAAAGACAATGAGTTTGGTTGATGGAACAAAGGGAGGAGGATTTGTGTTCTATCTGAAAAATGCATCATGAGAAAATTTATATATATCCTGGTCGTTTTTCTTTTTTTTATATCCTGTAATGACGAGACAGGGATATCTGTCGGAAATGATGTAGGTGGTATAAAAATGAGATTGGTAATAACGAGTCCGTCTTCTACCGTTTATTCTAAGACAAAAGCTGAGATTGATCAGCCCACTCATGAGTCTTTGATTAGTGAAGTTCAGGTATTGGTATTTGAGGACCAGAAATACCGGTATCGGGTACCTGGCATATCTATCAGTAGTAATATGGCACAAACAACATTCACGGTGCTTCTGAAATCAACCTCCTTGCCTGTGGAATTGCTTATTTTGGCAAATACTGACGAAACTGTTGTTTCCAATGAACCGTCGTTGGACGATAGTAAAGAGGTCGTAAAAAAGAAGATAAATCGGGAGTTTGATAATTTAGTTTCCAATTTCCCGATGTATGGCGAATATAAATTTCCTGCCGGACTGTCATCCACCGAAATGCAAGAAATCACCGGGATAAAGATGTTGCGCTCCATAGCCCGTGTGGATGTTGTTGCTACCGAAGCTGCAAATTTTAAACTGGCGGGAGTAAAAGCATATCGTGCTAATAATTCGCTGCAAGTGATTCCCAATGAAACGGGTTCTATGAAAGTAACGACACCAAGCGTTCCCGACGGAAGTATGGCAAATGTAAGCAGCCGTATGTTTTCGGTCTCAGAGGAGGATCGGAATGAATTCTCCGCACAACTTTATTTGCCGGAGGTCAGTTCTCCAGCCGAAGGCGACCGGGTGAGCAGTGCGACGTGTATCGTTGTAGGCGGTTACTATAATAGAAATGAAAAGCTGAGTTATTATCGTATGGATTTTGACCCGGACAATAAAGAGAATGCTTTTGGGCAAATCTTGCGTAATCACAAATATATATTTAATGTGAAAAAGGTTTCCGCTCCCGGATGGGATAATCCTGACGATGCGGCGAACAATCAGTCTGCACATATTGTGGCAGAAGTGCGACAATGGGATGATAATACGATCGATATGTCTTTTGACGGAGAGCATCATTTCGGAGTTTCCTCCCGTGAAATCATATTGAAGAATAAGGCTGGTTCTAAAGCTACTATAGAGGTGTTTACCGACTTGTCCGACTACACATTACAGTGGGCGGATGAGAATGGTATGCCGATTGGAAGTGAGGGGCAATCATTGTCAAATGATTATTTTACCGTAGAAAAGAATCTGGACGGCAGCCAGTTAGTTGTAACGGCCTTACAGAATAATATGTCTGGCGATGCTGGGCCGGTCCAGAACTTTGTCATTACTGCTCATCGGTGGAAAATCTTGGTGGCGATCAAGCAAAAATATAGCGTAGCAGCCAATACGGTAATTAATTTGTTGACATTTAATGTCGGCTTAGGCAGTTTAGGTACTAATATTGTTGCTTCGGTACCTCCCGACGCACGTGCAGACGGTTTAAGAGGCATATTGGATAATCAAAGTAATTTCGGTCCGAACGGGAATGTCGTCTGTGGAGGGTATAATCTGATACGGTCCAACGTTAGTAATAATAGATTGACAGATGCCCTTTTTGCTGCTTTTGATGTCGTATATGTCCATTATATGGGCAATGGTTATTTTGGAAATGAAGATGCGAAGAAAGTACATAATTGGTTGAATGCAAAAAAGAATCGTGTGCTAATCGCTTCTTATGACGCTACGGATGTAAGTAAATATCTGATCGATGAATTTTTAGGAGGAAATAGCAATATAAAATTTTTGACTGTCAATAATGGTGAGTTTACCGTAGCTCCATCAAGTGCGGATAATAGTTTCTTCACTTCTACCGGACCTTTTACAAGTGGATCTTATACTCCGGTCTCTTCGAGTTTCTCATTTCGTAACTACGATGCCTATCATGGTGAGATACTTTTGAACACTGAGTCGGCAAAAGGAATCACGCCACTCTTGACTGGGAAGGCTGGTGGTATCGTATTAGGAGTAGACTATTCGAGACGAATCGTTTATATAGGAGATACGGATTTGGGGAATTCTTCATCTGGGACTGGAGGTACAAAAGATAACCGGATAAATAATACTTCAGGAGAGATAAATAATGATGCTTCCAAATTGATAGCCAATGTTTTTGCATGGATAACCAATGTCGTATTATATGGGGAATAGGGAAAAGACTGAGGATGTATGTCTTTTGTTTGTTCTAAAAAGATTTGAATGAAATAAAAAGTTCTTACAAAATGCTGTTATACGATTAAAAGCATTACTTTTGTGGCTTATAATTAGTTGAACAAGAAAAAGAATGGATAAAGTAAGTTATGCGCTTGGCTTAAGTATCGGAAATAATTTCCAGAACTCAGGCATCAAGGATCTTCAAGTGGAAGATTTTGTACAGGGATTGAATGACGTCTTAACAGAGGCAAAACCTGCTCTTAGTTATGATGAGGCAAAACAAGTGATCAATGATTACTTCATGAAGCTTCAACAAGAGAAACTGGAGATCAATAAGAAAGCCGGTGAGGAGTTCCTTACTATCAATAAGCATAAGGCTGGTGTGGTAGAGTTGCCTAGCGGTTTGCAATACGAGGTGCTGAAGAATGGTACAGGCGCTAAACCTACGGCGAACGATAAAGTAAAATGCCACTATCACGGTACGTTAATCAACGGTCAGGTGTTTGATAGCTCCGTACAGAGAGGCGAGCCCGCCGTATTCGGTGTTTCACAGGTAATCCCGGGATGGGTAGAGGCTTTGCAGTTGATGCCGGTCGGTTCTAAATGGAGATTGTTTATCCCGTCTAACCTTGCTTATGGCGAGCGTGGGGCAGGTGAGGCTATCGAGCCGAATAGTACGTTGATCTTCGACGTTGAGTTATTAGATATCGAAAAATAATATATAAGAGTTAAAGAAAAATGAAAAAGTTAAGTGTATTAGTCGCTACAGTGATTGTAGCAATGGGCGCATCTTTCACCTCTTGCGGTGATTCTCACAAAAGTGCGAGCTTGAAGACTTCTATCGATAGCGCAAGCTACGCTATTGGTATCAGCACAGGTGCCGGTTATAAGGAAAACTTAAAGACTTTGCCGGGTGGCGAGGCTAACGTAGATGATTTGATCGCTGGTTTTATCCAAGCTATCAAAGGGGATTCTTCCGCGATGAAGATGAATCCGCAACAGGCTCAACAATATTTGCAGACTTACTTCGTAGAGGCTCAGGCTCGCGAGGCTAAGAAGACAAAAGAAGAGGGTGATAAGTTCTTGGCGGAGAATAAGACAAAAGAAGGCGTTATCACGACTGAGAGCGGCTTGCAATATAAGGTAGAGAAAGAAGGTACAGGCGCGAAGCCAACCGCTACCGATAAGGTAAAAGTTCATTATACCGGAACTCTATTGGACGGTACTAAGTTTGATAGCTCCGTGGATCGTGGCGAGCCGGCTGAGTTCGGTGTTGGCCAAGTAATCAAGGGCTGGACTGAGGGCTTGCAGATCATGCCGGTCGGTTCTAAATATATCTTCTGGATCCCGGCTGAGTTGGCTTATGGCGAACGTGGCGCAGGACAAGATATCAAACCGAACAGCGTATTGAAGTTCGAGGTTGAGTTGCTTGACATCGTAAAAGAATAAGTAGCGAAGAAATAGAAACGGAACGTTTGTAAGATAATAGGCGGGCAAATTATGCTAAAAAGCATTTTTTGCCCGCTTTTATTATTTATTGATTACTTTTTTCTTTCAGAATGATATATGATTCAAATTTATTATATACTTTTGATACATTAAATCTGAATGCATATAATAAAGCGAATTTAAAATGGAGAAGATAGACAAACTGGACCGGCAGATATTGAACATTATTTCAAAGAATGCTAGGATTCCTTTTAAAGATGTTGCCGAGGAGTGCGGTGTATCTCGTGCAGCTATTCATCAACGGGTTCAACGCATGATTGATATGAATGTGATCGTTGGCTCAGGGTATCACATCAATCCTAAAATATTGGGGTATAATACATGTACCTATATCGGCGTGAAATTGGAGCGTGGATCTATGTACAAGGATGTTGTCCCGGAATTCGAGAAAATACCCGAAGTGGTAGAATGCCATTTCACTACGGGTCCGTATACGATGCTGATCAAGCTGTATGCCCGTGATAACGAGCACTTGATGGAACTTTTGAACTCTAAGATTCAGGAGATACCGGGTGTTACGGCTACAGAGACCTTGATTTCTTTACGCCAAAGTGTTAAACGTGAGATCCCTATTTGTAATATCAATGAATAAGACGAAGAATTATACATGAGCCCGGCCTATTCCAGTGCCGGGCTTTTTTGTTTATTCGGCGGTATCATCTATCTTTGTAATTCGTAATTGTGTGAGGTTCTATGAGTAAATATATAGGAATATTCGTTTTCGTATTCAGTTTGTTTTCTTTGGGAGTACATGCCGGGGAAAGTTTTCGTTTTCGGGTGTATTTGAAAGATAAAGGGGATTCCGGTTATACGCTGGATAACCCGGAGGAATATCTTTCCAAGGAGTCTGTCGAGCGACGGAACCGGCAAGGTATATCGGTGTCGGAATCGGATTTGCCGATCGCTCAAGCTTATCTGGATACCTTGTCCGCCAATGGAGGAAAACCGGTGCTGGAGAGTAAATGGTTCTCTACGGTCGTGGTGTCCAGTCCGGATAGCTTGGTCGCTGAGCGTCTCTCGCGCCTCCCGATCGTGGATTCCGTGAAATGGGTCTGGAAAGGTGACGAGGAAATCGATATTCCTAGGGAGGAGAAAGATACGACACGGTTTATGCCAATAGATAAACCTGAGAAATCGCCTTACGGTTATGCCGAGGAGCAGATCAAGATGCTGAACGGTATCAAATTGCATGAGGCAGGCTTTAAGGGTGAGGGTATGCGTGTGGCCGTGGTCGATGCCGGTTTCATGAACGTGGATCGGATCAGCGTATTTGATTCCTTGCGGTTATTAGGAACGCATAACGTGGTTTTCCCCGGTCGAAGTGTTTTCATCGGGGATGATCATGGGACGAAGGTCTTATCTTGCTTGGCCGCTGATGCGCCGGGCTTGATGGTCGGTACGGCTCCCCAAGCCGAATATTGGCTGATAAAGAGCGAGGATAGCCGTTCGGAGTTTCCCATCGAGGAGGATTATTGGACGGCAGCTATGGAATTTGCCGATAGCGTGGGAGTGGATGTGGTCTCTTCTTCGTTGGGGTATTTCTCTTTTGATGTAGAGGCCCTGAACTATCATCAAGATCAATTGGACGGGAGGACTTCCTTGATCAGTCGTGCCGCTAAGATGGCTTCATCAAAAGGGATCTTGTTGTTTAGTAGCGCCGGCAACGAGGGGGGCGGTAGCTGGGGAAAGATAACCTTTCCAGCGGATGCCCCGGATATATTGACAGTGGGCGCTATCACGGATCGTAAGAAGAAAAGTAATTTCAGTTCTGTCGGCTTTACGGCGGATTACCGGGTGAAGCCGGATGTGGTTGCCTTGGGTACGGGCTGTTGCGTGATAGATCCTACGGGGAATATCCGTTACGCGAACGGTACCTCTTTCGCTACGCCGATCTTAGCGGGGTTGGGTGTTTGTCTATGGCAAGCGTTTCCCAGTCTGACGAATAAGGATATAATCTCTCTTTTGCAGCGTTTCGGCAGTAAGTTTGAGCAACCGGACGCTGAGTTGGGATATGGCATCCCGGATGTGTACAAAGCTTATAAACAGGAGCGTAAATATGCGGCCGAATCTAAATAACTTATCGGGTGAGAAAGAGGCTCTATCTTTGTTAGAGCTGAATACCCGCATACGGGGTGCGTTGTCGAGGGCTTTCCCGGAGACTTGCTGGGTGCGTGCGGAGATGAGCGATGTGCGGGTGAATACTTCTTCCGGACATTGTTATCTGGAGTTTGTGGAGAAGAATGCGCAGACCGGGCAATTGGTGGCCAAGGTACGAGGGTCTATCTGGGCGAAGACATTTCGTATGTTGAAACCTTATTTCGAGATGGAGACCGGTCAGATGTTCGCTTCCGGCTTGAAAGTGTTGGTGAAGGTGTCTGTTGAGTTCCATGAGTTATATGGATTGAGCCTTACGGTGCTTGATATCGATCCGGCTTATACGTTGGGGGATATGGTGCGTAAGCGTATGGAGATTATCCGCCAATTGCAGGAGGAAGGGGTCTTTACGCTGAATAAGGAATTGCCTTTTCCGCTACTTCCTAGGAGAATCGCTATCATTACTTCTCCGACGGCTGCCGGCTACGAGGATTTTATGAATCAGTTGACACGGAATAAAGGAGGTTATCCGTTCTATACCAAATTATTCCCCGCCTTGATGCAGGGAGAACGGACGGAGGCTTCTGTAATAGCGGCTTTAGACCGGATTTATCAACATCAAGATCTTTTTGATGTGGTCGTGATTATCCGTGGGGGTGGGGCTACCTCGGACTTGAATAGCTTCGATTCTTATCTGTTGGCGGCGAATTGCGCTCAATTCCCTTTACCGATTATCACGGGTATCGGGCACGAACGGGATGATACGGTTGTAGATTTGGTAGCGCATACCCGGATGAAGACACCGACCGCTGTCGCCGAGTTCCTTATTTCCCGAATGGATAGCGTTGGTGAGGAGTTGGAGAGTTTGCGTCAAGACGTGAGTTTATTGGCTATGGATATTCTATCCCGACAGAAAAACTATTTACAATTGGTAACGACCCGTTTCCCTTCTATCGTGACAAGCCGGATCGAGCGGAATCGTTCGGGACTGCAAACGATAGCGAGTCGTTTACCTGCGATGGCATCGGGCTTGTTATCACGCCGCCAGTCGGTGCTTGAGAATACGGAACTTCGCTTGCGGAACGGTATTACCTCTAAACTTTCCGAGAGTGGGCGTTTTATCCAGCTTACGGGGCAGTTTATCAAGATGGCTTCTCCTGATTATATATTGAAGAGGGGATATAGCTTAGCCTTGAAAGATGGCAAGATTATCAAACATGCCTCTGATTTGCGAGCCGGCGAAGAACTGACGACTCGCTTCATCGATGGTGAAATAAAAAGTATTATCAAACCATAGAGGGTGGTTTTATAACCGTCCGATAAATACATAATTAATATGGCGAAAAAAGAAGAAACATATAACGAGGCGATCGAGAAACTTCGTAAGATCGTGGCTGAGATCGAGAATGGAGACTTAGATGTCGATATCCTGTCCGAGAAGGTAAAAGAAGCTACCCGTCTGATCAAGCTCTGCAAGGAGAAGCTGTATAAAGTGGATGAGGAAGTTAAAAGAGTTTTGGAGGAATTGGATTGATGGATAAGTACGTCTTGATCGTTGCCGGGGGTAAAGGGCTTCGTATGGGTGGAGATCTGCCGAAGCAGTTTATTCCTATGCGGGGGAAACCTCTTTTGATGCATACCTTAGAGGCTTTTCATCGTTGGGATGCTTCCGCACGTATAATCCTTGTGCTTCCGGAGGATCATCAGCCGTATTGGAATATGCTTTGCAAGGAAATCGGCTGCAAGGTCCCGCATGCGATCGTGAAAGGGGGAGATACTCGCTTCTTCTCGGTTAAGAATGGGTTGGATTGGCTTTTGGCGGAGAGGCGTCGGAAGGGGGAGGAGGATAGCGGTCTGAGTTTGGTCGCTGTGCACGATGGCGTTCGTCCTTTCGTCTCTCCGGAGGTTGTTGAGGCCTGCTTTGATAAAGCGGCTGTCACGGGAGCCGTTATCCCGGTTGTTCCGATGATTGATTCCCTGCGTGAGACAGATGAAAAAGGGAGCCATCCGGTGGACCGTTCCCGCTATATGGCTGTACAAACCCCGCAAGTCTTCCTTCTGGAATTATTGACAAAAGCCTATGAGCAACCTTATTCGTCTTTATTTACGGACGACGCTTCCGTGGTGGAGGCGATGGGGCATGCGATTGATACGGTTCCCGGTGATCGTGAGAATATCAAGATTACCACGCCCTTTGATTTGTTAATAGCGGAAGCGATGTTTGCCCGGTAAACCCTAAAAACTCATAGACGTTATGCTGGACCTTGATAAGCGATCGATTACGTACTTGCCGGGAGTAGGACCCAAGAAGGCGGATATCCTGCAAAAGGAAGCGGGGATATCGTCGTATGAGGACTTGCTCTTTTATTTTCCTTATAAATATATAGATCGCAGCCGGTTTTATAAAGTAGCTGAGATCAGCGGGAATATGCCTTATATCCAGTTGAAAGGCCAGATTCTCTATTTCGATACGCTAGGCGAGGGGCGGAGTAAACGGCTGGTTGGTAAGTTCTCGGATGGTACGGGCACGATCGATTTGGTTTGGTTCAAGGGCTTGAATTATGTGACGGATAAGTATCGTCCCAATACTGAGTATATAGTTTTCGGAAAGCCTACGGAGTTCGGGCATACCTATAACATACCGCATCCGGATATCGACTCAATGGAGCAAGCTGATCAAGTGGCGAATGGCTTGACTCCTTTCTATAATACCTCGGAGAAAATGAAGAAATCTTTCTTGAATTCCCGGGCGATCCAGAACCTGCAATATACGTTGTTAAGCTGGCTGAACTGGGAACTTCCGGAGACGCTTTCCCCCGACGTATTGAAACGGATCCATATGATGTCTATGACAGAGGCGATGCGGAATATCCATTTCCCGGAATCTGCCGCTAAGTTGCGTGATGCCCAGTTACGTTTGAAGTTTGACGAGCTTTTCTTCATACAATTAAATATATTACGTACTGCTAGTGTTCGGAAACTGAAGCTAAAAGGGATCATATTCCCGACGGTCGGCCATTATTTCAATACGTTCTATAAAGAGTATCTTCCTTTTGAGTTGACGAACGCCCAGAAGCGGGTAGTCCGTGAGATCCGGATCGATATGGGTAGCGGGCGGCAAATGAATCGCCTGCTGCAAGGTGATGTGGGGAGTGGCAAGACTTTGGTAGGCTTATTGTCTATGCTATTGGCGATAGATAATCATTGCCAAGCTTGTATGATGGCTCCTACCGAGATCTTGGCGACCCAGCATTATGCGACGATCATGGGATTCCTGAAAGATATGGACGTGAAGGTCGCTCTTTTGACTGGATCTACCAAGAAGAAGGAGCGGGATAAGATATTACCGGCTATTGCCAGCGGTGAGATCCAGATCGTGATCGGGACGCATGCGTTGATTGAGGAGACGGTGGTTTTCTCTTCGTTGGGATTAGCGATTATCGATGAGCAGCACCGTTTTGGTGTGGAGCAACGCTCACGCCTTTGGATGAAGAACGCTATCGTGCCGCATGTGCTGGTGATGACGGCTACCCCGATTCCCCGTACTTTGGCGATGACTTTGTATGGGGATCTGGATGTATCGGTGATCGATGAGTTACCTCCGGGACGTAAACCGATACAAACGCTTCATCGCTATGATAATAAAAAGGCGCAATTGTATGAGTTCCTTCGGAAAGAGATACAAAAGGGGCGTCAGGTTTATGTGGTATATCCGTTGATTGAAGGAAATGAGAAACTGGATTATAAAGACTTGGAGGCCGGTTTTGAGACGTTCAAGGAGGTTTTCCCTGAATATAAGGTATGTATGGTACATGGCCGTATGAAAGCGGCGGATAAGGATACCGAGATGCAGAAGTTTATCTCCGGCGAGGCGCAAATCTTGATGGCTACTACGGTTATAGAGGTTGGCGTGAACGTGCCGAACGCATCCGTCATGGTGATCGAGAGTGCTGAACGTTTCGGCCTCTCTCAACTTCATCAGCTTCGTGGCCGGGTAGGACGTGGTGCTGAACAATCTTATTGTATCTTGGTCTCATCCTATAAACTAAGTAATGATACTCGTAAGCGATTGGAGATTATGGTGAACAGTACGAATGGCTTTGAGATCGCTGAGGCGGATCTCCGTCTCCGGGGACATGGAGATTTGGAAGGTACCCGACAAAGTGGCGAGGGGATAGACCTTAAAATAGCGGACTTGGCGGCCGATGGACAAATACTTCAGTATGCGCGGGATATCGCTCAAGGAGTTCTTGACGAAGACCCCGAATTATTGTCCGAACAGCACCGGATATTGAGCGAAAGGCTCAAAACTCTGTTCACAAGGAAGATAAATTGGGGAATGATTAGCTAATATGTTGTGAAACATATTGTTCTGTAAGCCTTTGATATTTAGCTTGTTTATTCGCTTGTTTTGCTTTTATTCAAAGTCATTGCAGAAATTTTTCGTTAATCAATTTTGTCGGCTTATTCAAATTTCCGAACTTTGACAAGTTGACAATCAGGCAGAGATGTCGGGTATTGCCGTTTTATCCTGAATTATAAGAATGAAAGTTATCAAAAAATGAGTATAAGGACATTTCTATTCATTTGTTGTGCCGCTGTGATGGTATCGACTGCTAATGCGGAGAACCCGGTGAAACCGGAAACTCCGGAGACTCCCAATCATCCAACCCACAAACTTATGGACAAGCGTGTATCTGAGTTAATGGCTGACCGTGTTGGCTTTAAGAAAGATATGGCTTTGAAGGAGCTTGCGGAGATTAATGAAAAAGCGGAGTTGGAGGCGAGAGAGAACTTGATGTTCCCTGCCGATGAATTATATGGCGAATGGACAAATGAATGGGTGAATCCTTTCCGGGGTAAAAAGGTAGATATGCCGGATTCTTGCGTAATCGATTGTTCTACTTTTGTCTTGCCTATGGACTCTATGACAAGGGTCACTTCAAAGTATGGTCCTCGCCGTAGACGGATGCATAAGGGGATAGACTTGAAAGTGCAAATTGGAGATACGATCCGTGCGGCGTTTGACGGCAAGGTGCGTATCAAGAATTTCGAGCGTAGGGGATATGGCTATTATCTTGTGATTCGCCATCCGAATGGTTTAGAGACTGTATATGGTCATTTATCTAAATTCTTAGTAGGTGTGAACGATATCGTACGGGCTGGAGATCCGATCGCTTTAGGGGGAAATACAGGACGCTCTACGGGATCTCATTTGCATTTTGAGACTCGTTTTCTTGGACAGGCTATTAACCCGGCTGATATTATTGACTTCGAGAACTCAATACCTCATCAGGATCAATATGTGTTTCGTAACGTCAAGATTAACGGACGTAAGAGCAATATCTATACATCTTCCAATAGTCAGATGGTGTACCATCGTGTAAAATCCGGTGATACCTTAGGTAAAATCGCACGTATATATGGTACGACAGTGAATGAGCTTTGTCGTTTAAATGGATTGAAATCTACTTCTATGTTACGTATCGGCCAGTCCATTCGTTGTAGTGCCGGTGTGGAAACCGTGGCTAAAGCGACTCCAAAAGCTCAAACTCAAAAGAAATCGACTGCTTCCGTATCTTCTAAGAAAATCACGGTACAGGCAAGTTCTTCCGCTACCGCTTCTTTAGGAGAAGACACGAATACAATGAATGATGTGGAGGCTACTTCGGTTTATCATCGTATTAAATCCGGTGATACGCTTGGCGCTATCGCTAAAAGATACGGTACTTCTGTTAGTAAACTCTGCGAATTGAACGGTATCACAAAGACTACCGTGTTGCGTTTAGGACGCTCATTACGCTGTTCATAGCGATATATAAGATGTAAGGAAACGAAAAGGAGCCGCTTATAAAGTGGCTCCTTTTTGTTGTAACCTCTTTTCATTTATCTTATTAGCTTTTGTTGTCTTGAATTTTCGAGAACATCTACGTCTTTTTTCCTATATTCGCGGGTATAATCTAGGATAGTATGCCAAATACAAAGGAACAATTCGAGCAAGTGATCTCCCTGTGCCGGGAGTTGTTCGAGAAGAAGTTGAAAGATTACGGGCCGTCGTGGAGGATCATGCGCCCCCAGTCGGTTACCGATCAGATATTTATCAAGGCGAACCGTATCCGTAGCTTGGAGATCAAGGGGACGAGCATGGTGGACGAGGGAATCCGTCCGGAGTTTATCGCTATCGTTAATTATGGTGTGATCGGCTTGGTCCAATTGGCGTTGGGATTTGCGGATACGACCGATATCACGATAGAGAAAGCCTTGGAATTATACGATAAATACATTGCGGAGACGAAGGAACTGATGTACGCCAAGAATCATGATTATGATGAGGCGTGGCGCAGCATGCGTATCAGCTCGTATACGGATCTTATTTTGATGAAGATTTATCGGACTAAGCAAATCGAGAGTCATGGAGGCAAGACGCTCGTTTCTGAGGGAGTGGACGCCAACTACATGGATATGATTAATTATGCCCTCTTCGGTTTGATCAAGCTGGAGTTTGGTGAGGAGTGAGCTACATGGAATATAAGGAAACCGTAAAGAAAGTGATCGCAGAGGTCTGCCGCCTGTTACTGGGAGTAGTCTTTATCTTCTCCGGGACGGTGAAGGCTGTCGATCCCATGGGAGGAGCCATTAAGATTGGCGACTATCTGACTTCCTTTGGGCTGGATAAGCTGCAACCTTTTACGGTATTGATCTCCTTCAACTTGTCCGCTCTGGAATTCATGCTGGGTGTCTGTATGCTATTAGGGGTGTACCGGCGGTATACGACCTTCTTGACCTTGCTGATGATGTCTTTCATGACGCCGCTGACGCTGTATCTGGCGATCTTCAATCCCGTATCGGATTGCGGTTGCTTCGGGGATGCCTTGGTGATCAGTAATTGGCAGACCTTCTATAAGAATGTCGTACTTTTGGCCGCCGCTATTTACGTGTTCATCCATAATCAGCGGCTTTTACAAGGCTATACCTACCATGTCTACTGGTTCGTGGCTTTGTGGTCATATGTCTTCGCTATCGGTTTCGCTTACCGGAATTATAATCATTTGCCGATCTTGGATTTCCGTCCCTATAAGTTGGGTGCGAATATCCCTGCCTTGATGTCGATACCGGAAGGTGCGCCCGAGGATGAATATGCGTATTCTTTTATTTACGAGAGGGATGGCGTACAGAAAGAATTTTCTTTGGAGAACGCCCCGGCCGATGATAGCACGTGGACTTTCGTGGATTCAAAGACCAAGCTGATCAAACAAGGATACGTTCCCCCCGTTACCACATTTCATATTTATAATGAGAATGACGCAGACGTGACTGATGAGTTGCTGAACGACCCGAAAGGTCTCTTTCTTTTGATCGCCCCCCGTCTGGAGAATGCGGATGATGAGCGTATTGACGAGATCAACAATGTATACGATTACGCCTTGGAGAACGGTTTGGGCTTTTATTGCGTGACGGGTTCTTCCGCCGAGGCTATCGCTACATGGAGTGATAATACCGGTGCCGAGTATCCGTTTCTTATGGCCGATGATGTCCTTTTGAAAACGATCATCCGCTCCAACCCGGGATTGGTCTTGCTGAAGAAAGGTACGATCTTGATGAAGTGGCATTACAACGATATTCCACAGGAAGAAGACCTGAAAACGATCGTAAACGGCTATCTGGAAGGAAATACCGACTGGAAAGCGAAAGAAGATGCCCGGCTAATAACCAACCTATTAAGTTTTACCGTACCTTTGTTGCTGGTTTGGGGATACGATGCCTTGCGCAATCGCCGTCGCCGGAAAGGAAAAGAATCTGAATAGAGATTTATTTGTATTACATATTTAAATTATTAAGTTATGAGAAAGAATATTGTTGCAGGAAACTGGAAAATGAACACTACTCTTGCTGAAGGTCTTGCTTTGGCTAAAGGTTTGGACGAGGCTTTGAAGGGTAAGACTCCGAATTGCGATGTGATCATCGGTACTCCGTTCACTCACTTGGCAAGCGTTGCTGCCGCTATCGATACAAACAAGATCGGTGTTGCCGCTGAGAACTGCGCTGACAAGGAAAAAGGTGCTTATACAGGTGAGGTTTCTGCCGCTATGGTAGCTTCTACTGGTGCGAAATATGTGATCTTAGGCCACTCTGAGAGACGTGCTTATTATCATGAGACTCCGGAAATCTTGAAGACGAAGGTTGAGTTGGCTTTGGCTAACGGTTTGACTCCGATCTTCTGCATCGGTGAGGTTTTGGAAGAGAGAGAAGCCGGTAAGCACTTCGAGGTAGTAGACGCTCAGATCGCTGGTTCTTTGTTCGACCTTTCCGCTGAGGATTTCGGTAAGATCATCTTGGCTTACGAGCCGGTATGGGCTATCGGCACGGGTAAGACTGCTTCCGCTGAGCAAGCTGAGGAGATCCACGCTCACATCCGCGCTACTTTGGCCGCTAAATATGGCAATGAGGTAGCTGATAACTGCACGATCCTTTACGGTGGTAGCTGTAACGCCGGTAACGCTAAGGAATTGTTCGCTAAACCGAACGTAGACGGTGGTTTGATCGGTGGCGCTTCTTTGGCCGTTGACAAATTCATGCCGATTATCGAGGCTTTTTAATTAATTCATAATAAGAAGGTATCTTTCCCCTCAATGAATGGGGAAAGATACTCTTTTTAATATTCTATCTATGAAAAGAATTCCTTGTATCTTATTGCTATTTGCCTTTATGATGGCCGGTACTTCATCTTTATTCGCTCAGACGGCGTTGGAAGGTGAGCGTTCGACCATATTCGATGCGTTGCAGAGATCCGGTTTGGGAAAAGGCGAGGTCGTTATCAATCAATCCGCCGCTATCCGCGAGATGGTGGGTGAGCGTATGCGTGGAGCGAACGTGGAGACGACAGATAGCCTTACCTTCTTGAAGGTACAAGGGTATCGTACGCAGGTATTTTCCGGTAATAACCAACGGGTCTCGAAAGACGAGGCTTTTCGTAAGGAGAAGGAAATCAAGGAGCTTTTTCCAGAGATCCCGACGTATGTCACTTACAACGCCCCGTTTTGGAAGTTGCGTGTGGGAGATTTCCGCTCGCATGAGGAGGCCTATCATATGATGCGCCTGTTGATGGGTGCTTTCCCGAAATACGGGAAGGAAATGTATATCGTACGAGAAGAGATAAAAATTCCCCTAAATTAAAGAGAATGTCAGAAGTAAACGAAGAGACGCTACGTGCCCGGGAAGCTTTGGCCGGCCATTATAAGGAAGTATTGGGTTTGCTGGGTGAGGACGTGGAGCGTGAGGGTCTGCTTAAAACGCCGGAACGTGTAGCGAAAGCGATGCAGTTTTTAACCAAGGGATACCATGAGGATCCGGAGGCGGTACTCCGTTCCGCCATGTTTCAGGAAGAGGATTACAAACAGATGGTTATCGTGAAAGATATCGATTTCTTCTCCCTTTGTGAGCATCATATGTTGCCTTTCTTTGGCAAGGCCCACGTGGCTTATATCCCCAAGAAATATATTACGGGCTTAAGCAAGATCCCTAGGGTAGTGGATATCTTCGCCCGCCGCCTCCAGATACAGGAGCGTATGACGATGCAGATCAAGGATTGCATCCAGAGGACCTTGGACCCGTTGGGCGTGATGGTCGTGATCGAGGCGCAGCATATGTGTATGCAGATGCGTGGCGTGGAGAAACAAAATTCCTTGACGACTACCTCTGATTTCACAGGCTTTTTCCAACAAGCTAAGACGCGCGAGGAGTTTATGAATCTGATCAAGCATAACCGCTGATGACTTAATACAAGTCGGCATGCGTACCAGTATCGGTCATGATCAAGACCAGTTCGGTATCGTTTTGTTGCCATATTAAGAGCCAGTCGCTTTTAATATGGCATTCCCATAGGCCCTCAAATTTACCGCTTAGTTTATGGGGGCGATATTGGTTGGGGAGCGTACCGGTTTCTTGAAGAATATCGATAACCCTTTGAAGTAGATGAAGTTCTAATCCCCTTTTCTTACACGTTTTAAGATCTTTCTTAAAATTCGTGGTGTATTCCAATCGGTACATGGGTCAACCAAGGATTTGTTGAAACATATCTTCTGCGTTTTTCGCTTTGTGTGTTCTTCCGGCCTTGATATCCTCCAGTCCCTTCTCTATACCGGACTTCTTCCTGCCGATATTCCAACCGAATTTCTTGGCCAGTTCTTTGAGCAAGGCCATGTCTACCTCCGGTAAGGTAATTTCTACTTTCTTGACTGTCACTTCCATATCTTGGGTTGTTTATAGATTGTATGTGACAAAAATACGTTTTTTTATTGAATTGATAATCATCTTTGAGAGATTTCGAGAAAGACGATCGAAGGATATGACAATTTGTTAGGATTGACAATTTGTAATCGGAAGTCCCGGAGAATCGATTTTTCCGGGCTAAGGTACGTCTTGTGCTTGAATTTGAAAAAATAAATCAGCAATCGGTTCATTGATAGAGCAATGCTGAAAAATGGCCTTTTGTTCTAGCGAAAATAATTCATCGTAATTCATATCCGATGGAGCAAAAGGAGGGAAAAACGGTGTTACGATAGGGCTATAAGGAGGTAAGAATGCCCATTCACGACTACTTACAACCCTATTTGCGACTGCTTATAATGCCCAATGGCACTACTGGCGTTGCTTAACGCGACCGTATGTGTAGGCTTTTGTCGCCTAATGTGTATCGAAAACGGTCTTTTTCATTGGAAAAGCACTGTTTATTGTTATCTCCCCTCCTTTATCTTGTGATTCCTGTGGAAATGAGATGTTATGGAAAAGCTCTAATACTACTCAAAAAGACAGAAAAGCCTCTTCGTGGATGACTTTATGGAAATGAGAATTTTGCTTGATCAACAGCTGGAAAAAGCGTTTAGAAGTGAATAACTAATCACTTCTAAAGCCGTTAGTTATTCACTGGGTATACTCGTTAGTTATTCACTCGACAAGCCGCAAGTTATTCACTTCAGAAGGCAAAAGTAGGAGATTTTACCTTTCATCCCCCGGATACTTCCGTTGGTCACAATAATTTGATTGGATATTCCTGCTGATGTAATTTTGATATAAAAACGACATGAGCAGGAATCTTTTTATAATAGTTCTATTGATAATTACCCCTTTTTGTGGTTGGGGACAGGTCGATACGATAGCGGACCAGAAGTTACAGGAGGTGGTGATAATGGCTAAGCTCCCTACGGTAGAGATGAAACCGGGGAAGATGACTTATAGGCTGGATGCCTCTATCACCCAAAGCCAAGGGAATGTCTACGACGTGTTGACCAGTTTGCCGGGAGTCGTGATACAAAATGATGGCACTATTTTCTTGAATGGTCAAAACGGTGCGAATATCTTGATGGATGGTAAGCCTACCTATTTATCGGGGCAAGATCTTGTCAACCTCTTAAAATCGACTCCTGCCTCCATTACGGATAAAATCGATTTGATTACGCAGCCATCGGCACGTTACGACGCTAGTGGAAACTCCGGTATTATCGATATACGTACGAAGAAGATATTGCGAAGAGGAATGAACCTTTTGGTAAACGGTAGTTATGACCAAGGTAAATATGGAGAGGGTTTCGCTTCTACTACCCTGAATCTGCGAACGAATAAGTTCAACTTCTATCTCTCTTATTCCTATTCCCGGAAGAATGATTACGATGATCTGTATGTGGAGAGAAACTATCTGGAAGGTTGGCGGCCGGAAGGGGAGACCGGGCAGATGACGCAATCTTCCTATCGAATTTGGAAGAATACATCAAACTATTATCGTTTCGGGATCGATTATCAAATGTCGGATAAGACTACGATCGGGTTTTCGACGGATGGTAATCTGGCGGGTAACAAGGTTGAGGGAGATATGAACTCATCCATTCCTAAGCGATCTCCGCAAACCGGAGGTTCGCTTCGCACCTTGAACGATCAGAATCGTTCACAGGATAATTTTACGGCTATTTTAAGTTTAACACATACCTTTAACTCTGATGGTGGGGTCTTGGATGCCTCTATGGATTACTTGCGTTATCGATACGAGGAAGACCAATATTTGAATAGCCAAGATACCTTGTTTGGGGATATGGATGGAGGAATCCATTTATACTCCGGACAAGCGAATCTGGTGTGGCCTTTCTCGAAATCCTTCACGTTCCATGCAGGCGCCAAGACCTCTTTTGTCTCTATTGATAATAACGCTGATTATAATCGGTTACAAGGTGATTCTTGGCAACCGGACCATGACTTGAGTTGTGATTTTCAGTATGACGAGAATATAAACGCGGGCTATGTACAGCTTGACGCCAAATTCTCTTCTATAAGTCTGGAGGCAGGTCTTCGTCTGGAAAATACCCGCATAGAGGGCGAACAATCGGGTAACGCTTATCAAAGAGACTCCTCGTTTACCAATCATTATACGCACTTGTTCCCAACGCTTTCTGTTCAGTATGCCTTGAGGAATGGGAATAGTCTGTCGCTTACTTATGGCAAACGGATTGTCCGTCCGAATTACCGGGACCTGAATCCGTTTGTATATATCCACGATGAGTATACGTATGATAAAGGTAACACCTTATTACGCCCGGAATTATCCGATAATCTGGAACTGGCCTATATACATGGCGATTTATTCCGGGTGGGGCTTGCTTTCAATTATACGAAGGATGTAATTATCAAGAGCTATTTGGATCAAGGGAACTATGTCGTTTATGTCTCACCGGAAAATCTCTCTTCCCGCGTCAGCGTAGGTCCCCGGCTCAGTACCTCCCAATTACCGCTAACCTCATTTTGGAACGTGAACGTCAGCGCATCCTTGATCTATAACCGGTATCGTTTACCGGAGAATTATCAAGTAAAGGTGAATAAGAGATGGACACCGAATATCGGGATCTCGAATCAGTTTAACTTTGCCCGGACTTGGAGCGCTGAACTTATCGGTTTCTATAATGGGAAAATGGCGGCGGGACAAGCTACGATCTATCCGTTATGGCAAATAAATGCCGGTATCCAGAAGAAGATATGGAAAGGCCGGGGAACGATACAGTTATTCGCACGGGATATTTTCCATTCGAATGTATCGAGAATGAGCGTGATGACCCCTACCCAGCACGCTTTTATAAAAGAGCGGATGGACCGGACGGTAGTCGGTATTTCATTGACCTATCGTATAAATCGTGGTTTGGAGGTGAAAGAATCTCGCCGGAAGCATAGCGTAGATGAAAGTAAAAGAATAAATTTGTGAAACCTCTAGACAAATGGTTTATGAAAAAGATATATAAGTGGATATATGCCTTGATTTTTGCGGTCTCTTTGTATTCTTGTATCCGCTGGGTAACGGATTATACGAAAGAAGGACACTACTGGACACAGTCCTTGGGGAATAGTATCCTAGAGATCGTGATTCTAATCTTTGTCTCTTATTTGTTTTTTATTTACTTTGGAAGCCAGATCGAGAAGAGCCGAAGAGCGAAAGAACCGAATAGGTGGAAATTTGTTTGGAGATCGTATGGAATGCCTTTCTTATTTATTATATTGGGTGTGAATGCTACGTTGGCAATAACCCGTATATTTATCGGTGATACTTTCCATATGGACGATATAATAATCGCGAACGTGATAGGGTGTTTGTTTGCGTTTATGGTCTATAATGTTCAGCGAGCTCAAGTATTGGATAAAGATTACGCCGAGCAGCGTATCCAACTGGAAAAGATCAAGAATGATCAATTACAGACGGAATTGAAGTTCTTGAAATCCCAATATCATCCTCACTTCTTGTTTAATGCGCTTAATACCGTTTATTTCCAGATTGATGAAAGTAACAAGGCGCCTCGTCGCACGTTAGAGATGATATCCGAACTCTTGCGTTACCAACTGTATGGTGGCAATCAGAAGGTCAGTATCCTGCAAGAAATTGATTATTTGAAAACTTATATAGCTTTGCGTAAGCTTCGTATGAGTGAACGCCTGCGGTTGCGTGTAGAGTTTCCGCCCGAATTGAATGAACTGAATATTTATCCGTTACTCTTCCTCCCGTTGGTAGAGAACGCTTTTAAATACGTAGGTGGCGATTATCAATTGGATATTATCATGAAATGGGAAAATAACCGGATCAGTTTGTTTATACGAAACTCCATCCCCGAGCTTTCAGCGGAGGACGAAGCGTTGCGTAAATCGGTGGATGAACGGCAACGTAAAGGCATCGGTCTGGTAAATTTACGCCGCCGATTATCTTTATTGTATCCCAATAAGCACCGTTTGGAAACCCGGAAAGAAGAGACTGAGTTCGTAGCGGAATTAATGATTGAAATAGAAGATATATGACAATAACCTGCGTGATAACAGATGATGAGCCGATGGCCCGTAAAGGATTGCAGTCGTATGTGGAGCGAGTGGATTTTCTCTCCTTGACCGGTGTATGTGAGGACGCTATCCAATTAAATACTCTGTTGAAAACTCAGCAGCCGGATTTACTTTTGTTAGATATCGAGATGCCTTATCTTTCCGGTTTGGATTTATTGGCGACCTTAAACCAGCCTCCCAAAGTGATCGTTACTTCCGCTTATGAGCAATATGCCTTGAAAGGGTATGAACTGGATGTCGTGGATTATTTGCTGAAGCCTATTTCCTTTGAGCGTTTCTTAAAAGGCGTGAATAAGGTGCACGACCTGTTGGCTCGGGAGAATACGCCGGATGCGGATGCCTCGTTCTTCGTGAAAAGCGAGAAGCAAATGCGTAAGATCTACCTGAGAGATATCTTATTTGTAGAGGCGTTGGAAAATTATGTTAGCATCTATACTACTTCCGGTAGAGTATTGACCCATTCAACCTTGAAGCGGATCGGGGAATCCCTACCCGATGATCAATTTCTCCAAACGCATAAATCGTATATAATTAATGCGGATCGTGTCGATCTGGTAGAAGGGAATAGATTACGTATCGAATCCTATCAAATCCCGATCGCCCGTAATCTCAGAGATATTGTATTTAAGCGTATCCTTAAGAATACGTTGTAATTGCCAATTTATTGTATTTATACGAATTTCGTTCTTCAGGCGTTTTTGTAGTAAACTAAATACGGTAAGTTATGAAGATCAAAAGTTGTGCATGGTTGGTTTGTCTTATTTTGTGTTTGCCTATAACGATGAAGGCGCAGGTTCTGAAAATAGAGAATGGTATGGCTTTCTCTTCTTTGGTGAATGAAGGTGAGGACCTTTTTGATAAGTCTTTGTCATCGTATCAAATGTCTATAGGATTGGATTATTTGGATCAGGGTTGGTATGCATTGTCAAGTAATGTGGGTTACTTACGTAAAGGTGGAAGTTTTGATTTCTATGAGGCTACAGATCCGGGACTCAATATGCTGAAGAGGAATATGAAATACATGTTTGATTATATCACCTTGAATACTACTTTTCGAGTAAAGACTCTTTCGGATAGTGGTTGGAATTTCTACGCAGGCGTCGGACCTCGTGTTGATGTAAATGTGAAGCGTCATATTTCTTTAGGCGATATGGATTCTTTGTTTCCCGAGCAGACAGCTCCTGCCGTGAACCGGATTATTGTCGGATTAAAATGTGAGACCGGCGTTAATTATAATTTCGATCGTTATTTGTTGGGACTAAACGTCAGTTATCTTCCGAGTTTTATAAAGCCTAATAAAGACTTCATTGCCCATGATCGAACCTTCACGGTTGGGATTTTACTCGGATATAGATTATAAAGCTATAGAGACGCAGCACATGCTGCGTCTCTACAACTGGGTATTTTGTTATTTGAATAACATTGGGGCGAATTTTGTGAGGTAGATGCGCCAGTTCTTCCAGATATGGCCGCCGTCGCTCTCGTAGTATTCGTATTTGTAGCCGTTATCGTCTAGTTTCTTACGATAGTCTACGTTGTTTTTGTATAGGAAGTCGGTTTTACCGATAGCGATCCAGTATAATTTCGGGTGCTTGCCGAATTGTACTTTCAGCTTCTCATCCATATTCTGGTAGATGGGAGATTCGGAGCCTTCACGGGGGAGGATAGCGGCAGAGAATAATCCCACGTAATCGAACATATCCGGATATTGCTTAGATATATGCAAAGAATGGAAACCGCCCATGGAAAGTCCGGCTATCGCACGGCTGGATTTCTTTTTTTCCACACGGTAATTGCTCTCGATAAACTTAATGACATCCGGGAAGCTGCTTTCCATGCTACCCTCCATGGTTTTAGGTAGTTGCATATTCGGCTTAACTAAACCTAGGCTGGATTCTCCCGGAGCGGCCTCTTGATCCGCATTTCCGTTTGTCATAACCACGATCATCGGTTTAGCCTTGCCTTGGGCGATTAGGTTATCCATGATCTGGGCCGTACGTCCTAAGGCGATCCAAGCTTCCTCGTCGCCACCCATGCCATGTAAGAGGTAGAATACCGGATATTTTTTGCCACTTGTCTCATAGCCGGCCGGCGTATAAACGGTAATACGGCGAGTCTTTCCCAATGTCGGGCTCTCATACCAACGGCGAGCGACCGTTCCGTGAGGAACATCATTAACGCTGTATAAATCGCCCTGTCCACCCTTGATGATAAAGATATTCGTAACGGATGCCACGTCACGGTTCAGATAGACATTATTAGGATCTGTAGTCTTTAATCCGTCGACAATAAAGGAGTAGCTATATAATTCGGAGGGAAGAGGTTCCGGTGTGGTATATTCCCAAACGCCTTCTTTACCTTCCTTTAAATCTACGGTACCGGGTACATCCACTAAACCGAACTGAGTCTCCATCTTCTGTGTGGGAAGGAAATCTCCTGTTACCTGCACCTTGATCGCTTTGGGCGCCATGAACCGGAAGGTTACGGTGTTATCCGGATGAATCTCCGGAGAGATGATGTTCTGACTACCCCAAAGGGCTTGTTGGGCGAACGTGATCACGCTGATCAGCATGAATACGGCCAAGAATGATAATCTTTTCATAATGATAAATTTATTAATGGTATTACTATAGTCTAAAGATGTTCACAAATGTAATGAATAATCTGTTACATGAGCAATAAATAGGCTCGATAATGTGTCTCTTTCGTGACGGGGCATAATGAGAGGTAGCCTTCTTGAATCCTTCCATTCGCAAGGCGAAGTGGATAAGTCTCAGACATGAGGCGGTGTTTCTCGAGAGCTTCTCCGGCTTCCTTCTCGTAAGAAACCCGGTAATCGCCAACAGCTCCGGGCGCTACATACTGCTGGAATAGACGTAAAGCGACCATTCCCATCGTGTATCGCATATTGATCTCAATGCAGGGATGAATAGCGAAAGATCCATCCTTTTGTTTATAGACCAGCATGTCCACGCCTATACAGCCCGCGTAAGTAGATCCGTACACTTCTTGTAATACGGTACGTACCGCCTCTTGGATGCGGGAATAGGTTTCTTCGCCCGTGAATCGGGTGATGCGGGAGAGCATGGTGGATTGTTCCTCTAGGATGTTGCCTGTATAGGAACCTCGTTCCTCGGTATTGAAAACGGATAATCCCTCGTAACGGACAGTACCTTGCCCGTCGGAATAAAATTCCATGGCGAAATCCTGTACTTTGTCTAATCCGCTTTCGATGCTGATCATTCCTTGTTTGTTGAATGCGCCCTCTATCCAGTTCTTCGTTTTTGTATCCGGTTTTCGTTTCTCTACCCATAGCAATCCCCGTCCGGAAGAGGAATAGGGTGTTTTTAATACGAAGGGAGCGTTGCATAAGATCATGTATCTCTCCACCTCCCGGAGTTGAGTGCAGAAACGAGGCGCTACCGGAATAGGGAGATCGGGTAGGAGGGCCTGTATCTTTTCCAGACATTCCGCCGCCGTTTGCCTACCGGTAAGGCGAAAATAATCCTCTTTCCAAGTCGGGACGGATAGCCGGACTTTTGCCTTGTCCCTCAACTGCTCGAATAAATGAAGACTATGCGGGGAAAGTCCCCACGGGGCCGCGTCCATAGGAGAGAGGTAGGGAGCGTTTTTCGCCAGCATCGCTTTTGTTACAGGTATAGGAGCCGGGTGTAGGTCTTTGGGCAAATGGGCGAAAAACGGAGGGGTTGCCTTACTATCTTCCAGATAGACAAAATCATCCTCTTCTGCATACCAAACCGGCAGCAGCGCCAAGTCTTTTTGCATTTTACGAACGTTTGTCGGTGCCGTGTAGTTCTGTGTCCCTAAAAGTACGGCCGTTTCGTGGCCGGGATTGAAATAATGTATCCGTGACATAAAAGCGTAAAAACAACAAAGCCGTCTTTTTAAAGGACGGCTTTGCTCGGGTTTATGAGATTGTTATTCCAGATTCTCGTCGATGGCATCGATCTTCTTGACCGTTAAAGCCATATCCTCTTTCAGCTTTTCGATCTTGCGTTCCATTTCTTTCAGTAAACCGCCGCCGCCCTTGGAGGAAATGCTTAGGAAGCCGATGTTGTTTTCGTAAGTCTGAAGCTCGTTCTTCATGCGCTCGTACATACGCATCAACTTATCACGTTCGCTGAACAAACGGCCTTTACCTCTTTCGCCGCTGGTCATCTCGTTTAGGTTGTTGCGGAACGACTGCATCTTGCGATCGTTCTGGTCTACCTTCAAGCGATCGAATTGTTGGTCAACCGCCTCGTGATATTCCTTGTAGATCTTATCTTTCTCCTTGAACGGTACGAAACCGATCGTGTTCCATTCCGCCATATAAGACTTCAAGGTTGCGATAGCCTCATCATGTCCAAGGCTCTCGTCCATGCCCTTAATCTTAGCGATCAACTCTTTCTTAGCGGCCAAGTTGGTCTGCTCTATGCTCTTTTGGGAAACAACGTTCTTATTCTTTTGCTCGAAGAAATAATCACAAGCCGAGATAAAACGTTTCCAGACAGCGTCGGAATGCTTACGGGCTACCGGTCCGATCGTCTTCCATTCTTTCTGCAAAGCGATCATTTTATCCGTCGTATCCTTCCAGTCCGTACTATCCTTCAAAGCCTCGGCTTTCTCACATAACGCACGTTTAGCGTCGAGGTTTTTCTCCATATCGCTCTTGATCGCCTTGTAGAACTCGCTTTTCTTCTCGAAGTAGACATCGCAAGCGGCACGGAAACGTTCGAATATCTTTACATTATATTTTTTCGGAGCGAAACCAATCGTCTTCCATTTCTCTTGCAAGCCGATTACCTCCTTATTCTTTTCTTCCCAGTCCTTAAACGATTTCAACGCGCTGAAATCAATCGCCTCGATTTGTTCGCAAATCACGGTCTTCGCATCCAGATTCTCCTGCTCTTTCGCTTTCAGTTTCTCGAAGTGCTCTTGGTGACGCTTATTGATCACGGTTGAGGCAGCTTTGAAGCGAGCCCATAAGTCCTCACGTAACTCTTTCGCTACCGGCCCGATCTCACGCCATTGCTGGTGCAGCTTCTGAAGCTGGTGGAAAGCGGAGATAACATCCGGCTCGTTACCTAGTTTCTCTACGGTTTCGCACAAGGCGGTCTTCAATTCCAGATTCTTCTTGAAGTCATAGTCGCGGAACTGATTATTTATCTTGATAATATCATAGAATTTCTCGGTGTAGATCTGATAGTTCTTCCAAAGCTCGTTCACGTGCTCTTGGGGAACGGCCTTCACCTCTTTCCATCTTTGTTGGATGTCCTTGAAAGAGTTGTATAATTTATTGAAATCATCTTGGCTTTCGCAAAGCTCTTTCAACTGGTCGATCAACTGCAATTTCAAAGCGTAGTTAGCGGCCTTTACACGCTCTTCCTCGGCGAGGATAGCGGCTCTTTTCTCTTTATAAGAAGTGAGCAAATCCTTGATCTTGTTCTCGGTTTCGTCAGCGGGAGCTGTAAAATCCTTTTCTTCGCCACCATCAGCGATGAATTCCTTCTTGAGCTCTTCCACCTCGTTACGACGGATCTTGTAGTAAGCCTGTTTCAAAGCCTCTACTTCTCCACGGGAAGTCTCTACGGAAGTCTCAACAAGTTCGGTTAACTTAGCGAGAATTTCTTCTTTGGTTAATTTACCTGCGGCAATAGCAGCGTCCGCCTCCGCTGTATCGTTGGCTTCAACGTTTGCGGTAGCATCGATTTCCGGCGTCTCAACCGGTTTTTTAGTTTCTTCCAATTTCCCGGCTTCTTCCGGCAAATTAGTCTCAAGAGTGTCCTTCATATACAATCGCTTTTAAGAAAAGGATAAATACATTCCTATATCAAGTCACAAATTAAACTAAATATTTTTGGATTACAGCATTTCGGGGAAATTATTTATCTAAAAAGTCATTTTGGATACTAATAGATGTTAAGGTTGGCCTATTTCTCTTGATTCCGGTTGTAGAGACGGGGCATGCCCCGTCTCCCACCATCTACTCATACTATTTAATCTTATTTATCCCAAGAAGGAAATCAACACGCCGGCAGCTACCGCTGAGCCGATCACCCCCGAGATATTACTAGCCATGCAATATTGCAAGACATGGTTCTTCGGATCATATTGTAACGCGATCTCATTCGCCACACGAGAGGCCATGGGTACAGCACTTAAACCCGTGGCTCCGATAAGCGGATTGATTTTCTTCTTAGTGAACAAATTGAAAATCTTAACGAAGAAGATACCCCCGGCGATAGACAAGGCGAATGCCAAGAAACCGCCGATTACGATGCCGATCGTTGTCAGGTTCAAGAACGCTTCCGTGGTCATGGTCGCCCCGACGGATAATCCGAGGAAGATCGTGGCTGCGTTCATGATGCTGTTGGAAGCGGCATCGAACAGACGGAACGTATTGGTTCCGATCTCTTTTACAAGATTACCGAACATCAACATACCGATCAAAGGAACGGAGCTGGGAACAAACAAGGCGACTACGGTAGTTACCACGATCGGGAAGATAATCTTCAATACACGCAAATTTTTGATCTCCATGTTAGAAGGGTATTTCTTCTCTTGTTCCTTCATGTTGATCCGTAATTCTTTCTTAGAACACAGTAGCTTAACGACCAACGGGATGATAACCGGTACCAAAGCCATGTAAGAATAAGCGGCGATAGCGATCGGGCCTAGCAAATGCGGAGCCAATTTAATGGTCGTGAAGATAGCCGTCGGGCCATCGGCGCCACCGATAATACCTAAAGACGCTGCCTCTTTCGGTGTGAATCCCATCAAGATCGCTACCAAAAGCACCGTGAAGATTCCCAATTGGGCCGCGGCGCCGAAAATGGATAGGCGAAGGTTGCGGAGCATCGGGCCGAAGTCGGTCAACGCACCGACACCCATGAAGATAATCGGCGGCAAGAAGCCCGTCTTGATCAACATATAATAGATGAAGTTCATCAAGCCAAGCTCGTGTGCGATATCATGCAGCGGCATTTCCCAGATGTTTCTCATCACGCCGTGTACATTAATCAATCCATTCTCATCCGCTTGAATCACTCCCATATCGCCTCCGGGGAAATTGGCGAGCAATACGCCGAACGCGATAGGCACGAGCAATAGCGGCTCGTATTGTTTCTTGATACCGAGGTAGAGCAATACGAACGCTATGGCATACATGATCAAGAACTGCGGTTCAGCAATGATATTGCTGAACGCAGTCATCTCATATAAGTTTTGAAATATCTCGTTCATTATTGAATCGTCATTAATACATCATCCTCAGATACGGCATCACCGGAAGACAGGCAGATCGCCGTGATCGTTCCCCCGAACTCGGCACGTACGGCATTGTATGTTTTCATGGCCTCCACGTAGCAAAGGACATCACCTTCTTTCACTACGTCGCCTACCTTCACCGGTGTATCGGAAGCGTTCTTTATAAGGAAGAATTTACCTTCCAGCGGAGAAAGCACCTCTTTTCCAGCGCCTGCGGGAGCATTTGTTGTCTCCGGGGCTGTCGGGGCGGGAGCCGCTGTCGGTTTAACTTCCGGAGTCGCGCTGTTGGTATCACCAAAAGCGACGGTCACACGGTAAGCTTGCCCGTTTACATCTACGGTCATGACTTGCGGAGTAGTCGGCATCGTTAATGCAGCGGCAGGTGCCGGAGCCGGTGCGGCTGGAGTGGCGGGTACCGTCGGTTTACCGGCGTTCGCTTTCTCTGCCTTACGTTTTGCCACGTCTGCCTTAAACTCGACCTTGGCCTTTCCGGAGCGATATGCCTCGTATTGAGCGGGGTGCATGGCGTATTCGAAGAGTTCTTCCTCATCCTCGCCAACTTCCCATTGCTTCTCGTTCATCAACTTTCGATACTTATCCAATGCGTCCGGATAATTGTCTTGAGGATTGCCCTCGAAGAACTGGCGGCCTTCGGCCTTCGCCTTCTCGACGATCTCGGGAGCCAACGGGCCCGGAAGACGTCCGGCCTTTCCGAGGATCATATCCCAGATATCATCGGCGATCATGCTCCAGCGGGCTTTCCCCTTCTCCATCTGCATGACGTTCATCAAGGCTAGGTTCTTCACGTATTGGCTGAATGGAGTTACCAATGGAGGATAACCGACACGCGGCCATACGTAAGCTACCTCGTCGAACAACTTGATCAATAACTGGTCTTGAGACATCAGCGGTTTGTTGTTCTTTATATTGCTCTTGTTGATCGTCTCTAGGTTCTTCTCAAGGTCTGCCATCAAGCTACCCATCATACCGCCCGGAAGTCCCGGTCCGATCAGCAAGGAATTCATCAACCGGTTCTTCGGGCTGATATACAATCCCAAGAAATCATCCATGAATTCTTGAACCAAGGCACGAACCTTCATATAAGCCTCCATATTGATCTCGGGCACCTTATAACCGGCGTCCTTCAACATCGCCTGTACGGTCAGCAAGTCCGCATGTCCTGTACCCCAAGAAAGCGGCTCCATACCTACGTCGATATAGTCGCAACCCGCGTTACAAACCTCCATGATGGAAGCTACGTTAAAGCCGGGACCGGCATGGCTATGATATTGGATCGGGATCTCTGGATATTTTTCCTTGATATTGGCTACGATACGGCCTAATGTGTACGGACGTCCGATACCGGCCATATCCTTGATACAAATCTCATCCGCTCCGAGCTCGATCAACTCGAATGCCATCTTGGTATAATACTCAACCGTATGTACCGGAGAATGCGTGATACACAAGGAGCATTGTGAGATCATACCGGCCTCTTTCGCGTATTTAATAGATGGGGCGATATTCCGTACGTCGTTCAAACCGCAGAACGTGCGGGCGATATCCGTTCCCTGCGCTTTCTTTACCTTATAAAATAGCTGACGTACATCGTCGGGTACCGGGCTCATGCGAAGGCCGTTCAACGCGCGGTCCAACATATGCGTCTGGATACCTGCCGCATGGAAAGGTTTTGTCCATTCACGGACCGCTTTATTAGGATTCTCGCCGAATAATAAGTTGACTTGTTCAAATCCTCCGCCATTCGTTTCCACCCGGGCGAAACAGCCCATCTCGATAATTGCCGGAGCGACTCTGGTTAGTTGGTCTACGGTCGGGACATACTTTCCGGCAGATTGCCACATGTCTCTGAAGACCAAACTGAATTTGATTTCTCTTTTCATGATATTAATATGTATTATTTATACTTTCTCAATTTTGATAACTTTCCCCTGTCCACGGGTCACGGCGCTGATTGCCGATACGATGGCGGCTGTCTCCTGTCCGGAAAGACTGCCGATTGCGGTGGTTTGCGTTGGAGTGGCCGTTTGTACCCGAACGGCTGCCGCTACTGGTTTCTTCGCTATGATCTCTTCCGGTGCGTATTTATTCACCAAGACGATAAGTCCTTTTCCCAGATTGATAACGATCAAAAGGATAGCAAATACGGTGGTCATTCCAACTACCATTAACAAAAGTCCTGTCTCTATATTCTCCATATTCTATATTTGTGGCTAGCTTAAAAGGTTTCTACAAAGGATTGAGCAACTTTCAGCCAAATTAAAAACAATCGCAAAATTATAAAATACTGGAAAACGATCTGTTACATTTTAATTAAAAAAATGAAAATAAATAAGCGAAACGGCCTTTTCGGTGAATGATTGTCAGCTTGAAAAAACATGTACGTGTTTTCCAAAAAACATGTACGACTTTTTCCAAAAACACGTACGTGTTTTTTCCGGCGCTTGTACGGCTGAAAATTCAAATATATTACCGTAACTTTGCGGTGGAATTCTAATAATGTAAAACTATAATAATTAAGGAATAAGACCATGGGAAATTTCTTTACATCTTTATTCTCTTCTTCCAAACCGGCCGAGGCGACGGAGGATAAGGCGAAGAACGAGCAGAAGAACTTTGATATCTTGAAATACGACGGCGTACGTGCCCAGAAGATGGGAAAACTTGTTTATGCGATCAAATGCTTTACGGAGGCACTGAATATACAGGAGGATTTTGAGACGATGAGCTATCTCGTTTCCGCTTATACGATGGCGAACGATCTAGGGAAAGCCGAGGACGTGTTGAACCGGATGGTTGAGATGGAGCCGGATCATATCGCTACCCGCTTGACTCGCGTTAACTTATTGTTTATGTTGGATAAGGATGCGGAGGTCATAACCGATTGTTTGCACGTGATCGAGCTAGAGCCTTCTAATCATGTCGCTTATTTCATGATGGCAAAAGCGAAGAAAGCGACGAATGACGTATTTGGCGCTATCGCCGACCTGACGAGATCGATCTCCTTGAAGGAGGATTTCGCCGATTCTTATTTATTGCGTGCGGAGATTCTTTTAGGACTGGGACAAGCTAAAGAGGCGCTGCCCGATGTGGAGAAAGCGATCGAGATCGTGCCGGAGGAGGAAAGTTCTTATTTATTGAGAGGACGTATTCATATGGCTTTAGGGGATATCGAGGCCGCGAATTCTGATTTCCAGCAGGTCCTAGATCTAAATCCGTTTAATGAGGACGCTTGTATCTTATCTGGTCAGTTGCTGATCGAGCAAAAGAAATACGACGAGGCGATCGCTTTCTTCGACGAGGCGATCGAGATGAATCCGTCTTTTGCCAAGGCTTATAGTGAGCGTGGGCGAGCCAAGAATCTGAAAGGTGATAAGACCGGTGCGTTCGAGGACTTGAAGAAATCTTTGGAACTGAATCCAGAAAGCGAGGAGGCCCAGAAGATGAACGGACAGCATTCGAATTTCGATGATATGTATAAAGGGGGAATCTTTTGATTCCCCCTTTTTAAGTTTGCGCTAACAGTCCGCTATCTCTTCGGGAGAGAGCCCTGTGCAATTCGCTATGATCTCGATGGGAAGCCCTTGCTTTTTCAAGTTGGCGGCAATTTGACGTTTCTCTAGGTTCTGTCCTTCCGCGATACCCTCCGCTCTACCTTCCGCTTTACCCTCCGCGATGCCTTCCGCTCGTCCATCCGCATGCCCTTCTATCCATCCGGTCTCGATGACGCTCTTTTGATATCGAAGGGCTTCCATGTGGGCGTAGTATTGGCCCTTCTCGGAAGGGCTGAGTTTATCGATCCGTAACTTCTCCCGTGCTTCTGGCAATCCTTTGGCGGTGGCATGTTCATCTATTTCTCCTGTTTTTAGGAAATAGATCCATTCGTCGAGGGGTGTTTTCGCCAGTTCGTCAAACTCGTTGACACGTAATACGTAATATTCAGGAAAAAGATCGCCAGCTTCTTGTTTGACGAATTGTTCCCGTTGGCGGGTGGATAGTTTCAATATATCGTCAAAATGAATACCTTTGAATTGGGTCTTCCCGTGATATACGTAATCTTTTCCCTGCCCAAGATCGAAATAGATAATGTTTACGGAGTAGATTTTCTTGATAGTACCGTATTTCTCTCCCTCATGAATATACTCGGTGACTGCCTTGGATGTGCCATATAGCATACGGTGAAAATAATCTAGCTCCCGGTTGTTTTGTACCTCGATGATTACCAGCTCGCCTTTACTGTTTTCTGCCAATACGTCTACGCGGTTGAACTTGTCCTCGCTATCCTCTTTGTTACCTTCGCTTTCTAGGATGCGGACAATAATCACGTTTTCCCCGAGAAGGGTGGATAAAAGACCTTCGAGGACTACAAAATTGGACTTTTGGCGAAGTAAACGTTTGATCGCCCAATCGAAACGTACTAACGATGATTTATTTTTCATAGTTATCTTGTTTATTTGTTTATACTTCCACAAAGATAATGAATTAAACGATTATCTTTGTTCCTATTCATAAAAAAGCAACCATGACCTATAATGTTTCTCTGGCAGCATGGGTATCTCTATCGAAATGATAGGATTCTCTATCGTTTATTTCAACAAACCTTAAATTGCTAGTTTTACCCCTTAAAGTTGAAAGTTCCGCCTATTCCATTCATTAATGTATCCATTTAATTTTGTCAGTGTAAAAAGCCTAACTTACAAATTTCCGGTATCTAGTACAGATAGGACTAATACCTTTCCTTCCATTCCAAATACTTGTCAGATTGCATATTCTATCCAATTTTATTATTTTTGGTAGACATTATTTTCAGATCAGCTCAATTTGCCATTCAATAATGGAGAGGGTTGATCTTTCCTTATTTAGCCTATTTTCCTACGTAACTCACCGCCTTAGTCCTATCTGAACTCAATCCATCTTAATGTCTTTTATCAAGAATAAGGAAGTTGAACGAATAAATATAAGAATATGGAAATAAAGACGATAATCTCAAGTATCTGCTTGTTACTGCTGGCGGTCTCGTGCTCAATGGATGATGATGCGCTGAGGGATATAGAGAAAGGACATTCGGGGAGTGCTGTGATAGAGGAGGGAGAGGTTGCCCTTTCTATGAAAGTTTCTCTTTTTTCTTTGGAGACAAAATCCTTGTCTGGTGTAGGGACATTGCCTGCTTCCATGGACGAGGCAAAGATTAATAATTGTACATTGATTTTTTTTGAGGGTGGGCAAGTCAATTCGATAATGGAAGGGCTGTTTGTAAATAGCGAGAATTATATCGTTAAAAAGAAAAACGGCACGGAAGATGACTGGGCAAAAGTAATCGTGAAAGTGAAAAAGCCTAGCCCTTACTCCGTAATGTTAATCGCTAATAGCTCTAAATCGTTTGCGGGTTGTCAATCGGAAAGTGATATAAACGATATAATACAGGATAATAAGGATGCTTTAGTTAAAGTAGGGAAAATGAATATCAATTTTGATTCCAACTTTGCCGGTTATGCGACAATTAGGGAAGCATTGGAAAAACCTTTAGAAGTTGGTCCAGTCCCTTTTTCTCAGCTAACCGCTCGTATAGAACTTGCGGAATTTAATGTTTCTGGTTTTCAAGGAGCATCTGTTCAAGAGAAGATTACTGTTACAGGAGTGGATCTGTTGAACTTGAATCCTGAGAGTTATACGACAAATGAGCAAACTCATAAAAATGCGACTTATAACTCAGAGAGTAAGACGTGTAATGTGGAGGTATATAATGGAGCATCAGAGTTTCCGTCAACTTATTCTTTTGTGGAGAATAAAAATGTATTGTCTTTTTACTCGTTCCGGAATCTGGCGGCGGCAGAAAGTGATCAAGTGAAAATGCAAGTCCGGTTTAAGGTCGGAAATAGCGAGGAAAGAACGACAAGGCAGTTTGTGATCAATAAGGAGGGTAATATTTTGCATGGTGTGAAATCCGGATATGTTTATCGCTTGGTTGTCAATATGACTATTATTGGAGATAAGGTCGAGACAGAACTACTTTGCTATACAAGAGATTGGTTGAATAATACCATATCCATTCCTATGGAAGATAATTAAGGTGTAAACGGGTAAAATAAAAATACAAGATTATGAAAATAAGGAATATATTATCAGTGCTGTTTGTCGGACTGCTTTTCACGAGCTGTAACTCGGAAGAAGAAGTCCAGCGAGGAAATGAGGACGGGCGGGATATCTCATTCTCTATGACTCTTACTTTGGGAGAAGTGACAGCGATGACGAAAGCTGGAGGGGATATCGCTGAAGGGTATACATATTCGACAGAGGATGAGGTAAAAGTGAATAATGTTGTGGTCGCTATATTTAATGAGGCGAATGGAACTGTGGGTGAGTGCTTGGAGTACAAGTCTGTAGCGTTTGACGGGGGAATTCCCAATTCTACCGTAACGATTGATGGAAAAACATTGATTGCTTATAAAATTGATAATATACAAGCAAAGACAGGTAAGGTTCGTATCGTAGCGATTGCGAATTCAACGCATTATGAGGACTTGGCTAGATTGGGAACGACTACTTATGAGAACCTGAAAGGTTTGTCGGAAACCGTTTCAGGTGGAACTTTTGATGCTTCAAATTTGGTAAAGGTCGGGGAGTTGGCTGCGTATGACCTAAATACGGCTGTGACAAGTATATCTGTTCCGATGACACAATTAGCGGCACGCATCGATATGAAGTTTACGGTAGATGAAGAGCCGGAGACTGTGTCTACAACAGATGATACAAAAGTAACCAACCAGTGGTTCTATACTGTAACTGAACTTACGGTCAAGAATATCAATCAGAAATCAGATTTAATATTGCTTGGTCGAGATAATCAATATGATGATGCTTTCTCTACGGCAAAGGATATTACATTGCAAAATGGCGTTGCGTTACCTTTTTATACCTATGAGAAGTTGAACACGACGTTAACCCCATTGTCTATATATGTAACGGGTGATTTACAAAAGATACAGGTCACGACTACCTTTAATGAGGATATGACTATTCAAAATGTAACGAAGGGAAGTATTATAGAGGAAGAGAAAGATCATTCTTATAAATATGAGGATTTTAATCCTACGACAGCGCTTGAAGGATGTACGACAAATGGTATCATACATGGTAATAGATATGAGCTTACAGGTAAAATATCCATGAAGACACAACGAATCAACTTTACGGTATCTACAACTCCGTGGGAAGGCGTGGAAAAGTTTGTCGTGGATGTGGTTATTGCGGATTTGAAGTATTTGTTCGTGAGGGAGACTAAGGTGGTGATGGCGAATATCACTGAGTATAAGATAGAGTTTGTCTCAAGTTCAGATGTAACAGTAGAGATGCCTACTAATGCTACTTATGAAGAATATTATTTGGTAAAAGGAAAGATCACGAAGAGAACAGGTACATATTATCCTAATAGCTATTATAGTAAATGGACAGACGAAAATAGGCACAAAAAAGATCAATATCCAGAAATTGTAGCAGTAGGGAAACAAGGCTATATAACCATTAAAAGCTCTTTACCCGTGAATTATTTTCCGAAAGAGTTTGTTTTTGGGATTTATAATAATGACGGATTGAAAGTGCCTGAAATTATAGTAGATCAATATCCCGCACAATATTTAGAGGGGAAAGTCTCTGAAACAGCTGGTCCAGCAGATGTTCCTGACGGAGATAGAAACCCTAATATTTTTACAATAACTGTCAAAGCTGCAGGGAATCTGATAATTGGAGATCCTAGTACTATAAAAAATGGAGTCCGGGTGACTAAAGACGACGCTTTCTCTGCGGAATTAGTATCTCCAAAATTTGTAGTAGCCTCAAGATTTGGTGCTGTAGGTACAGGTACTTATACATATTCCAAAGCGGTAGAACGTTGTAAAAAATATTGGGAGAGGTTAGAGGATGGTACCTATTATGAGGCTGGCACATGGAGGGTTCCTACTTTAGCTGAGTTAGAGTTTATGAATACAGTACAAGACGCTTCTCCTGCGGTAAACTATTTGTTTAATACAAACGGTACTTATTGGTGTGCAATGCCGTATTGGTATTATGACTTTGGGGCAAATAAACGTAATCAGTTTACTAATAATGCCTCTAGTCAAAAAGCTGACGGTATTCGTTGTGTAAGAGATTTATATTAAAGATGTTTATTAATGATTTAAATAGAGATTTTTATGATAAAGAAATTATATAGCCTGTTTTCCATTTTTCTGTTGCTCGCTTCATGTGCGACAGAGGAAATAGAACAAATAGAAATTCAACCGACAGATGGATCAATGGTCTCTCTTTCGTTCTCTGTAGATGCTCCGAATGCTCTTGAGATTACGAAAGCGACCGGGGATGTGGAGAAAGGTGTTGAGTCCTTATATCTATATACATTTAATGAGGATGGAGAGTTTATCTCTCCAGTTGTAGAAGCTGTTGTTTCTGGCAATGGATATACGGCTTCTATCTCAAAAGAGACCCGTACCATCCATTTTGTCGCCAATGATGGAACGTTAACCCCTTCCCTAGAAAGCGGAATGGCCTCGTTAGTGACAGATAAGCAAATCTTTTGGGGAAAGAGAACTTTTAGTGATATTCCTGCGAAAAATATAAGCAATAGTCTGGAAGCTGCTGGTAGTAACAATGTTGAACTACTACGAAACTGGGCTAAAATAACGCTGAATCTCTCATCGGAGGCAGCTGTGAAATTGAAAAATGTTTCTTATCTCATTTATAATGAATCACAGTTGGCATCTATCGGTTATAAAGATGCGGGAAAGTTGAATATTCCAAATCAAGATTTTTATGCGCCCCAGAATGAGCCAGATGCTAGTAAATATGCGAAGCCGGGTGAATCTGTGTATACTTTTGAACATTATAATCAAGATAAGAATGCGACTTTTGTTATTATTAAGGCGCAATTTGATGGTAGCAAGACCTATACATATTATAAGATTGATCTTGCCGTAAAGGATGAGAATGATAAGGTAACTCGTGTTTATGATGTCGTTCGTAATTATGCCTTTAATATAACGGTCAAGAGCGTTTCCAGAAAAGGAGCTACGTGGGCTGAGGTTATAGATGAAAATGTGATAGCGGATAATAATATCACGGCCTCGGCTATTATGGAAAAGTATCCGAATATAACTTATGATGGCGAGGCCTTGAATGTTACAAAGACGACATTCGTTTTTACGGGCTCTTCTAACACATTGTCGATGATTGCGACATATGCGGGAACAGGGCAGTTGAGTGTGGTTCCGGGTGAGGGAATGTCGGATGTCGTAGATGGTAACTTAAGTTATCCTTCTTGGATACCTTCTGGCAATCAGACGATAACGATTACAGCCAATATAAAGCCGGCTCCTGACTCCGGTGAGAAGATAGCGTATTTCTACGTGGTAGGAGGTAATTTGCAGCGTAAGATTAAATTGGTCTTACGTCCCCCTTATGACTTTATTAATCCGAGATTTGAAGACGTGAAGGAGGGGACGGGTACAAATGAAATTGCCGCAGGTCAGAAGCAAGATGCTTATCTGAAATTCTCGATACCGGAAGATATTGATGAATCCTTATTCCCCATTGAATATAAGATATATACTAAAAAACTGTATGCAGTAGAACCCGGTGTTCGTTTGGAAACGACCGGAGCGAGCGATTGGTACTACGTCTATACGGATCAGATATTTAGTCCTGAAGAGAAGGTTATTCAATTTAAAACAAATACAGCAAATGATGATGAAGATGATGTTATTTTAAAGGCTGATTTATTCAATCCTGTTTCTGATTTGAGTTATACTAGACCTGAAAAAGTTAAAGAGACGAAAACTTTCTATTTGCAATGTCGAAGAAATGGAAGCAATGTGGGAAGTAATGTAACGATCACTTATTCCATATCAAGTGGTGGAGGAGCAGCAATTAGAACTAATAATAGCTCTAAAATAATATTGGATAAAGTATCCGTGTATGCAGATGATGAAATAACGTTTACACACACATCTTGGGGAGGTACGTATACTGCGAAAATGTCTGTATCTGATTTGGCGAAAAGTAGTACCAGTAATTATGTATTTGTGGATATGAGATAATAATAACGGGTTCCCATCCATCATGTGAATAATGGATGCGGGGAGCGTGCAGCACACAATGGATTGAATTTGTTTTACACGTAGGCTGCACCTCCTCCCCGGCCCTTTACCTCATATAGCATTCGTGCTTCATCGATGCCATTCATTCCGTAAGGAGATGGGCGGCATCGCTTTCTTCATTTGCTGATGAAGTTAACTTGCTTTGGTCTGAGATCAAAGGTTCTTGCGTAAAAAATTGCGCAACCCTTTGTTTATTAAAAAAAAGGCTCTATCTTTGCAGCCCGAATAAGTATGCGAATAATAATAAATAATATAGAAAGATGAAAAGAACATTCCAACCTTCCAACAGAAAAAGAAAGAACAAGCATGGCTTCCGTTCTAGAATGGCTACCGCTAATGGCCGTAGAGTATTAGCTTCTCGTCGTGCTAAAGGCAGAGCTAAATTAACGGTATCTGACGAATACAACGGATAATTAGTCACGTTCTAAAGATTTATAAAGAAAGTAGAGGTTTTTTCCTAAAAAGCCTTTACTTTCTTTGTTTTTGTAGTATTGTTCTGGTGGGTATTGGTCTATATGCCGTTTTTTTTCTACTTTTGAACCGCCTACAAATACATACGTGAAATGAGTAACTTTTTTGTAAAACTGATAAAGAATCCGTTTGTCATCAATCTCTTGTTGGTGATAGTCGTGTCGTGCGGCGTTGTTTATGGCGTACTGGCGTGGCTGGATTCTTATACCCGCCATAATCAAGCGGTGGTCGTTCCGGACGTGAAAGGAATGAAGCTAGAGGACGCCGCCGAGTTTTTCGGGAATAATAAGCTACGCTATAACGTGATCGATTCCGTATTCTCGAAAGATGTGGCTCCGGGCTCCATCGTGGAGTTGGTTCCCGGTGTCGGATCGAAGGTGAAAGAGGGGCGGATCGTCTTTGTTACGATTAACGCATTGACCTCCCAGATGGCCGTGATACCGGAGGTGGAAGACTTATCTTTCCGTCAGGCGTATGCCTTGCTGCGGGCCCGTGGCTTCTCGTCGGTCGAGATAGAGTATGTGCCGGGCGATTATAAAGATTTGGCGATGGGGGTGGAGTTAAACGGGCGTACCTTGCTCAAAGGGGAACATGTACCGTTGACCGCTCATCTGGTATTGAAAGTAAGCAGTGGCGATCCGAATATGCTTCCCGACTCATTGGCTTTGGATAGTATTCCGGTAGAACCATTGGATAGTGATATAGAAAACTGGTTTTAAGGGAATGGACGAGTTTTTGGACGATATGGATGATGAACAGGTAGACGACCTGTTGATGCCGGAAGAAGACGAAACATCGTCGAGCCAGATGTATGAGCATTTCCGCTTCGTAGCGGACAAGGGGCAATCCCTGCTCCGGGTGGATAAGTTCTTGGTAGACCGTATGATGGGCGCTACCCGTAACCGCATCCAATTGGCGGCTGAGGCGGGTTGCATCTTGGTGAACGATAAGCCGGTGAAAAGTAATTACCGGGTGAAACCTTTGGATGTGGTTTCTATCGTGATGGATCGCCCACGCCGGGAACTGGAGATTATCCCCGAAGATATCCCTTTGAATATAGTATATGAGGACGATGATTTGCTGGTGGTGAATAAGCCGGCAGGCTTGGTCGTACATCCCGGTCACGGTAATTATACTGGTACATTGGTGAATGCCTTGGCTTATTATTTGAAGGATGATCCCTATTATGATCCTTCCGATCCTCGTTTAGGCTTGGTACACCGTATCGATAAGGATACGTCGGGCTTATTGGTGGTGGCTAAACGCCCGGAGGCCAAGAGTAACCTGAGCCTGCAGTTCTTCAACAAGACAACCAAACGTAAATACCGTGCCTTGGTATGGGGCATCGTTCAAGAGGATGAGGGGCGTATCGAGGGAAATATCGGTCGTGACCCTCGTGACCGTATGCAAATGACCGTCTTCCCGGAAGGCGATCAAGGCAAGACCGCCGTCACCCATTACACCGTGTTGGAACGCTTGGGCTACGTGAGCTTGGTGGAGTGCCGTCTGGAGACGGGGCGCACGCACCAGATCCGTGTACATATGAAATATATCGGTCATACGCTTTTCAACGATGAGCGGTATGGCGGACATGATATCTTGAAAGGAACAACTTTTACTAAATATAAACAGTTCGTGCAAAACTGTTTCGCTATTTGTCCACGTCAGGCCTTGCATGCTAAGACGTTGGGGTTCGTTCATCCTACTACGGGAGAGGAGATGTTTTTCGATTCTGAGATTCCTTCCGATATGCAGCAGCTGATCGACAGATGGCGTGTATACGCGAACACTAAAGAATTGTAAAAATGAAAAAGAACATCGCTATCGTAGCAGGGGGAGATTCCTCCGAGATCGTTATTTCATTAAAAAGTGCGGACGGAATCTACTCTTTTATTGATAAAGACAAATATAATTTATATATTGCCATCGTTAAGAGGGATGAGTGGGCGGTTATACTTCCTAGCGGGGAACATACACCAATTGATAAGAATGATTTTAGCTTCAAGGAGAATGGCGTGACGAGGCATTTTGACTTCGCTTATATAACGATACATGGTACTCCGGGCGAGGACGGACGTTTGCAAGGATATTTCGATATGATCGGTATGCCTTACTCGTCTTGCGGGATGCTGGTGAGCGCTTTGACATTCAATAAATACGTATGTAATCATTACTTGAAAGACTTTGGTGTAAAAATTGCCGCGTCCATTCATTTATTCAAGGGAGAGACTATTACGGACGAAGAAGTCGTGACTCGTTTGGGTTTGCCTATTTTCGTGAAACCAAACGATGGGGGTAGTAGTTTTGGCGTGACGAAGGTGAAAGAGGTCTCCGCTATCCAGCCCGCTATCGCTAAGGCGTTTGGGGAAGGACGTGAGGTGATTCTCGAGCGCTTTATCGATGGAACGGAAGTGACATGCGGTTGCTATAAGGTGGAGGGTAAAGAGGTTGTCTTCCCTTTGACCGAGGTGGTTACGAATAACGAATTCTTCGATTTCGACGCGAAGTATAACGGACAGGTGGACGAGATCACTCCGGCCCGTATCTCCACCGAGTTGACGGAGTTGATACAGTGCGAGACATCAAGGATCTACGATATATTGGGCGCCAAAGGACTGATTCGTGTGGATTATATTATTCCGGCAGACGGGGAGCCTGTCTTACTGGAAATAAACACGACACCGGGAATGACGGCTACCAGCTTTATCCCACAGCAAGTACGTGCGGCGGGATTGGATATAAAGGATGTCATGACAGACATTATTGAAGACGAACTCAAAAACAGAAAAACAAAATGAATAGATATGGATACAGAAACAGTTTCCCCTAATTTCGACGACATCCGTCCGCTGAACAACAGTGAGGTGAAGGACGCGATTGAAAAATTGGTCGCCAATGAGGATTTCGAGCGGGCTTTACGTTACATAAAGCCGAATTTGAATTGGGAGGAATTCTCAGTTGCCATGCGTGCTTGCAAGACGAAGGAGGAGTTTAAATCTACTCTGGCCTATGACGCTGTAATGACGGTGGCGAAAAATACTACTTTCTCGCTTACTATCTCAGGGCGTAGCCGTCTGCCGAAAGATAAGGCGGCCTGTACGTTTATCTCGAACCATAGGGATATCGTATTGGATGCCTCCTTCTTGAACGTCATGTTATATGATGTGGGGTATGGTATGACGCAGGTCGCTATCGGCGACAATCTTTTAATCCGTCCGTGGATCGAGACGTTGGTGCGCTTGAATAACAGCTTTATCGTGAAGCGTGGCGTTTCTGTTCGTCAGATGTTGGAGGTCAGCAAGACGCTTTCCGCCTATATCCATCATGCGATCAAGAATGTGAACGAGTCTGTATGGATCGCCCAGCGTGAGGGACGTGCTAAGGATTCGGACGATCGTACGCAGGGCAGCGTATTAAAAATGTTGAGTATCGGCGGTGATAAGGATAATCTGTTGTTGAATTTGATGGACTTGAATATCGTACCGGTCGCTATCTCCTACGAGTTTGATCCTTGCGATTTCTTGAAGGCGAAAGAATTCCAGATGAAGCGGGATGATCCGGATTACGTGAAATGTCAGCGGGATGATTTGTTGAGCATGGAAACGGGTATCCTGAATAATAAGGGTCGTGTCCACTTCACGATCACTTCCCCGATCAATGATTCCTTGGCTAAACTAGACAAGGATATGGAGAAGAATGAGCTGGTAAGCGCTATCGCGTCCGTTATCGACCGGGAGATCTATAAGAACTATCGTTTCTATCCTTGTAATTACGTAGCTTATGATTGGCTGAACGGTACTCGCCGTTTCCACGAGCATTACGGACCGAAGGATAAGAAGCAGTTCGAGGAGTATATACAAGGACAGTTGGACAAGATCGTCCTTCCGAATAAGGATGAGGCGTTCTTACGTAAGAAACTATTGGAGATGTACTCCAATCCGTTGAAGAACTATTTGACAACTTTATAAGTTCCAATTGATTTTGATAGAGAGGTGTTGTAAAAGAGCGGAAGAAGCCTTTTACAACACCTTTTTGGTTAACCGACGTATCTACGTTCATAAATACCTGCATGAATGTATGTTTCTTAACATACGCTTTCGGTGACATATTGTAATCCCCTATTTCGTATCTTTGGCATATACGGTAAGAAACGCTTACAGTATGCTAATCATTTAAATCAGTAGCAGTATGAAACCGGAAGATTACATCACCCGTGAGGAGAAGTATGGTGCCCACAACTATCATCCCCTGCCGGTCGTTCTCAGAAGAGGCGAAGGCGTGTTCGTGTGGGACGTGGAAGGAAAACGTTATTTTGATTTCTTGTCCGGATATTCGGCGTTAAGCCAAGGACATTGCCATCCTAAGATCGTAAAGGCCCTGATGGAGCAAGCGGAGAGGCTTACGCTCGTGTCTCGTGCCTTTCATGCTGATATACTTGGTGAATACATGGAATTTACTTGCAAATTCTTCGGCTATGACAAACTTCTGCCGATGAATACGGGAGCCGAGGCGGTAGAGACGGCCTTGAAGCTTTGCCGTCGGTGGGGATATCGTCGGAAAGGGGTTGCCCCGGAACGTGCGAAGATCGTGGTTTGTAGCGAGAATTTCCATGGACGTACGATTACGATTATTTCCATGAGTACGGACCCTAGCTCATACGCCGATTTCGGTCCTTATACACCCGGGTTTATAAAGATACCCTATAATAATGTGGATGCGTTGGCCGAGGCCCTGAAAGATCCTGATGCAGTAGGCTTCTTGGTGGAACCGATCCAAGGTGAGGCTGGGGTAGTGGTGCCCGACGATGGTTATCTGCGGGCTTGCTATGATCTTTGTCATCAAAAGAATGTGTTGTTTATCGCGGACGAGATACAGACGGGTATCGGCCGTACCGGTAAGTTATTGGCTTGCGATTACGAGGGGATTCGTCCGGACATCTTGATCTTGGGAAAGGCGTTGTCCGGTGGGGTCAGTCCGGTCTCGGCGGTATTGGCGGACGATGAGATCATGCTTACGATCGCTCCGGGAGAGCACGGTTCTACGTATGGTGGAAATCCGTTGGCGGCGAAAGTCGCTATCGCAGCCTTGGAGGTGGTACGTGACGAGCATTTGTCGGAGAATGCGTTTAAGATGGGTGAGCTGTTCCGTGGTGAGATGGAGCGGATTAATAATCCTATGATAAAGAAAGTACGGGGTAAGGGCTTGCTGAACGCTGTCGTGACGGAACCTAAAGATGGGAAGACGGCATGGGACATCTGTTTGGCGTTGAAGGAAAACGGTTTGATAGCCAAGCCTACCCACGATCATATCATCCGCTTCACGCCTCCTTTGGTGATTACGGAGGAGCAAATGATGGAAGCGATTGGCATTATACGAGATACGTTCGCTAAATTCTAGTGTATGAAGATAAATGTAATAGGTGTTCCCTTGAATCTGGGATGTGACCGGGCTGGCGTAGAGCGTGCCCCGAACCACCTTCGGGAACGGGGATTGATGGGGGTGATCCGGAAGAACGGGCATAAAGCCTTTGACTTGGGTAATTTGTATGTACCCCCTGTTAGCGAGGCGGATAAGTTCGTACGGGGTAACAGCATGAAATATCTGGATGCGATCGTGGAGGTAAATACGAATCTGGCGGAGTTGGTTTATGATACATTGCGTGGAGGAGCGTTCCCCTTGGTGATTGGCGGGGATCATTCGCTGGGTTTAGGTAGCGCCTCGGGCGTGGGTAAATGTTATGATGATTTCGGTATTATCTGGCTGGACGCTCATGGGGATATCAATACCAGCGAGACTTCTCCCAGTGGTAATATCCACGGGATGCCTTTGAGTGCGTTGATGGGGATGGGAAGCGAGGAACTGGTGAATATCTACGCTCCCGGGAATAAGGTGAATCCGCAGAACGTATTCTTGGTCGGGACCCGCAGTCTGGATGAGGGCGAGTGGGATTTGATCGAGCGGGAGAAGCTGAGTGTCTATACGATGGAGACGATCCATCTGAAAGGCATCGGCTTCGTAGCTGAGGATATCAAGCGGAAATTGAAGGAACGGAAGATCCGCAACGTGCATTTCAGCATAGACGTGGATAGCATAGACCCCCGTTTCGCTCCGGGCACGGGAACCCGTGTGTGTGAGGGACTGATGCCGGATGAGTTTAATAACTTCGTGGATCATATGTTGTCTACGAATCTGGTTAAGTCGATGGATTTGGTAGAGCTGAATCCGGAGCTGGACGTGAACGAGCAGACCACAAACCTTTGTCTGCAGATCATCGATTATATTACCGCCCGTCTATAAGGAATCTAAATTCCATGGTTTATGATAAGAGTGTGAAAAGGAAGTCCCCTTGTTCCGGTTAAGACCGGATACGAGGGGACTTGAAAATACGATATGTCTATTGGTTTATTTCATTCTTCGGATATTGGCGTAATTGAAGCTATCGCTCAAGAAATCGTCCTCGCTGAATTTATAGCCTTGCGGTCCCCAGTTGCCCATAGCGAGCATGGCGATCATCTTCATCGGGTTGAAACCGCTCATATCGCCGCCGGCGGCCGCTAGAGGAACGGACTCCATCAGCTTGCGCATGGAATGTGGATAATTCTCGTTGATCACCATGTTGCGGTATAAGGCAAGGATTCCATCTCCTTGCTCCTTACGGTTCCAAGTCAGTATATATGTACCGTCGTTGGCTTCCGCCTTCGCTTGGAGATCGGGCAGTTTGGCGGAGTTGGCGTCCGCTATGATAAAGGTTACGAAACCTTCCTTGTCCACTTTAGGCATTTCTTTGTCGTAAATAGAGGCATACGAGTAGGTCTCGGCTGACCCGAGGCATATGGACCAGTATCGTACATCGGCGGTGGCGTATTCGCTTACGCTTTTAGGAGCCGTAGGAGGGATGAAACGGAAAGTTGCTACCTCCCCTTCGTTCAGTTTGATGCGGGCGAATAGGTATTCTGCCGGGCTGTTCGGGTACATTAGGCTCAGCGGGGCACGCATGAACGGGAGTTGCGGCAGGTCGGCGGAGAAATCCATCGGCGGCAAGTTCAACGATTCGTGGATGTTGCAGACCTCACGCTTCGGGAAATCTACTTCCTCACCTGTAGTCACGTTGAAAGCTTGGATAGCAGGCATGTCCACGCCGCCATACTCATCGCCGCTATATTGTTTCGCCAAGTAAAGACGCATGAAAATGGAGACCATATTGACATCCTCCGGGAACTCACATACGTTCTTCATCGAGGCACGTGCGCTGGCGGGGGTGTTAGCGGGAATGATGTAAATCGTATAGCCATTTGCTCCGTAGTCATCTGTTTCCTTTACATAAGGGTTGATGGAGCTGTCGTCGGGTTGGATATTTACGTCTTCAATGCTGGATACGTCTATTTGGGTCTCGTCGTTATAAACCGTGAAGTTGAAGAAGCGTGACTTCGGGAACTTTCCAGTCAAACGAAGGCCGATGTTTGGATTATCTTTGTAAGAATAGGTGTATTCCCAATAATCGGCATAGATATCAGGAAAGGCCAGTAGGGTTTGATTGTCGCCTCGAAGCGTCTTGCCCCATTGTTCCTTGGGTTCCGGGTTGTTGATTTGAGGGGTATTCTCATCATCGTCGTCGCAAGCGGTGAACATACCCACAGTAAGGGCTACCAACATTAAGTAAAAAATCTTCTTCATGATTCTGTTCGTTAATTAATCTGTTTGTTATTAAAATGAGAGCGCAAAAGTATCTCATTTCCAATTAGGGTTGACCTATTGAAAATGAAATACCTTGGATAAGACCACAGAATCCTAGGAATGGAACAGCTAGAAGGGGTATCCGATAGCGAAGTGGTAACCCATGCCGTCCTTGAATTTCGGGATATTGTAATAGCCTTTCTTTCCGGTATCGTAAGGGAGATGCAGACCGATACCCACGTCGAAACGGATGACGATAAAGGTGAGGTCGTAACGCAGGCCGAAGCCGGTTCCCAAGGCTAGATCCTTGAGGAAGCTACCCCATTTCAGTTGTCCGCCGGGACGATCCGGATCGTTCCGGATCAGCCAGATGTTACCGCTGTCGAGGAAAGTGGCCCCATGCAGGTCGCCAAGGATCGGGAAGCGGTATTCGAGGTTGGCCTCGAATTTAAGATCACCCGTACGGTCGATGTAAGCGTATTTATTGTTATCGCTGTTTTGATAGTAGCGTCCGGGACCGATGCTGCGGATCGTAAAAGCACGGATGCTATTCGCTCCGCCGATGTAGAATTGCTCGTTATAAGGGGAGGTACGGGCGTTGCCGTAGCTATAAATAGCGCCGGCCATTAATCGGCCTACGAGATATTGCTTATGCCCGAGGGCGTAATTATAACGTATCTCGGCGGTTCCCTTGATGAATTGGGCGAAGGGGTTGCCGAGTAATTCCTTATCCTCTTTATTGAATTTCTTCCCGGCTAACGCATAAATCCCATCCAAGACAAGGCCCGCTTGGGTAACGGATGCCTGCCACCAAAGATGGTTCCGGCGACTGGTAATCGGGGAATCATCATAGGTATAGGTATAGTTCATGGCCGGGATGAATTGATTTTGCAAACTCTTTTTTAGAGCCTTATTCACGTTGGTAATGCTGTCGAACTCGTGCGTGGTATGCTGGAGCAAGTTGAACGTCAGCTTGAAAGGGGTGATGGAATGATGAGACGTGGCAGTAGGCTGGAACTCATACGAGGCGTCACCACCGAATGCCAGCAACTTGAAGAAACGGGCCCGGTTCATCTGGTCCGCATAGAGGCGGAAGGTGGTGCTGGCCGGGAAATTCATGTCCCGTTTGCTGAATGTAGGGAACAATACCCGTGGGAAAGTCAGCGTGGTAGTCAAGCCTAACTCATAACTGTTGATCTTGGAGTTGCTACCATCCAGCTTGTTGCCGGTCTGCCATTCGTAAGAGCCGCGGAGTTTCACGCCGAAGGTCTCGCCCCCTCCGAAGACATTCCGTTTGGTCACGCTGAAAATGGCGCCCGGACCCACTTGGTCGTTGCTCTTGGCGGTAACGTTCAACTCGAGCTCGCCGTCCAATGGAAGATCGTAGACCGTATTGATCCGCAGATCCAGCGTATCTTGACGGCGCATGGTATCACGGGGGGAATATTGCAACTCGGCATAACGGAAGATACCCAAGCGGGACAGGGCGGTTTGCGTCCGTTCCTGCGCCCGCTGGTTGTAAAGTTCCCCCGGCTTGAAATATAAACGGTTGTAAATGACCGAGGGGCGAACCCTTAGCTTGCCCTCATAATGGATCGTAAGGTCCTTATAGCGGATCGAGTCCGTGGGAGTCTCATTCTGGTAACCGTTTAGCCAGACGGATATATCCCCGAGCTTCCAAGGGCGGAGGGCCGAGGGGGGCAGGCTTTCCTTCGGGGCCACCCGTAAGGCCACTTTCCCGGGGTTCAACAAGGTATCCGCTTGATAGGTGATGAAATCGGGACGGAAATAGTAATAGCCGTTGTTACGGAGCAAGGACGAGATGCGTTCCCGCTCGGCTTGCAACTGGACGACATTGAAATTCTCTCCTTTGTGGAGGATACGATCGCCGATCGTGGCATCGATCAATGAGTCGGCACGGTGACGGATATGGACGTATTGGATGCTGTCTAGCGTATACGGATCGTTCATGGTGACGCTATATTCCAGCTTCGCCTTCCGGGGATTCTTGGGATCGGGTACGACCTCGAAAGAGGTCTCTCCATTGAAATAACCGTATTCGTTCAATAGGTTCCGGGCTACCTTGACACGGACTTCCGGGTTCACGGTGGTGATCAGCACCGGTTTCGACGCCAGCTTGTTGAAGATCCACTTGCCGACCTTCCCTTTCTTGTTCACGAAAGCGTTGTAGACCCACAGGCCGAAGGGGAAGGGCACCCGGATCGAGGAGCTTCCCAGCAAGGCGTTGTTGGGGGGATAGGCTAGGGCGGCCTCGACCTCTTCCAAGGCGGCTTCGCCGGGTTTGGTCTTATCCTCGTTCTTCACCTCTATTTTCTTGATACCGGTATATAGGACCGCTCCCTCGGGAAGGTTCTTCGTGGTGGAGCAAGAGGTGAGTAAGAAGGCCAGCAGCCCGAGTAGCGCCAGCGACGATAGGATCGCTCTTTGGGTAGACACCCCCCCTCGCCCTGGGGAAGTATCCTTCCCTGCTTTGGGAAGGCATGTTTCCCTGCTCTGGGAAGGCATGTTTCCCTGCTCTAGGAGGGCATCCTTCCTAAAATATATTAAAACATTTTTCATATTCATTCCTTTTCTGTTTCCTCTTTCACTGGTTTCACTTTCGTTTTCTTGAAGTTGAATAGCTCCCTGAGATGCATCATTTTCTTGCGGAGCACGATACCGGCTCCGGTCTCCGTGATCTCGCCTTCCAGCAGGCTCTCGTAGTTCTTGTCGTGGAAAAGTTTGACGTAACGGGAGCCACTGCTGTCTAACCGATATTCTACGGATACGTTATCGATGAACGGCTGCGCCTGTCCATTGTTAATGTTCTCGCCGGTAGAGATACGGCCGCCTAGAACCACACGGATACGGTCATTATAGAATCGCTTGGCGAAGCGGAAGGAGTAGTCGGTACGGGTACCACCTCCGGCGTCGCCATTATCGTCGTACGTCTCCATGCCGAAGCTGATATCCACGGATTTCAAGGCGCTTCCGGCGATGTTGTTGATCTCGCTTTGCAAGAAGCTGGTCAAGGCGTCTCCCATATTTACGTTCACCTTGCCGCCACCACCGCCTCCGCCGAGGTACATACCGGTCACGAGCATGCTGACAGCCAGCTTCGCCCGTTCCTCCGGACCTTTCGAGGTTAGTTCCTCTTGCATCGCCATGTCTTCCGGGGCGGTGAGGGTAAATTGCAACCCTAGGTTCTCCAGTTGTTGGGTCAGTTCGATGCCTACGTCGAAATTTACCAAGCGGGGCGATGATTGCCCGGTTAGGGTGACGGACGTACGGACTCGCTCGGTAGCCGTAAGGTTCAAGGTCGGGTCCATGGGGTTGCCCGTCCATTGCACGTAGCTACCCTCTTGTACGTTGAACTCCTTCAATGGGATCACCGGGATGGAGTACTTGATGGTTCCACCCGTCAGCGTGTAGCGTCCGTTCAAGAACATATCGCCTTGCGGGGTATACTGGAAGGAAAGGTCACCGCCACCCTCCAAATTGATATGGTTGGACTGGTCGGGACTTAAATCCACGTTCGCTTGTACGGCGGGATCGATGTGGATCGTTATCAACATGTCCATGCCTCCCATCGGCAACGGGGGCTTACGAGGCATGCGCCGACGTAAAGTATCCGTGAAAGAGGTGAAGGTTACCATGTCCGACATACGGTCTTGCACGGTCAACGGGGAGTCTTTCAGCACGTAGGTGATATTCGTCCCGCCCAATAACTGCAAGTCCCCTCGCATGGTCAAGGCATCCAACGGCCCGCGTACGGTAGAATTCAAGTTGACGAACAGCTTTCCGTAGACAAGGCTTTCCTCGTTTTTCTTAACGTTCAGCAGTTGCAAGTTATTCGCCGTTAGTTTAAGATTGGCGGTCATGCGGGATAAATCGTTGAAATCCACTTCTCCGTTGATGATAAACGGATTCTTGTTGTATGCGTAAATACCATATTGGTTGAACAAGATTCGGTTGTTCTTTATCTCTATCTTCTTATCGTCGAAACGGAAGGTAGAACCTGCGGCGCCTACATAAACGGAGGCGGTATCGAGAATCAGATATCCCTCGGCCATGGGTTTATCGCTTTGTCCGCTGATAGCGAGCGTACCATCGAGGTCTCCGCCCATTTTCGCCATATCATCCGGGATGAACGGGTTGGCGATATCCAAGGGGAAGTGCATGAACTCGACAGTACCGCTGATATGGTCGGTCTCGCCCATCTGGTATAAGGCGGTAATGGCACTCACCTCTTTCCGGTCCCGGAAAAGGTGCATATCCACTTGATGGTTCCCCTGCTCTAAAGGTAGATAGACTGCGTTGAACATGAGTTCGCCGACCCGCTCGTTCTCATAATACAGATCATCAATGTTCATATCCGCCACGACCATGAAGGCCGAGTCGGAAGGAGCGTACTGGAAATCGGCGTTCAATATACCTTTCATCGGCGGGATATAACTGAATGCGTTGGAGATAACCCCAAGGTCGATCTGGTTCAACTCGGCGTGGACTTCCTCCATCTCGTCACTTTCCGCTTGGGAGTGTATCCAGAGGGCGGCGTTATTATCTCCGCTGAGTCGCAGGTTCGCCTCGATATCCTTCATGCTGCGTACCACGACGTAATTATCCGGGTTCAGCTTGAAAGGGCGGAACGCTATGATCGGGTCATCGGGGAAGAGATGGAACTTGACCCCGTTCTGTATCTTATCGGCCCGGATTCCGAGCAACAAGCCGGTCTCGCCTTTCCCGTCCTTGAAATAAAGGCGGGCGTCGCCGAAGCCATAACGTATTTGCCCGTCCAGCCCGGCGCTGAAAGGTTGTTGCTGCCTGTATTTATTCTTGATCACTTGGGCGCTATAGAGTAATCCGAGCGAATCTTGGTGCATCTCCGCCCGGATGGTATCGATCTGCATCGTATCCCGTGCCAGATCGTAAATGGAGGCATCCATGCGTATACCCGTTTCCGGTGAGGTATAGGCGTTCATGGCGATGCTCTTGAAATCTACGTAATAGGTTTGGAGATAGTTGTAGATCGGATTGTCCTGTCCTGCCCGTACCTCAAGGTACATATCGGGGAGGAGCGGGCGAAGGATCTCCAGATTGACAGTCGAGTCCCGTTCCAATTGGAGGGTGATATCGTTCGATACCTTAGTCAACTTATCCGTGATGTGGTGTATGCAATCATTACCCGTGAGGATGATCCCTAAATCCCCGGCGTGGAAAGACACACGGGTGGTATCGATATCCGTCCGGGCATGCAAGGTCAGCGTTTTCGGCTTGAAACTTTGTTTTGGGGTGACGACCTCCCAGTTTCCTAACGTAACGTCGATCGTGTTATCTTCATCCAGATTACTTTCTGCCTCGGCGAAGAGCTGGAAAGAGGTGGCGAAGGGATTTGCCATTAAGTGCATACCCTGTAAATCCATGTTCTCCACATCCGCTATCAACATCGCCTTCACCTCGTGCTTGTGGAGGGTCGCGTTTAAGGAGACATCCATTTTCGCCAACGGGTATTTGCTAAGCAGATCCACTTTCAGTAAGTTCTTTTCCAGAGAGCCATCGATGGATACGTCTGATACCGATGAGGCGCCGTAGCGTATATCCGATATCTTACCGTCCAGTTTGGCCCATGTACGTTCAGAGAAAGGGTCTGTGCCCCGGCCTTCTGCTTTAACAGAGGCGGTCAGCCAAAATAGAGAGTCTTTGGGCATGAAATGGGTAGGTTCCAGACTGTCTATCCGTAAATTAGCCTCATAAGCCAGTTGCACCGGATTATAGCGGGCGGTCAGACCTACTTTGCCTTTATCTTGGGTAAGAACAAGCTCGGTGCGGTATTCTTGATTTGCGACTGTAGCTTCCCCCTTCAACTGAATTCCTGCCGGAATGGCAAATTGATCCCGTTGGGAGGCGGGAAGCATCGCCAGCAAAAAGTCCAGATTACCGGATCGAGCCTTTAACTGAATCTCACCGGTTCGCCGGATGCTATCCGTCACGGACTCCATGCTACCCGTGACGTTCATCTGAAACGCTCCCGGCAGCATGATATCGCCTTGTGTGATACGTATACTGGAGAGGTTGCCTTCTACGCCTGCCGTAATAGCGAGAGGCTTGTCCGGGTAGGCTTTCTTGAAATCCTCTGGAAGAGAACCTGCCGCTATCAATAAATCTTCTTTCCCCAACGAGGCGTTTAACAGGGCTTTCATGCTACCTTGTGGGTGCTCCTCGAGGGAGCTCCAAGGGATAGTCGCTGTCAATCTCACTTCGGAATTTGGTGTCTGGAGAAGTAGGTCCGGTACGTCTATCTGTTCATGGTCACTCCGGACATTTCCTGCCAATGCCGAAACCTTGAGGCCGGAACGTTCTTCCACGAAGAATTCCTTGATGTGGACGTTTATTTCTTTTCCTTGATATAAGATGGAATCGATAGAGGTGTTCAGGTTCGTTAAACTGATATGGGAGAAATCGAGTCCTTGCTCGGGTGCCGCGTAATTCCCGTCATAAGCGAATGTAGAATTCGTTATGTCAAAGTTTCTCGCCTTATATTGTTCCGCTCCAAGATCTACGAGGCCGTTATTTAGCCCGGCTTTATTAACGAAAGCCGTAAGGCGTAAGGAATCCGAGGGCATTTGTAGGGCGAAGGCTACCCGGTCCAAACTGATTTTATCCAGCTTGAGTACCCAGTTCAGAGGTGTGGAAGTCGTGTCTTCTTTCGAGGTTGAATCATTTAATAGAAGGGTAATGGCGGTATCGGATAAATCTACGGTATTAAATGTAGCTTTCTCCTCGGACAGGTCTATACGATCGGCGTGCAGGTAAAGCTTTCCCAAGAATCCTTTGATTTCCATACCTTCAATCATAGTCCCGGTGTTAACCTTTACGTTCCGGAGGTCGATCGCCTCTACCAATACTTGCTTCCGCAAAAGAGGAAGGGCACGAACCCGTACCGTCAAGCTCTGTAAACTCAACAAGGTATCGACGGGAGGATTTACGACCTCGACACCCTTAACCGTAAGGTCTAACGGGAAAGATAGCCTAATCTGCTCGATCCCGATTTGCATACCAGTCACTTTTCCCGCGTATTCGGTCGCTTTCCGTACCGCGAAGTTTTGGAAAGGAGGTATATATAGTAATATAGAGAGTAACAATACCAATGCGATCGGTATTAGGCATATCACTCCTATCCGTTTAATCCATACTCTCATGTTGATACGTTTCTCTTTTTCTTATTTGTTTATTTGCCTGTTTTTATGACGATCGCTCCGTTCGCGCCTCTCACCCCGTATTCACCTGCGTCTTTCAATACTTTTAATTCCGAGACATCTTCGACGGGAATCGTGTTTAGAACAGATAGGTCCATCGGTATACCGTCTACCACTACTAGCGGGTCACTAGGACTGTTTAGGGAAACGCTCGCACGGATGCGTACGGAACCATCGGCGAATGTTATGCCACTCATCCTTCGTAGCAGGCAATAGAGATCCCGGCATCCGGTTTTCTGTATCTCTTCTTTATTCATAACGCTTGAGCTTACTATTTTGTTTCGTTCCCTTTCCATAATTTCTTTCAGGGCCTCATCCGGTTCAAAACTACGCTCTGCGTTGAATGTGCTATTCTCTAAAGTAATGGTTATATAATTGTATCCGTTGACTGGGACTTTGACTACATTTCTTGTTTTCTTAATAGTGACGAACAAGGTATCATTCAGGTTAGCCCCCGGGATGGTGAATACGCCATGTTTGTTCGTTTTCACGGTGATCGGATTCTGACTGCCTAGCGTGACCGGATAGCGTTTGATTATTTTATCGCTGATGTCACGCAATACACCGACTAAAGTATCATTCTGTGCCAAAAGTATTTGACTGCTGAATGATAAGATGATGATTGAAAGATAATGTATTGTTTTCATAGCTCAATCTTTTTAGCTGAACATAACACAAAGATAATATAATATTTCTTAAAGGCAGAGTTTTAGGGCAAATTCGTAATAGGTATTATTTTTACGTTTCTATGTGGTCTCATTTGTCGCTAAAATGAGATTACTATAAATGGAAATCATTACATTTGCCAAAATAAAATGAACGGTATGGAATTAGATTTAGCCTATTTGTGTAAGGAGGTTCGAGAAATAGCTCGTGCTTCTGCGACATTCTTAAAAGAAGAACGCCGAAAGTTTGACCGGAACTTAGTGGAGGAAAAAAGTGCTCATAACTATGTATCTTATGTGGATAAAGAATCGGAACGACAGATCATAGAGGCTTTGTCTACTTTGCTACCTGAGGCTGGTTTTATCGCGGAGGAAGGCTCTGGAAGTTTGACTGATGAGGAATATTGTTGGGTGATCGATCCATTGGACGGCACTTCAAACTATATTCATGATATTGCGCCTTATTGCGTGAGTATCGCTTTAAGAAATCGGAAGGAGTTATTGTTAGGAGTAGTCTATGAGGTGTGTAGGGACGAGTGTTTTTATGCAGTGAAAGGTGGTAAGGCTTACTTGGATGGGAATGAGATATATGTATCGGATGTATCAGTATTGGATAAGGCATTTATCGCATTGGGTTTCCCTTATAACTCTGATGCTTATCGTCCGGTAGCCGGTCATTTGGTTGATAGGTTGTATGGTTTTGCGGGAGGTACCCGTTTGATGGGATCTGCCGCCGCTGAACTGTGTTATGTGGCAGCAGGACGTTTTGATGCCCGTATAGAAGCCTATTTAGGCCCTTGGGACGTAGCCGCTGGTGCCTTGATTCTATTGCAGGCCGGAGGAAAAATATCAGATTTCAATGGAGGAGAGAACTGGGCTTCGGGTGAACAGGTAGTTGCCAGCAATGGCAAGGTTCACTCTCTTGTGTTGTCTTTGTTGCCCTAATACTAGAGTAATCCTGCGTATTCTAGTGCTTCTGTGTGTATTTAAAAGGTAAAAGAGTTTAAACTTACTTCTTATTTGCGGGGTGTTTGATCCGTTTTGATTTTCAAAACAGATGGAGGAATACAAATACCCGTAAATCCTTGTATGTGTCTAATTCAGTAAAAATCAAGACTTTTAGGATTAGAGATTTTACTTACATTTGTGGAAAATAAAAATGTTACAGAGTATGAAAAACAATCTATACGTCTTTTTTCTGTTCTTTATTACTGGACTAATGTCATGTAGCCATCACTCAGGTCTATATGAACATGCGGAAAAGATAATGTCCCAACATCCCGATAGCGTTTTAACATTGCTATCAACAATACAAGATGTAAATGATCTTTCAGAAAAGGATCGTGCTATGTACTATCTACTTTTGACAGAAGCTCAAAATAAAACTTATGTCAAACCTACTTCAGATTCGTTGATCGCTATTTCTACTGAATACTTTGATAAAACCGAAGATTGGGGAAGAAAAGCAAAAGCTTGGTATTATAGAGGAAGAGTCAATCAGGACCTTGGCGATGCTCTTCATGCGCAAGACTATTATTTGAAAGCATTACGAAATAGTGATAAAGTTTTGGATTATGTTTTACTGGGTCGTATTAGTTATAGTTTAGGAATGCTTTATACTTATCAGAATGTTTATGAAAAAGCAATTCCATTTCAGAAAAAGGCTTTAGATTATTTTAGGGAAGTTCAAGATTCTATTGGCCAATCATTTGTTTTAAGGGATATAGGCAGAACTTATACCTCTTTATCAAAGCTAGATAGTGCTTGCTTTTTCTATGAGTATGCGTTGAATTATGCGAATAATCTTAGTAAACCCTCTATTTTTAGTGAATTAGGAAATGTCTGTATGGAGTTAGGTGATTATAAAAAAGCTTATGACTTTCTTCAATTGTCTTTGGAATATTCTACGGATGTGTCTTTGTTGTATCCTACTTATTTAACTTTAGGAGACCTATTTTCAAGAATAGGGCCGATAGATTCTGCGTATGTTTATTTAGAAATGTGTAAAGAAAGCCATTCATGTTCAACACAAGCAGGCGCTTACTATTATTTGGCAAAACTAGAAAAAGAGCAGAAACACTGGAAAAATTATGCAATGTTTCAAGAAGTTTATGAACAACTACGTGACTCAACTAATAAGATAAAACAAACAGAGTCTATTCGAAAGATGCAAGATTTATATAACTATCACCAAGTAGAGGCAAAATATATGCAAACTCAGATTGCATTAAATAAGACAATCATAAATTTTCTCATTGTAGGTATTTTTGCTTTAAGTGCTATTGTAATATTGGTTTTCGTGATAGTTATGGTGTACAAAAGATTAAACAATAAAAAGAAACATCTGCAGGAACAGAGGCGAAAGCTAGATGCTTTGAAAGAAAAACAACGAAAAGATAGAGAACGTATAGAAAAAAATGAAAAGATTATAGCTAAGCTAGAGAAGCAGATACAAGAGTCTTCCATCGCTTTTGATGAAAAAGAGAAAGAACTTATGCTTTTGAGAAAAGAACGTTTGGAGGCAGAAAACAAGAATTTGAAGTATGCGGAAACCGAGAATGAGCTTTTATTAAATCGATTTTTAACATCGGACATTTATTATCGTTTTCATATGAAAGAAGACTGGAGACCAAAAGAGAATGATTGGGAGGAATTATATAAAGCTTTGGATGAGACATATGATGGCTTTACCCATAGGCTCATGGGAGTTGCTAAAAAATTGACAAGTACAGAACTGCGTGTAAGTTGTTTAGTAAAGTCTAATGTTCCTCCCGTTACAATAGCGATGCTAATCGTTACCACTCCAACAAACGTGTCTATGATTCGTAAACGACTATATGAGAAAATACATTCACAGAAAGGCTCTTCTGAGAAATTTGATAGATTCATACAGGAGTTTTAATGATGATTGTGCATAATTTGTGCAATTTTAGTTCATGTTTTTGTAAGTAATGTATGGTATGTTTGCTCCCATGTTTTTATAAAAATATCATGCATTATGAAAAATGTAAACAAATTCACTGTTGTTGCGATTTTATTCGCATTGTTTTTAACTAATTCTGTTTTAGGAGATAATATTCCTACGGAAGGAAAATGGAGAGATGAATATTATCGTTCGGCAGATGCCCCATTACCTCCAGTTGCATCAATCGAAGGAGATATCCTTTCCTTGGACTTTGAAGATGCTTTATCAAACTTGACTGTATGTGTCATGAATGATAGAGGTGTGAAAATTTATGAGGATGTTGTTTCTTCAGAGGCAGGTGGAACTTATTCATTTTCTTTAGCGGGAGAAACAAGTGGCCAATATCAAGTTGTACTATTACACCAATTGGGACACTTGACCGGTAACTTTACCTTGGAATAAAAAATTAAAAGGTTTTGTAAGAAGAAAGAGCTGTTATACTTCTCGGTAAAATGGGAAACACAGCTCTTTTTTTATTAAGACAATTGTGCCAAATTCGAATCTTTACTTGGATACATATATATACATGTTTTAGCGCTAAATGTATCATCAATCAGTTGGGAGTCATTCTGTTTATTGTGTATTTCTTAAAAATAGGCTCCGTTGTAGCCTACTTTACTATACATGGAAATTGCGATTAGTATTAATAGAAATTCAAAATACTATGGATACTAATCGGAGCTTGGATGGATGTAATTTCTTTGCATTCTGATTATCAGATGTATAGATGATAATCTGGAAATATTGGGCTTATTGTGCTTTTTTAGAAATTAAATTAGGTGTGGTTGGCCTAGTTTTATTTCCAAATGGTGTTATATCATGATTCTTATAACATGAAAAATTCATAGTTGTGAAATTTTATAGGATTTAGCTGTTAAAATCAATATGGATTTCCCCCTTGTCTAAGAAATGACAGGACAATACTATTATATATGCCGTTTATTCTGTATTTTTGCCAGAAAAATTAGCAGACATGGCTGAAAGCAAAGTTGAACACCTATTGGATAGCATTCATTTTCCGGAAGACTTGAGACATTTGTCACAGGATAAGTTGGAGCAGGTATGTGCCGATTTGCGTCAATATATTATCGATGTTTTGTCTGAGAATCCCGGTCACCTAGGTGCAAGCCTTGGTACGGTAGAGCTGACAGTCGCCCTTCATTATGTATTCAATACCCCCTATGACCGTATTGTCTGGGATGTCGGGCATCAAGCTTACGGACATAAAATACTTACAGGAAGGAAAGATATTTTCCATACGCTCCGTAAGTTTAAAGGAATTAGCGGCTTCCCTAATCCGGCGGAAAGCGAGTATGACGCTTTTATCGCCGGACACGCCTCAAATTCAATCTCTGCGGCGATGGGTATGTCGGTAGCCTCGGCCTTGAAGAAGGAACTGGATCGCCATGTGATCGCCGTGATCGGGGATGGCGCTATGACCGGAGGACTCGCCTTCGAGGGGTTGAATAATGCGTCTGCCAACCCTAATAATTTGTTGATTATCCTGAATGATAACGATATGGCGATAGATCATAGCGTAGGTGGTCTTAGCCAGTATTTAGTGGATATAACGACGAGTCAAGCCTATAATAAAATGAGATACGATGTGTATCGAGGCTTAAAGAAGATCAAGCTCATCAATAACGATCGCCGGGAAAACATCTTACGTTTTAACAATAGCCTTAAAGCATTGCTTACCCAGCAACATAATTTATTTGAAGGCTTCAGCATCCGTTACTTCGGTCCGGTGGATGGGCATGATGTAAATTATCTGGTGAAGGTATTGAATGATATAAAAGATATGCAAGGCCCTAAGCTGTTGCATATCAAAACGAAAAAAGGAAAAGGCTTTAAACCTGCGGAAGAGTCCGCTACGGAATGGCATGCTCCCGGAAAGTTCAATAAGGAAACCGGCCAGCGTATTATCGTTCGTAAATTAGATGAACCTCAATTATATCAAGACGTGTTCGGTCATACATTGGTAGAGCTTGCGGAGAAAGATGAGCGTATTGTAGGCGTAACTCCGGCTATGCCTTCCGGCTGCTCGATGACTTATATGATGAAAGCCTTCCCGGATCGTGCGTTTGATGTGGGAATTGCGGAAGGACATTCCGTAACTTTCTCTGCCGGATTAGCTAAGGAGGGAATGATACCTTTCTGCAACGTGTATTCTTCGTTTATGCAGCGTGCGTATGATATGGTTATCCATGATGTAGCTTTGCAAAAACTACATATGGTGATCTGTCTGGATCGTGCGGGATTAGTGGGAGAGGATGGAGCTACACATCATGGCGTGTTTGATTTAGCATATCTTTGTCCGATACCGAATTTGGTAATCGCTTCCCCATTGAATGAGTTGGATTTACGGAATTTGATGTATACAGGCTATGCTGCTTTTAATGGCCCGTTCGTAATCCGTTACCCTAGAGGTAAGGGGGAGATGAAAGATTGGCGTAACGAGATGCAAGTATTGCCTATAGGAAAAGGGAAAAAGTTGCGTGACGGGGATGATATCGCCGTACTTTCTATCGGACCGATCGGAAACGAGGTGATCAAAGCCATCGAGATGGTGAAAGAAGCGGGGGTATCGATAGCCCACTACGATATGATCTACTTGAAACCGTTGGATGAGGAGCTGTTGCATGAGATCGGGCAGAAATATAACCGTATTATTACGGTAGAGAATGGAGTGATAAAAGGAGGTTTTGGTAGCGCTGTCCTTGAGTTTATGGCAGACAATGGCTATACGCCTCATGTAAAGCGTATCGGAGTGCCGGATGCGTTTATCGAGCATGGTTCTATACCGGAACTGTATCAATTATGTGGTATGGATGCCGAGAGCATTGCGAAACAGTTGAAAAAGGAGAATTGATTATTGTCAATTAATAAAATATGAAAATTGTCATAGCCGGTGCGGGAGAAGTAGGTACACATTTAGCGAAAATGTTATCTCAAGAGAATCAGGATATCATTTTGATGGATCCGAATGAGGAACGGCTGAATTTCTCAAAATCTAGCATGGAGATTCTCCCTATGGTCGGGAATCCGACCTCGCTTAGAGATTTGGAGGAAGCGGGGATCAAGAAAGCGGACTTGTTCGTAAGTGTTACTCCCGAGGAGACTACCAATGTGACGGCTTGTATGTTGGCTCATAATCTAGGAGCGCATCGTACGTTGGCCCGAATCAATAATTACGAATATTTATTACCCAAAAATAAAGAGCTGTTCGAGAAATTAGGAATCAACTCGATGATTTATCCTGAGATGTTGGCGGCTAAGGAGATCGTGACAGCTGTACGCCGTCCGTGGACACGCCAATATTGGGAGCTGTTTGGTGGAGCTTTAATTCTGATAGGTGTTAAAGTTCGGGATAATTCCCGTTTGGTGAACCGGGTATTGGCCGAATTGCTAAATGAGCAGAAGCTATATCATATTGTCGCTATTAAGCGAAAGAACGAGACGATAATCCCCCGTGGTACGGACCGGATAGAGTCTGGTGACATCGTATTCTTTACGACGACCCGATCTCATATAGAGGATGTGCGCTTACTGGCCGGGAAGAAAGATCCGGAAGTAAAGAAGGTTATTATTATGGGAGGAAGCCGTATCGCTATCCGTGCTTGCCAATATTTACCTAATAACATCCGGGTAAAAGTAATTGAGGCTAATAAAGAGAAAAGTCATCGAATCGCTGAGGTAGTGCCTAGTAATGTCTTGATTATAAACGGAGACGGACGTGATACTGATTTGTTGATGCAAGAAGGCATCAAGGATGCGCAGACTTTTATAGCTTTGACGGAAAATTCCAGCACGAATATATTGGCATGTCTGGCCGCTAAGCGTTTAGGTGTGTTTAAGACAATCGCTAAGATTGAGAATATCGATTATATCCAATTGGCGGAAAGTATGGACATCGGTTCGGTTATCAACAAAAAGCTGATAGCAGCCAGCCATATCTATCAATTTCTTTTGGATGCGGATGTCTCTAACGTGAAATGTTTGACCTTTGCGAATGCGGATGTGGCGGAGTTGGTGGCTCGCCCGGATTCAAAGATTACCAAGAAACAAGTCAAGGATCTCCGTCTGCCGAAAGATATGACTCTCGGTGGGTTGATTCGTGACGGTGAACCTATGATGATCAAGGGTGATACTCAGATACAGGCATACGATCATGTTGTCGTATTCTGCTTGGATACGGCTATGCGTAAGCTGGAGGACTACTTTAACTAGTTGATAGTTATGTTGAACGTACGTTTTATAGTGAAGATGCTAGGGGTGATGTTCATCCTTGAGACTTTTTTTATGCTGGCCGCTACCGTCGTAGCTTTCCTTTATCGGGGGAGTGATGTATATCCGCTTCTTATTTCAAGCGGAATCTTATTCGGGACCGGTTTTTTGTTCTACTCTATGGGCTTTAAGGCGAATGAACACTCGGCCGGCCGGCGGGAAGGAATGTTGATCGTGACATTGACTTGGATTTTATTCTCTTTATTTGGAATGTTACCATTCTATATTGGAGGATATATAGATAATGTGACCGATGCCTTTTTCGAGACCATGTCCGGATTTACGACTACCGGCTCTACTATTTTAACGAATATAGAGGCATTGCCTAAAGGTATCTTATTCTGGCGGAGTCTTACACAGTGGCAGGGAGGTATCGGTATGGTCGTATTCACCGTGGCTTTGATGCCTATTTTCGGAGGTGGTGCCTCGCAGATGTTTGATGCCGAAACGCCCGGTATAACCCATGAACGTTTTCGTCCTCGTATTACGCAAGTCGCTAAACGCCTGTGGGGGGTGTATGTTTTTCTGACACTTTTTTTAGTCGGCCTTTTATGGGCTGGTCCGATGAATTTGTATGATGCGGTAAATCATGCGTTCACGGCTATATCTACTGGTGGATATTCAACCAAAAACGCAAGTATCGCTTATTGGAATTCCTCTTATATAGAGTATGTAATAACTATTTTCATGTTTATCGGAGCTACCAATATGACATTGGTTTATTTCTGTTTTAATGGAAATGTGAAGAAATTGATTAAAGATGAGGAGTTTCGCTGGTTTTTCTTTTTTGTTTTAAGCGCTATTATCGTTGTCATGGTGTGGATCTTGTACCTTGGATTCGCCTCGGATGTAGAGAATGCGTTCCGTAAGGCGGCTTTCCAAGTGGTGACCTTGGTTTCTACCTGTGGATTCGCTACGGATGACTATATTCCTTGGGGACCGTTTTTCTGGTTTATCGCATTGATCTTGATGTTTATTTGTGGATGCGCCGGATCTACTTGCGGTGGCTTGAAGATGGGACGCTTCGTTATTTTAACGAAGAATCTCTCCAATGAATTTAAGAAACAGACACATCCCCATGCGGTGATTCCAGTACGAATGAACGGGCATGTCGTATCTGGTGATATCGTACATCGTGTGTTAGCTTTTGTGTTCGCTTATATTACGTTAATCGTGGTGAGCTGTTTGGCTTTATCTTTGGATGGGATGGGATTTTCGGAGGCGATTGGTGCCGCTGTTTCTGCTATAAGTAACGTAGGGCCCGGCTTGGGAACGCTTGGTCCGGTAAGTAATTTTGCGGATGTTCCCACGGTGTCGAAATGGTTTCTGTCTTTTTTGATGTTAACAGGGCGTCTGGAGATATTTACGGTATTAACGATATTAGTCCCCGGTTTTTGGAAACAGTAAAATTATTGAAAATGAAAAGTATACAGGTCATTGCTAGTCTGCTGTGTGGTATTCTGTATTGTGGGATTTCTTTAAATGCCCAGAATGTATTGAAAGCAACAGGTTGGATGCCAGAGCACACATTTACTTCCGGAATAGAAGGTCCGGCTGTAGATAGCGAAGGAAATTTATATGCCGTAAATTATAAGAAAGAAGGGACGATCGGTATTGTACGCCCAGATGGTAGCCATGGCTGTTTTCTCGTTTTGCCGGAAGGATCTACCGGGAATAGTATCCGCTTCGGGAAAGACGGAAATATGTACGTGGCGGATTATACAGGGCATAATATCTTAAAAGTGGATATGAAATCTAAGAAGATCAGCGTATTCGCTCATGAGCCAAAGATGAATCAACCAAACGATATTGTATTTGCCTCCAATGGAAATATCTATGCGAGTGACCCGGATTGGCCGAATCAAAAAGGCCAACTTTGGTTGATTACCCCGGATGCGAAAGTCTCCTTATTGGAGACGAATATGGGAACGACTAATGGCATCGCTGTGAGTGAGGATGGTAAACGCTTGTACATTAATGAATCTGCTCAATTAAAAGTCTGGGTATATGATATATGCCCGGATGGTACTTTAAGGAATAAACGTCTATTTCATACTTTTGAGGGGTACGGTATGGATGGTATGAAGTGTGACGAGAAAGGAAATCTTTATATTTGCCGTTATGATAAGGGTACTATAGCTTTGTTAAATCCGCAAGGAGATTTAGTTGAAGAGATTCAATTGACAGGAAAGCAGCCGTCTAACTTAACATTTGGAGGACCTGATCATCGTCAATGTTATGTGACATTGCAGGATCGGGGTTGTTTTGAAACCTTTAAGGTTCCTTATCCGGGAAAAGAATGGTAACCCGATATACGTTTTTGATTAATTTTGCGTTATAATAGGTACGGAATATTAAAAAGATATATAGATGATAGAATATATAAAGGGTGAAATCGTGGAACTTACACCTACACGTATGATTTTGGAGTGTGGTGGTATAGGCTACGAGCTGAATATATCCTTGAATACATATAGTGCGTTTGGGAGTAAGACTACCGGAAAAATATATATATATGAGGTAATCCGGGAAGATGCTCATTTACTATTTGGCTTTGCCGAGAAAATCGAAAGGGAGTTGTTCCTTTTGCTTACTTCCGTTTCCGGCGTGGGACCGAATACCGCACGCATGATCCTTTCTTCTCTACCGCCATCCGAATTGGTTCAAGTGATCGGTTCGAAGAATGAGGCCGCATTGACTGCCGTGAAAGGGATTGGTTTGAAGACGGCCCAGCGTATCTTGGTAGATTTGAAAAATAAGGTGAAACCTATGGAGAGTATGGCCGGAAACTTGCCGGAGGCATCAGTCTCTAATGGAGCGGTAACCGAGGAGGCCGTAGCCGCATTGGTTATGTTGGGTTTCCAGAAAGCGGCTTCGCAAAAAGCGGTATCCGCTATTTTGAAAGGCTCGCCCACTTTAGCTGTGGAACAAGTAATTAAAACTGCGCTTAGAATGCTTTGATAATTGACAATTGAGGATTAACGATTAACAATTGACAATTAAATGAGAAAATGAGAAAACGAATACTGAAATATTCCATATGGATCGTTGTATTATTGTTTGGTGTCGGCTTGTATTCGCTGAATGCTGATTACCTTGCGTATACATCATCTTTGCCGGAATTGGAGTTGCTGGAAGCTCCGGAGGATACGATCCCTCCCCGTTATCCGGTAGCTAAAACTACACCGGAGGAATATCAAGATATCGTGAAACAATCACCTGCCGATTTGCGTGATCCGGAGAATGTCAAGACTACGATTGAGTATGATTTAAAGACGAATACGTATATTGTTCGTACGAAATTAGGCGATATGGAGATTGGTACGCCGATGAGTTTAACCCCAGCGGAATACCAAGATTATTCTATGCAACAATCACTTCGTTCCTATTTCCGCCAAAAGAACGAGGAAGAATTCCAAAAAGCTACGAATAAACAGTTTAACTTAACCGATATGCAGTTTAATATCGGTGCGGCGGAACGTATCTTCGGCCCCGGTGGAGTACGTGTAAGAACACAAGGTTCGGCCGAGATCACGATGGGATTGAAGACGAATAAGAATAATGATCCTTCTCTTCCGGAGCGTTCCCGTAAACGTACTTTCTTCAATTTTGACGAGAGTGTGCAGTTGAATGTACAAGCCTCGGTGGGTAGCAAGGTGAATTTCGGAATGAATTACAATACCGAGACCTCTTTTGATTTCGATTCCAAGAAATTGAAGTTGGCGTATACGGGCGAGGAGGATGAGATTATCAAATCGTTGGAAGCCGGTAACGTGAGCATGAATACCAGCAACTCCTTGATTAATGGAGGTGCGGCTTTATTCGGTATGAAAGCGGATTTACAATTTGGTAAGTTGCGAGTGAACGCCTTGTTTGCCCAGCAGGAATCTGAATCCAAGACGGTTAGCTCAAAAGGGGGCGTGCAGACGAAGCCCTTCGAGATCAAGGTGGATGAATACGACGAGAACCGTCACTTCTTCTTGGGCCATTATTTCTATGATAACTACGATAAGTTTATGGAGTCTTTGCCTACCGTCACCTCCGGTATCGAGATCTCTAAGATAGAAGTGTGGGTGACCAATAAACGAGGTAATTATGACCAGTCCCGCAATATCGTAGCTTTCACTGATTTGGGAGAAAATGAATCTCGTAATATCGGTAATACAGCCTTGGTAATGCCTTCCGGAACGGATAGGCGTCCGAATAATTCCGCAAACAATTTATATACGACTTTAACCACTCAATTTACGGGTGCCCGTAAGATTAATATGGTGAATGATGCTTTGAAAGGTGCCATGGAGGGAGGACGGGATTTTGAGAAAATCGAGAGTGCCCGTTTGCTAGAGTCGTCTGAGTATACATTAAACAAGAAATTGGGTTATATTTCTTTGAGGACTCAGTTACAGGCTGATGAGGTATTGGGTGTCGCTTTTAGTTTTATCTATAATGGCAAGACCTATCAAGTCGGTGAGTTCTCTACGGATAATAAAGAGAATACGAGTGACTGTATTTATGTGAAGTTGCTAAAGGGCATCACGATGTCGCCTGATATGATGTTCTGGGACTTGATGATGAAGAACGTATACTCATTGGGTGCTTATTCGGTGCAGAAAGAAAAGTTTAAATTGAACGTAACCTATCAGAGCGATTCTACCGGTACGTATGTAAACTATCTTCCAGAAGGTAATTGTGCGAATCAAATCTTGATTCGGGTATTAGGGCTGGATCGCTTGGATACTTATGACAATCCGAATCCGGATGGCTTCTTCGATTTTATTGACGGTTATACGATACAGGCGGAGACCGGTAAGATTATATTCCCTTGTGTACAACCTTTCGGCTCGAAATTACGGGAAAAGGTAGGTAATGCCTATGCCAGTAAATATGTATTCCAAGAGTTGTATGACTCGACATTAACTGTTGCTCGCCAGATCGCCGAGAAAAATAAATTCCTTTTAAGTGGTGAGTATAAAGCCTCGTCGGGTTCGGAGATCGACTTGGGAGCTACTAACGTGGCCCGTGGGTCTGTACGTGTCACGGCAGGAGGAGCTACACTGACAGAGAATGTGGATTATACGGTAGATTACAGTTTAGGACGTGTGACGATCTTGAATGAGAGCATCATATCTAGTGGAACACCCGTTAGCGTATCTCTGGAGAACCAGTCTACTTTTAATATGCAGCGAAAGACGATGATCGGGTTAGACTTGAATTACCAGTTCAATAAGGACTTCATGGTCGGTGCCACGGTTATGCATATGTCGGAAATGCCTCTTACGGTAAAAACCACTTTGGGAGATGAGTCTATAAAGAATACTTTATGGGGCTTGAATACCTCTTATAAAGCAGAGAGCCAGTGGTTGACAAACGTATTTGATAAGTTACCCTTGTTGACATTGACCAAACCTAGCCAAATCTCATTCAATGCGGAATTCGCTCATTTAATAGCGGGACATTATGAGAATCAATATACGGGTGGTTACTCTTATTTGGATGACTTCGAGTCTACACAAAGTGGTATGGATCTTTTGAACCCGTATGCTTGGAACTTGGCGAGTACCCCCTATGAAGATTCGAATCCTAAATTTCCGGAAGCGGAGAAGGTGAACGATATCGCTTATGGTAAAAACAGAGCTTTGTTGGCTTGGTATACGGTAGACGGAATCTTCACACGTAAGAGTTCCTCTTCCCGCCCTCGACATCTTACGAATGATGATTTATCGAATCATTATACGCGTGGAGTCAGTTATAAAGAGATCTTTCCGAATAAAGAGTTGGGAACCAATGATAATACGACTTTGCCAGTATTAAACCTCGCTTTTTACCCGAATGAGCGTGGTCCGTATAACCTGGATGCGGAAAATGTAAACTCGGACGGTACGTTGGGTAATCCGGAAAAACGTTGGGGTGGTGTAATGCGCAAGATCGAGCCTAGCGATTTGGAATCTGCCAATTATGAATATATCGAATTCTGGCTTTTAGACCCGTATCTTGAGGACGAGACAGCCGAAGGTGGTGACCTATACTTTAACTTGGGTGAGATTTCCGAGGATATTTTGAAAGATGAGCGGAAATTCTTTGAGAATGGCATGCCTGTGGACGGTGATATGTCGAAAGTTGATACGACTGTTTGGGGTAAGGTTCCTCGCACGCAAAGTACGGGATATGCGTTTGATGCCCAAAATCGTGAGTTGCAAGATGTCGGTTTGAACGGTCTTTCTACGGAGGAAGAGCAGACTTTCCCTACGTATGCGGATTATTTGAATAAATTGAGGGCGAAACTATCCGGTGAGACCATCTCTAAGATGATGGATGATCCATTTTCTCCTTTTAACGATCCTGCCGGGGATAATTATCACTATTTCCGTGGGGATGATTACGATGCTAAGGAGTTGGATATTTTATCTCGCTATAAACGATATAACGGTACAGAGGGAAACTCACAAGAATCCGATCAAAGATATGCTACAGCCGGAAAGAGTACACCGGATGTGGAAGATATCAATGGCGATAATACGTTGAATGAGACAGAGAAATATTTTGAGTACAAGATCTCTCTCCGTCCAAAAGATTTGCAGGTCGGTGTAAATAACATCGTCGATGAGCGTACTCCGGAAGTAACCTTGATGAATGGTGATAAGGAGAAAGTAAAATGGTATCTATTTAAGATTCCTATTAAAGATTATGAGAAGAGGGTTGGAGCGATCCGGGATTTCAAGACTGTCCGTTTCATGCGTATGTATATGACAGGATTCCGTAAGTCTACGGTTCTGCGTTTTGGTACCTTGGAACTGGTCCGTGGTGATTGGCGTACTTATACGCAGGATTTGTCAAATCCTCTTGTTCCGCCAAAGTCTGATGGACAGATAGTCGTATCTTCTGTGAATATAGAGGAGAACGGGCAGCGTCAGCCGGTCAACTATGTGTTGCCTCCGGGTATTAGCCGTATGTTCGATTCCAGCCAGCCTCAGTTGCTTCAACAGAACGAGCAGGCATTGTCTATGAAGATAACGGATTTATCTCCTGCGGATGCACGTGCGGTTTATAAATCTACCGCTTATGACCTTCGCCGGTATAAACGATTACAAATGTTCGCTCATGCGGAAGCGCCGATTGATGAGAGCAAGACTTTGTCGAATGGTGATTTCTCTGTATTTATTCGTTTAGGTTCTGACTATAAGAATAATTATTATGAGTATGAGGTACCTTTGGATCTGACTCCCCATAGTACTATTCTTTATAATACGAACAATAGCGCGGATCAAGAAAAAGTATGGCCTTTAAATAATACCTTGAATTTTAAATTGGAGACGCTGACCGACTTGAAGTTGGAGCGAAATAAATTGAAACGTCAGGGACAGGGAAATATAAGCTACCAAAAGGTTTATTCGAAAAATGATCCGGATAATACGCGTAATAAAATCAGTATCATCGGTAACCCTAGCTTAGCGGAGGTGAAAGTGATCATGATCGGCGTACGTAATAATACGGGTGATATCAAGAGCGGTGAGGTCTGGGTAAACGAACTTCGTATGACTGATTTCGATGAGAAAGGTGGTTGGGCCGCTAATGCGAATCTGAACGTCGCTTTATCCGATTTGGGTACGGTCAATGTAAGTGGACGAATGGAAACCGCCGGTTTTGGTGCGTTGGATCAGTCGCTGGCCGAACGTCGGATGGATGATTATTCGCAATATAGTGTGGCGACCTCGATTGAGTTGGGTAAGTTGTTCCCTGAGAAAGCAAAGGTTAGCATACCTTTTTACTATGCTTATTCGAAAGAGACTACAACTCCTGAGTATGATCCGTTGAATGAGGATATTAAGCTTTCGGACGCTTTGGATGCGGTAGAGACCCAAGCCGAGAAAGACTCTATCAAGAGTTATTCTTTGGACCAGACCACGATTAAGAGCGTCTCTTTCAATAACGTAAAGGTGGATATCCGTAGTAAGAATCCGATGCCGTATGATCCGGCTAACTTCTCGTTAGGTTACTCTTATAGCCAGAACAGTAAGAAGAATCCGGAGACCGAATATGAGACAACCAAGGATTACCGAGGTAATTTCGCTTATAATTATACGCCTTACGTGAAACCGTTCCGACCCTTCGAGAAGCTGAAGAAGAATAATGGATATACAAAATATATCAAGCAATTCGGACTGAATTACGTCCCGTCGAATATTAGTTTCCAGACGGCGATGATGCGGAATTACTATGAGATTAAGCTAAGGGATTTGACAAGTTCTACGGATGGAGGTAACCAGTTGCTCTCATTCAGTCACAATTTCTTGTGGGACCGTGCCTTCAGTTTGCGTTGGGACTTTACGAATAATCTGAGCATGACGTTTACTTCCGGTACGAATGCCCGCATCGAGGAACCGAATGTTCAAGTGAATAAGAAATTGAATCCGGATGATTATCAGGTATGGAAGGATTCCGTGAAGCAAAGTATCCGTGATTTGGGTACTCCTTTGAAATATGACCAAACGTTTAATGTCACTTGGAATATGCCATTGCAATTCATACCGGCATTGGACTGGGTAAATAGTTCATTGACTTATAATGCCACGTACAACTGGGATCGTGGAGCCAATGTCGCTAGTATTGAGTTGGAACAGGGTAATATAATAAAGAACCAACGTCAATTTGACTGGCAGGGTAGTTTCAATTTGCAGTCATTGTACAATAAGAATAAATATCTGAAGAAGATCAACCAGAAATTTATGGCCTCTTCCCGGGTAAGCGCTCGTCAACCGGAGAAAAAGAAGAAAGAGGTGAAACTAGAGAAAGAGATCCAATTGAGCCCGGATAGTGGAACGATCGTGCAGCATGGAATGTTTACGAAGAAGGTTCGTATCACGGCACGTGGAGCGGACGGGAAGGTCTATTCAATTAAATACAAGCCGATCAATTACGCCCAAGTCATGATCTTGAATAAGGATACGGCCCGTTTGAAGCTGACAATCGTGCCCGGTCCTCAGCCTTTGGAAGGAACCTTGACGAAAGTCGCTGAATATAGTAGCCGTTTCTTGATGATGGTACGTCGGGTAAACATACAATATTCGTTGATAGACGGTATGATGTTGAGTGGTTACGCACCGGAGGTTGGTGATATGTTCGGACAACGGCGTACAGGAACTTTGGCTCCGGGACTCGGTTTTGCTTTTGGAGCGGTAAGAAGGAGCTTTATCGACGAGGCGGACGAGCGGGGCTGGCTGGTAAAGAATGAGAATATGACGACTCCCGCCATGATCAATAGCGCGAAGAATCTTACGATTCGTGCGAATCTAGAACCTATAGCCGGCTTGAAGATTGATTTGAACGCAAACCGGGTAGATACCCGTAGTACCGATATCTATTATATGCAAGACGGTATGCCCGAGCAGATGGGAGGTAGCTTCACGATGACTACGATTGCCTTGGGGAGCGCTTTCGGCGGCAGCGGAAACGCTAATAACGGTTATTCCTCGAAAGCGTTCGATAAATTTATCGCTCATCGTAGCGTGATCGCCCAGCGTTTGATGGATACCTATTCTGGTACGGTTTATCCGAGCTCCGGTTTTATGGCGGGGCATGCTTTAGCGGGAAAACCTTATGATCCAGCCGTAGGGGGAGGCGTAAGCCTGAATTCCATGGAGGTATTGGTACCTGCTTTCTTGGCGGCTTATACGGGTAAGGACCCGAATAAGGTAGGCTTGTCAGCCTTCCCGTCTGTTAAGAGCCTGCTACCGAACTGGCGTGTTACGTATGATGGCTTGATCCGTATACCGGTTATCCGCAAATACTTTAAGAGTATGATGTTAAGTCATCAATATCGTTGTTCCTATAGCGTAGGTGCGTTTTCCTCCTTCTTGGATTGGGTAGATGCCGGGCAGGATGGTTTGGGATATATCCGCGATATCCAGACAGGTAATCCTACGCCGTCGTCTCCTTATGATATAGCGGCCGTGAGTATCACGGAAGGATTCAGCCCGTTGTTTGGTGTGGACGCTACTTTATTGAATAATATAACAGGTAAATTTGAGTTGCGCAAGACTCGTAACTTAAGCTTGAATATTTCCTCTTACCAATTGGTGGAAGCGCTTTCCAACGAATTCGTGATAGGAGTAGGATATAAGTTGACTGAGTTTAACAAGGTGTTGAAAATGAAAAAGACACGCGACTTCAGTAATGATCTTACGATCCGCTTAGATTTCTCTTACCGTAAAATGCAATCGTTGATCCGTAAGATTGAGGATCAGTTTACGCAGGCTACCAGCGGGAATATCGCCAAGACCATCCAGTTCTCTGCGGATTACGGGTTAAGTCGTGCCTTGACATTGAGAGCGTTCTATGATTTACAGATCAATGAGCCGATCGTGTCCACATCTTCTTACCCGACATCGAACTCGAACTATGGTATTAGTTTACGGTTCTCCTTAGCGCAATAAAAAGAGTATAGTCTATTTACAGGACTTCTTGGTCTGTTTTTAAATACCTGTCTAGCGGTATGGAATAAACCTTTATATTTGTGCGAAATATAATTTGGATATGAAGAATACTTACAAATTGATATTATTTCTTCTCTTGATAACCCATGCCTCTTTCGGCCAAGACGTGAAAGGGTATATTAAGGATGCGGAGAGCAAGGAAGCTTTAGCCGGGGTAAACGTTTTTTATAAGGACAAAGGGGGTACGAGAGGAACTGTGTCTGATATAAACGGTTATTATGAGCTGAAAGTGACGGATGGCGACGCTGTATTGACTTTTAGCTATCTGGGATATGAAACGTTGAGCGTTCCCGTGAAAGTAGATCCGGGAGAGTTCTTGACGCATGACGTATCCTTGCGAACAAACTCAAACATGATGGACGAGGTCGTCGTGAGCGTCGGGCGTTATGAGCAAAAGCTAAGCGATATTACCGTCTCTATGGAATTACTGAAAGCGAAAGATATCACTCGTCAGTCTCCGAAAGATTTAACGGACGTATTGAAGAATATCTCCGGTGTGGACGTGACGGACCGGCAACCTTCCGTACGCGGTGGTACGGGATGGACCTATGGCGTGGGTAGCCGTTGCTTGATTCTGGTGGACGGAATGTCGGTGCTAACTCCGGGTTCCGGCGAGATAAACTGGAATATGATCCCGATGGAGAACGTCGATCAAGTAGAGGTACTGAAAGGGGCCTCTTCCGTATTATATGGCTCTTCTGCCTTGAATGGTTTGATTCACGTGAAAACGAAACGCCCCGGATTGGATCCGGTAACACAGGTGAACGTACAAGGAGGATTGTATGGGAAGCCGCGCCAAGACGGGACGCCTTTATATGGAGGCTTGGATCTCTCTCATTCCCGTAGGATCAAGAATTTTGATTTGACAGTGGGGGCTAATACATTCTTGGACGACGGGTATCGGCAGGATAATTACAATCGCCGTGTCCGGGTCGGTGGGAATCTTACGTATCACGATCCCCGGGTACAAGGGTTGAACTATGGCGTGAACGTGAATTATTTGTATAACGATTATACCGGTTTCTTTATCTGGCGTTCTCCGGAGGAGCCCTATATTCAATCTCCGCTGGCGAATATGGGACGCCGTGAGAATACATTTTATATAGATCCCTTCTTGAATTATACGAATTCGGAAAAAGGGACGACTCATCGTTTCAAGGGGCGTTTCTTCCATCGGGGAAGCCGTATCATCACGCATACTACGGATAAGTCTCTTTTTGACATAACGAATAATATGGGTTTTGATATCTCATCCGTCCCGGAGATTATCAATATGGCGCAAAACTGGCAAACCGAGTTATTGCCGACCTTCTTACCGTATTTGCCGGAGGTGATGAACGGGAAGGTGAGCGGATTGATGGGTGAATTGGGCAAGCTGGGAAATCATTTTTTCCCGACAGCTACCTCGGCGGATTATATGGACTTGATTTCTTGGGTGATGGGACGTACTCCGCTACCCGATAAGAATAACGTAGGGGCTTGGTTGGTAGATGCCATGAAACCGATGGAGAAAAAAGCGCCGGAGGCTACGGATCATACCTATTCCTATAATCTGGATTACCAATTCAGCAAGAAGTTCGAACATTCACAACTCACGGTTGGAGGTACTTATGAGCGTATTCATGCGGATTCGAAAGTGACCGGGCAGCATAGTAGCGATAATGTGGCTACCTTCCTGCAATATGATCATAAGTTTATCGATCGTTTGAACGTCTCGGTCGGTGTTCGTCTGGAGTATTACCGGGTCGATGATTTCTACCGGGAAGCGGAGACGAAGATTTTCGGGGCGAAGGTTCCGGTAAAACCTGTTTTCCGTGGAGGCTTGAATTATGAATTGGGTGAGTATAGTTTTATCCGGGCATCTTTCGGACAGGGATACCGTTATCCATCCGTTACGGAGAAGTTTATCCTGAAGGATATCGGAGGTGTGGGAGCTTTCCCGAACGCTGAATTGAAAGCGGAGCAAGGTTATAATGCCGAACTTGGTTTCAAGCAAGGCTATAAGTTCGGCAATTTGAAGGGCTTTATCGATGTGGCCGGCTTTTATACCCGTTACAAGGATATGATCGAGTTCCGTTTCGGCCTGTTTAATAATAAGACCTTCGATTATATCGATGGGCTTTCCAAGTTGTTCAATGCGTTCTCTAGCGGCGACGGCTTAGGAATCGGCGCTCAGTTCACGAACGTAGGCCGGGCGGAGATTTATGGGGTAGACTTGTCTACCTCGGGTGTGTATGAGTTTAACCGTGATACTCGTCTGGCATATACTTTGGGGTATGTTTATACGAATCCGATCGATATGGACGTGGATTCACGGAACGCGGAGGAGGAAGCGAATGATGACTTAATGGCGATGCGTTCGAAATCGAATGACAGCAAGTATTTAAAATATCGCCAGAAACATTCCGTAAAGGGGGTATTTGATCTGGAATGGAAACAGTTTAATATCGGAACGAATATGTCATGGAAAAGCAAGACATTGGCGGTCGATTATTTTATGGTCGATGAGCGTACGAAAGCGGAGCCTAACCTGATGGATTATATGCGCTCGATGCTATTCGGAAACTTACATGATTATTGGGCAGAGAACAATAAAGGATATTTCGTCATGGATATGCGTGTCGGGATGAAAGTGACGAAGAATATCCATGTACAAGGACTGGTGAACAACCTCTTAAACAAGCGCTATAGCGCCCGCCCGATGGATGTCGGCGCACCCCGGACTTTCATTCTGCAAGTAGGAGCCAATTTCTAACAAATTACCTAGTTGTAGAGACGGAGCGTGCTCTGTCTCTACAACATGTGATAGTTTTTCAATTCGCTTCGTAAACGAATCGCTTGATTGTCCGTCACCTTATCCATCAGTTTCCAGAATCTTTCGCTATGGTTCATCTCTATCGTATGGCAAAGCTCATGCAATAATACATAATCCACCAAATGCCAAGGAAGAAGCATTAATGATTGCGAGAGGTTAATGCTCTTCTTCATTGTACAACTTCCCCAATGCGTTTTGCTATTATTGATTTTCACCCCGGTCAACATAAATCCATGTTGTCTAGCCAATAGCGTGATACGTTCCGGCAACAACCGTTTCGCCTCGTGGCGGAGCGCCTTCTCCAGCATGGATTTCAATAAGGATTGCACCTCTTCCTCCTCGAAACGAGTCTCATTCGGACAAGCGATATGCAGTACTCCATCCTCCAATCTCATGTAGAAATTACTTCGCTCGGTGCGGAAGATATGCAAGCGGAATGTCGTAGCCTGTAACTCCGATCTTTCGTCGAGCAGGGGCCGGGCCGGATGCTTCTGGAGCGCTTTTACCAGCCGGGCCTTGTTCTCCATGATAAAAGCGATCATACGTTTCTCGTCTCCCCCGGGTGGCATCGTGGCGGTTATCTTTCCTTTTGATATCTTGAGCGTGTATCGAGTGGCCCGGGGAGTGGTACGGAGCGTTATGACTCCCAAATCCTTGTCTTGTATATTCTTTTCCATTCCTGCCACAAAAGTAATACATTGAGAAAAACAATAATACGATGGAATTGATTATCTTCGCGATCGTAAAGGTTAAAAACATAATCAATATAATAAATTAGCAATCATGAGCAAAAAAGCACTTTTAATTATCTGTGATGGTTGGGGAATTGGTGACAAAGGTAAAGACGACGTGATCTTTAACACGCCGACTCCATATTGGGACGAGTTATTGAAAACTTATCCAGCCTCACAGTTACAGGCTTCTGGCGAGAACGTTGGTTTGCCTGACGGACAAATGGGTAACTCTGAGGTGGGCCACTTGAACATCGGTGCTGGCCGTATCGTTTACCAAGATTTGGTGAAGATCAACATCGCTTGCCGCGAGAATACGATCATGGAGAACCCGGAGATCAAACGTGCTTATAGCTACGCGAAAGAGAATAATAAGCAGATCCACTTCATGGGCTTGGTTTCCGATGGTGGTGTACATAGCTCTTTGGAGCATCTTTTGAAGTTGACGGATATCGCCAAGGAATACGGAATCAGCAAGGCTTATGTACATTGCTTCATGGATGGCCGTGATACGGACCCGAAGAGTGGTAAAGGTTTTATCGAGACGTTGGAGAATCATCTGAAGACTACCGGCGGTAAGATCGCTTCTATCATCGGACGTTATTACGCTATGGACCGCGACAAACGTTGGGAACGTGTGAAAGAGGCTTACGACTTATTGGTCGAAGGTAAGGGTAAGCAAGCCGAGTGCATGGTAAAAGCGATGGAAGAGTCGTACGCCGAGGGTGTAACGGACGAGTTCATCAAGCCGATCGTTCACGTTGAGAACGGAAAGCCGGTTGCTGTTATCGAGGAAGGCGATGTCGTGATCTTCTTCAACTATCGTAACGACCGTGCGAAAGAGCTTACGGTTGTATTGACTCAGCAAGATATGCCGGAGGCCGGTATGCATACGATCCCTGGCTTGCAATATTTCTGTATGACTCCGTATGACGCTAGCTTCAAGGGTGTTCATATCTTGTTCGACAAAGAGAACGTAAATAATACGCTGGGTGAGTTCTTGGCAAACGTAGGTAAGACTCAGTTGCATATCGCCGAGACAGAGAAATACGCTCACGTGACTTTCTTCTTCAACGGTGGCCGTGAGACTCCGTTCGATAGCGAGGAGCGTATCTTGGTCCCTTCTCCTAAAGTGGCTACTTACGACTTAAAACCGGAAATGAGCGCTTTCGAGGTGAAAGATAAATTGGTGGATGCTATCAATACGAAGAAATTCGATTTCATCGTAGTGAACTACGCCAACGGTGATATGGTAGGCCATACGGGGATCTACAAAGCGATCGAGAAAGCGGTTGTAACGATCGACGCTTGCTTGCACGATACGGTTGAGGCCGCTAAAGCCAACGACTATGAGGTAATCATCATTGCTGACCATGGTAATGCGGATCACGCCTTGAACGAGGATGGCACTCCGAATACGGCTCATTCCTTGAACCCTGTTCCATTCGTTTATGTGACAGCCAACAAGGACGCTAAAGTAGAGGATGGTATCTTGGCCGATGTGGCTCCTTCAATCCTTCATATCTTGGGCTTGAAACAGCCGAAGGAGATGACTGGTAAGTCATTGATTAAATAAGAGCTAGGCGCATCTTATGATCCAGATAGATGACACTTTAGTAAGTCTTGACGTTATCGAGCGTTATTTTTTATGTGATCTTTCCAAATGTAAGGGGGAATGCTGCGTGGAAGGAGATTCCGGCGCTCCATTAGAGGATTCGGAGTTGGCGAAGCTCCAGAAAGTATTGCCCATTATCTGGGATGATTTATCCCCGAAAGCTCAAGAGGTCATTCATAAGCAAGGCGTAGCTTATATCGATGAGGAAGGCGATACGGTTACCTCTATCGTGAACGGCAAAGATTGTGTCTTTACCTGTTACGACGCCGATGGTACTTGTAAATGCGCTATCGAGAAAGCATACCGGGAAGGTAAGACGGATTTCTATAAGCCTGTTTCTTGCCATCTTTACCCGATACGTGTCACTCAGTATCGGGATTTCAAGGCCGTGAACTATCATCGCTGGAGCGTTTGTAAGGCAGCGGAGATCTTAGGAAAGAAAGAGCAATTGCCGGTTTATAAGTTCCTCAAGGAGCCCTTGATCCGTAAGTTCGGCCAGGCTTGGTATAAGGCCTTGGAAGAGTGTGCGGAGGAATGGAAGAAGCAGCGTGAGGAGTAGCTTTTAGATCGTTTATAAATATAAAAAATCCCTTCAGTCTCTCCCTTTGATAACTATACGTTAAAAACGGATGGAGGCTGAAGGGATTTTGTTTTATAGTCGCTCTATTTCCTCAAGGGAAAGGCCGGTGCATTTTTGGATGATAAGAGGGGTTATTCCCTCGGCTTTCATATTACGTGCCGTAGATTCTTTCCCTTTTTGCAGTCCTTCTTGCAATCCTTCTTGTAATCCTTTTTGCAATCCTTTTTCCATGCCTTCTTCCATCCCTTTTTTCATGCCTTTCTCAACGGCGAAGTCCAAGGTGTTATAATAATCATTATACATCTTCCACTCCGCCTCGTACTGCGCTCGTTGTTTGGGGGTGAGGTTCGCCATGGATCCGATGCGTTCCAACCGCTCGAATATGGCCTTGCGTGCCTTGAAAGGCATTCTGTCTAATGTATCCATATGCTTTAGTACATAAATCCAACGTTCAAAATCTGTCTCGCATTCTTCCTCCTCTTTGTTGAATCGAGGAAGCTCAATATAGATCTGGCGGAACTTGGGGTTGAATACCTGTCCGTTCTCCCGATCCGCCAGCACGATGTCCCTTCGGAACTTTCCTTCGTTCCTGTTATTGTTTGGCCTGTTCTCCTCGTCTAGCGTGAAGTTCAAGAAAAAAACACCGTACACGGCCGCCAGCTCATAGTCCCATGTTCCCTTTATCCCCTGTTCCACCACCGAGTGCGAGAGGTAGTATAAGGCCCTGTCCTTGAAGTGGGGCTGTTCCCTGTTCTGCATCTCGATTATGATCCGTTCGCCCTTGTCGGTCTCGCAATGGATATCGAAGATGACCTTCCTTCCTTGCTCTGTCTCGGGCAATCGCTCATTGTTCATTGTTCATGATCCTCAGGTCCATGATAGTATGCTCCCCTTTGAGGAGGTCGTTCAGGAACTCGATTAAAATGTCCTTGTTCATTTCCCTGCCGAATATGTGCTTGAAGCCGAAATCGGTGAAGGGGTTGATAAATTTTCCCATAGTGTTTATAGGTTTTAGTGATTAATAGGATATAGATGGTTCTTTTCCATCTTTGGCGATAAAGATACGATTTTTATTATATGGGGCATTCATTTAGGCTTTAAAAAAACACGTACGTCTTTTTTCGGAAACACCTTGTGTAGTTTGAGTGAAGACGAGATATAGTGAACGCATAAAGGATACAGCCTTAAAGCTAAAGGTGGGTTAATGAGGCTTTCCGCGTCAAATGTAAGCCATAGCTTATTTGAAAATACGGGAAACATGTGCCTGTACAGGCCCTGATAACCAAGAAACGGGCCCTCTCATTGGCTGTTGAAGTGAATAACTGACGGCTTGGGAAGTGAATAACTAATCACTTGGAAAGCCTTTTTATACCGGAACCAACAAGGTCTTCTCAGTGGCTTTGGGATGCGGTTCAGTTATCCTGCGGGGCTTTTCTATGTCGATTATTCTGTTATAGCCCTTGCGGATGGATGGTAAGCGAAGCGGCGATAATCATGACAGTTTGCGCGAAACAAGGCTGTTTGTTTGACATACCTCTTCTTTGGAGAAGTCTAACCAGAGAGAAGAAATAGGTGAAAAGGGCCTTTTTGTCTCTTATTTATAGGTAAAAGGTCGCTTTTCCGGTGAGAAAGGTGGTGTTTGCCCATGCGAATATATGCGTTAGCCGACGTAACCGTATGCATTAGGTGATACATACGGTAGTAATCCCCATCGCATACGATAGAAATTGCCTTTACATACAGGTGAATTACAGGTTTTAGCCTTAAGAGTATGAATAAGGATGAATTATTTTCTCTAGAATAAAATGGTATATTTCGTTATCTTGTTATGAAATAACTACTTGCGAATATTTTTTCTCGTTTTATAGAACTAGGTGTATAATCTCCCGGAAAATTCGATTCTCAAGGACTTTAATATACAAAGTGTCACAATGACAATCCGTAAATTCCGGATGACTCGTTTAATATAATATTAATGTACGCCTGTACATTATTAATGCTATACTATAAAAGCTGATGAATAATAGATTGAAATGATATCTGGAGTATGGAAACGACTAGTTTAAACGAACGATTCTTTTAGTCATTTGCAAAGGTACGCGTTTCTTCGATACTTGCAACCCTTCCGGGCTATTTTTTTACAGCTTATTCTCTTTCTTATCAATAGGATAGGTTATCCTTTACGAAACAAGCGATTCCTTCAACAAACCTTTCTATTTACCCCTTATAAAACGCAAGATTAAAACCTTCGTTTAAACTAGTCGTTTTTGAATGACAAAGCAATCGATACGATAACGTAATGAGCTGATTATCTTAATAAACACTAGTATTAATATTAATTTTAGAATTATGAACAAAAAGTTTTCTACTCTTTTGGCTGGTGCTGCGCTTCTGGGTGCGGTGACGGCTAATGGTGCTGTTAAGCTGAATCAAGGAGCGAATAACGGTCTTTATCAGCTTAAGGCAGGTTCTGCTTTCTTGAGTATTACCGAAAATTCCACGACTCACGAAGATGAAATCAAAATGGTTTCTCACTCTTCCGCAAATTTAGGAGGTACAATGTGGTGTGTAACGGTTGATGCCGAGAATCAAGGACAGAATCCTAAGTATGATTTCACGAACAAGATCGGAAAGTTTTTAGGTCTTGAGATCAGCACGATCAAAGGTAAGGCGGCGGCTCCGTTAGCTGCTGTACCTGCTGTTGTCGGTGGTGATCTTTCCGGTTGGAAATTCTCTCCTGTATTTAAGAATGGTGTGGAGAAATCCGTTCTCTATTCTTATTTCACGAATGACTCTGTAATCGGTTTGAAGGTGAATACTAGTGGCGATGTAGAAATGGTTAAAACTATAGCTACTACAGCTGGTATTACTGCCGCTGGTTTCACTGAATTTGAGTTGGTAGAGGCCGCTTCGATCGTTGTCTCAGGTGCTGATGAATTGAATACGATCTTTGGTACCCAAGATAAGAAAGCTGGTATCACATTGAAGTTTACTCCGGATGTATTAGGAGATGGAGCGGTAAACTACTTTACCGAGAAGAAGTTCACGGTTGAAGCTTCTGGAACTGCTAATTATTTCCATGTATTGAGAGCCGACTCTTCTTACTTGTACGTAGATACTGCTTATACGAATGCTGTGGGTGGAGCTAAGTTCTTGGCTTATAACTGGAGCAACTTAAAGGATACTTATAAGACTGGTACTAAGAATCATGCTACTCCGAAAGATTCTATCAATGCTACAGATTTATCAGACCAATATAAATTTATGTTTACATATTGGCCTTCAAATGACAGCTTGGAGATTCAGGTTAAACAATCTTTGTTAAAAACAAGTGAGACGTATTGGAAAGATGTTACTGCTACTACAGCTATGCAAAATCAGCATATCTCTTTGCAAGAGTTGCTGAAAGACAAGGTTCGTATCTTGACGGTAGATGCGGCTCAAAATACTAAGATTGAGTTAGGTTTCGCAGGTTGCAAAGTTTTGCCTACTACAAAGACAACTGTTGATGATGGTGTTTATGTAATCAGAAATGCTAAGACTGGTAAGTACTATGCTGCTCCGCTTTATAATGAATCTGCATCTAGTAAATACGAGTGGGTGACTTTGGATATTCAAGATGCTACTCATATGCCTGCTTATCAATGGGTTGTGTTGAAGAAGAACGTAACAGATAAGAATAAGGTTTCTGCTGTAGATTTGTATAACCGTGAGTATAATGACGGTACGGCTGCTGATGCGACTCTCCAATTGAATAAAAATGCGGGGGCTACTTATATGTATGCTGCTAGTTTTGGTGACTCTTTGGAATTTATCCCAGTCGCTAAAGAAATCTATACTGATAAGTATGTGGGTTATAAGCATCTGACTAATGATGAGTTGATCACGAACAAATATACTTTCAACTACTGGCATCCGTACGCATCTGATAAATTTATCGGTGTTAAGGATTCTACGATGAATGTGTTAGAGGGTAAGAAAGCGTTCACTCTTAAGTCTTCTTACAAAGAACATGCTTATGGCTATAATCCTTCTGAGGAGGTTTCCGGTAATGCGGACAAGAAGATCACGGGTCGTATCCCTGGCTTGGTGAGACCGGTAAGAACGATGTATATCATTACTAATGGTGAGACTACTTTCCGTAATCATAACGTAGCGGTAGAGTCTAAGTATAAATTGAGTAAGTATTATCCTAATACTACGAATGACTCTGTTTACTTCAAGGAGAACAACCATATTGAGGGTAACCATTACTATGCTATCCTTGAGGCTACTTCCGCAGGTGCTATCAGCACTCATAAAGCAGGTGTTTCCGATTATGATGCTTCCGCTACTTTGAAAGCTCAGGTAATGGGTGAGACTCGTACTTCCGCATTCGCTATCGCTCCGGACGAGACTCCGTTGTATCGTCAATTCAATAATGAACTTCTTGGTGAGAACGTTGATAATTCAGCTGATAGCTTGATGTTCAAGGAAACTATCCGTGGTGAATATTTGATGGATGAGCATAATGGTGCCTTGTTGAACAAGGATGTTGATTACGCTGGTATCTGGAGTGAGGGTAAGGCTGATGGTAAGTTGGCTTTCCGTATTGACACAGCATGGTTAACTCGTGGCGCAGGTAAGGTTAAACCTCAATACTTGGTATCCGCTTATCGTGAGTTGATCGAGGGTGAGAAGATCATTCCTTGTACTGAGACAGGCAAGCATATCACTGCTGATGGTCAAGTTACAGAAGATCCATATCAATGTGTACATGCTGTTCATGTGAAGACTCCGGCATTCATCTATGGTAAGTATTTGGTTAACTACTCAGACTCTGCTGCCGCTGTTGCTGCTCGCAAGGAAGCTCTTAACCCGTACTTGTTCAATACGAAAGCAGTTTCAAACAGTAGCTATACTCGTGTAGGTTTCGTTCCTGCCGTTCAATATGGTGATACCTTGATCGTTTTGACAGGTAAGTACAAAGCTATGACTGCTGATCAATTGAAGAATGAGGGAATCGAGTCTATTATGGCTGTTTATAAGAAAGATTATCCAAAATTCATCAACGTATTGTCTGGAGACAAGCATAAGAACGTAACTTGGTCATTCCGTTATGTAAATCCGGATAAGGCTGCTTTAGCTTATGTAGATGGTAAAGAGGGTGAGAACAACTCATTCTTGATCGAGTCTAACGTATATGCAACAGGAACAGATGGTGATAATCAATATCAGACTATCAAGGGTGATTTGGCAAAAGCTATCGCTCCTAATGAAGCTGCCGCATGGTTGAAGATGCACAATGGCTGCTTGGTATTGACAGATGCTAGCTCTACATTCGGTGCCGCTAAGACTGGTGGTGATGGAGCATTGGTATTCAACGCATATTCTAAGACTGAAGATGATGATATGGTAACATCTAACGATAACATCAACAATGTTGAAGGTGTATCTGTAGTAGCTGGTAACGGTACTGTAACTGTTCAAGGCGCTGCTGGTAAGTCAGTAGTTATCACTAACATCTTAGGTAAGGTTGTCGCTGAGACAGTTCTTACTTCAGACAACGCAACTATCGCTGTGCCTGCTGGTATCGTAGCTGTAGCTGTTGATGGTGAAGAGGCTGTTAAGGTAGTCGTAAAATAAGACTAACCGATGGACTAAACGAATAGAGGCGGGGAGACCCGCCTTTATGTAATATATAATTAAATAACTATGCCACAAAATAAAGTATCCCGTGACGGGTGAACACGTGGCATATTAATACTAAAGTAATTAAAAGTTCTTCCGCAGGTATCCTCGTGAGAAGAGAAAGCGGATCAAAAAACAAGCCCCGTGGGATTTATCCTATGGGGCTTTTATTTATCGTATCGCCACCTTGCGTACCGTATCGCCAATGCGGATGATATAATATCCCTTTGCGATATCTACGACATATTCGGCGGTGGACTGCTTGACTTCGATTTCTTTCACCTTGATGCCTACGACACTGTAGATTTCCAAGATACTCCCGACAGGAGCGTTCTCTACCTTGATGCGATTCTCGTAGGCCGTGATTTCGATAGGAGAGGGATCTTCTTGCCTAGAAGCAAATGTCTTGACTCCCGATTTATTAGCTTGTGCGTAAACCGGATAACTTGCGGAGAATGCAAGTGCCAAAGCGATGATATGTATAAGCTTCATTTACTTGTCCCTAAATTCGTACAAATGTAGAAAGTTTTCCGCATATTAGAAAGTAATTAGCTTTATTTCGTAAAACGGATGTATGATTATACGCTAAGCCTCATACCTTCCTCTCCTAAGATCGTGCCGGGAAATATCTTGTCTGCTTCTTTCTTTAACGGTGCCATATCCTCGTAACGAGCCGAGTAATGACCGATAACCAATCGCTTCACTTGGGCTTTATAAGCAATCTCGGCCGCTTGGCGGGCGGTAGAGTGGAAGGTCTCTTTCGCACGTGCGGCGTCACATTCAGCGAAAGTCGCCTCGTGGTATAATAAATCCACCCCTTCAATGATGGGGATTATAGATGGGTGAAAAGCTGTATCCGAGCAATAAGCATACCGTTTGGGAGCGACGGCAGGGCGGGTTAAGCGGGCATTCGGGATTACCTCTCCTTCCGGGGTGACGAAATCAGCGCCCCTTTTGATCTCTTGCATCATACGGACGGGAACTTGATAGAAATCTGTCATCTCCCGGATGATATGCGCTTCTTTGGCTTTCTCGGCGAATAAATAGCCACAACAGGGTATACGGTGCTTTAACGGAATGGAATAAACGCTTAAGGAGCGATCTTCCATAACCAACGAATGAGTTGTCGGGTCGATTAAGTTAAAACGGATCTCATAAGGCAACCCTTTACAAAAGATATCAAGTATCGGACGCATATAGCTCTCGATCTCTTTCGGCCCATGAATAACAAGTTCTCCATTACGTCCCAACATACCTAATGTAGAGATCAATCCCGGTAGCCCGAAGCAATGATCTCCGTGTAGGTGGGAGATGAAGATATGATTTAAACGACTGAATTTTATACGCATACGACGCATTTGCACTTGCGTGCCTTCTCCGCAGTCGATCATGTATAGTTTATCTCGTAAATCTACTATTTGAGAGGTCGCCAGATGGCGTGTCGTGGGCAATGCGGAACCGCATCCCAATATGTTTATATCAAAATCAGCCATTTGTTGTCTATGGGAATAATTGAGTGCAAAGATAATACAAAAGCATTTCTGTTCTGTGAAAAATAACAAAAAAACAAAGTGTAATGTATGCAGGATGAGGTGGATTCCATATATTTGTTTGCTGTCCTTCGGGAAAGCGAATATACAGTCGGTAAATAGACTTAAGATATTTTTTTCTAAGCCTTAACTAACTTTTTCTTTTTGTTTAAAACGGTTAAATGTAGAAACGGCCAAGCGTGAGCTTCGCCGTTTCCTTTTTTTATTGTTATTTTGAAATCTAAATACCTATATCTAATAAATTATGTCATTTAACAATCTACGATTATGAACAAGAATTTTATCTCTGTTTTCTTCCTGATGCTCGCTATGGGCGTATCTGTTATGGCCCAGAGTTATGAGGAAGATTTGGCTTTTTTTAAGGAACGAGTAAAGACTTTAGGCTCGGATGAGTTCGGAGGGCGTAAGCCTTTGACCGAGTATGAGACGAAAACAATCCATTACATCGCTGATGAATTTAAGAAACTAGGTCTTCAACCTGCTAATGGCGATAGTTATTTCCAGCCGGTGAAGGAAATATCTACTTTTACCCGTCCGGTAAAGGATAAGATCACGGTGAAATGCGCGAAAGGGTCTATGGATTTGAAGTTCTCGGATGATATTGTCGTTTGGACGAACCGGGGAACTGAGCAGGTAGTTATCCCTACTACGGACTATGTGTTCTGTGGGTTTGGCATTAATGCGCCGGAATATGGATGGAACGATTATGCGAATGTAGACGTGAAGGGGAAAATCGTTATCGCTATGGTGAATGATCCCGGTTTTTATGATACGTCTTTGTTCCGTGGAAAGAACATGACTTATTATGGCCGTTGGACTTATAAGTTCGAGGAGGCGCAACGCCAAGGTGCCGCAGGTTTATTGGTTCTTCATAACGAGGCGGCCGCTTCGTATGGTTGGAAGGTCTGTCAGGCTTCTCACGTGCAGACAAATATCGCTCTTTGCTCGGAGACAATGAATGCGGAAGCTTTGGGCATGAAGGGATGGCTCTCGGAGGAGGCTTGCAAGAAAATGTTCGCCCTTAGCGGATTGAATTTTGATGAGACGATTGCCGCGGCGAAGAAACCGGGTTTCAAGAGTTTTACGATGAAGGCGAAAAGTAAGGTTATATTAAATGTAAAGATGACTGTAGGCGAGTCTCATAACGTGGCGGCTGTTTTACCGGGCACGGACCTGAAAGACGAATACTTGGTTTTTACCGCTCACTGGGATCATTTTGGGATCGGCACGCCGATAGATGGGGACAGTATCTATAATGGCGCTAGCGATAATGCTTCGGGCGTGGCAACCTTAATGTTATTAGCTAAGAAATATCAATCATTGCCTGTTCATTCCCGTCGTTCCATCGTATTCGTGGCGGTGACTTCCGAGGAATGTGGCTTATTAGGTTCTCAGTACTATTGTGAGCATCCTTTGTTCCCTTTATCTAAAACGGCTATTAACTTGAACTTTGACGGCACGGCTCCGCGTGAGCGTACCCATGATATTTCTCTCCGGGCTGCGGGTAAGACGGATACGGATGCCTTGGTGATCGCTATGGCCTCGGCACAAGGACGGACCGTGAAGGTTATTACCGAAGATCCTGCGGGTGGTTATTTCCGTTCCGATCATTTTAATTTCGTGAAAAAAGGCGTACCTACGATTTTAGTTGGTGGCGGTAAGGATTACGTGGATAAAGCACGCCATGAGGCTAAACCGAAAGTTTACCGGTATCACCAACCGAATGATGAGTATGATGAATCTTGGTGGGATTTTGATGGGGCTATGGAAGATATGAACTTAATGTTTAGTATCGGTTTAGTTATCGCCAACAATGATGAGATGCCTAAGTGGACAAAAGAGGCGGACTTCCAAAGGCAATAGATTAATGTGCCAATGTAGCAATATGCCAATATGCTAATGTGTCAATTAAGATACTATCACTTGTATTCTCACTTGACATTGACATATTGGCACATTGGCATATTATTTAATTTGCACATTATTTAATAGGTATGACCTCCTTCTTGCATTTCCTTACTATTGATCTTATGTAGATCAAGCGCTCTCCAAGCATAGAAAATGTAGGCTAATACGAATGGAACGAGAATAGATACATAGCTCATTACTTTCAACGTGAATGGGCTTGAGCAACTATTCTGGATCGTCAATGAACTTTGTAGATCCGCCAAAGATGGGTAGTAAGCCGTATTATTCCATCCTGCGCAAAGTAATAAAGCTAATACGGTCAAGACAGTCCCTGCTCCCGCAAACCAGATGCCTTTTCTCCAAGTCTTCGAGAATATCGTTTTCCCTATGCCGAATAGCACGCCAACCACGCCAATCAATAATACGGCTAACACGATTGGCATCTCGATCAGGTTCATAAAATACTTATACGGTTGCATAAATACTTCTCCGGTATCCGGATTTACGGCAAAACCGTCCACCAACAATAAACGGATCAAGAATGTCAAGAAAAAGACGAGGAACAAGATTGTCTCCGGTATCAATTGTTTCCGGCTTTTAGCGACAATCTCCGGATCATCGATATTGTTGATAAAATAGAGTAGGGCCAGAGCTCGTGCCAAGAAGAAAACTGCCAGTCCTAGGCACAAATTCCAAAATACCAAAGCCGCCTCTAATCCATGCCAAGGATTGGCCCACGTGGAAATGACGGGCATGGCTACATCAGTCAACTGTTCTTTGTTAACAATAAATTCAGCGCCGTTAAAGAAGGTCGCTACAGCGGTTCCGAGTAAGATCGGACCTGCTATACCATTGATCATAAGAAATACTTGATACGTCTTTTTCCCGAGTAGGTTGCCTTTTTTCGCTTGATACTCGTAAGATACAGCTTGTATCACGAAGCAAAGCAAGATCAGCATCCATACCCAATAGGCTCCGCCGAAGCTTGTGGAATAAAATAAAGGGAAAGAGGCGAAGAAAGCACCTCCGAAAGTGACCAACGTAGTGAAAGTAAACTCCCACTTACGCCCGGTCGAGTTCAATAACATTTTTTGCTGTATCTCCGTCTTGCCGATAGTGAAGAGTAGAGATTGGCCTCCTTGTACAAAAAGAAGGAATACTAATAGCGCTCCGAGTAGAGATACCAGAAACCACCAGTAATGTTGTAACAATATATATGTACTATCCATAGGACTTTCTATTTAAGAATTGATATTTGAAAATTGAAAATTAGTGGGCGGCAGCTTCCGGCCCTTTCTTGATGGCCTTAACCATGATTCCAATCTCTGCGATCAGCAGGATCGTAAATAAGATAAGGAACAGGTAGAAAGTGGTCTGTACCGAGGATGGGTTTAACTTGGATATCGAAGCGCTGGTCGGCAAGATATCCTGTATAGCCCAAGGTTGACGTCCTACCTCCGCTACGATCCAACCGGCTTGTCCCGCTATATATCCTAAAGGTATAGACCATAGGCCCACGTATTGCAACCAACGTGTATTAGCGATTTTCCCTTTTTTATCCCATATCAACGTAATAATGAATAGTAAGATGAAGAAACAACCAAGGATCACCATCACACGGAAAGAATAGAATGTCAATCCTACATGCGGGATTAACTCTGCCGGATCCTTAATATAACCATATCCGAAATAGGGGAAATTCTCTTCCAAGGTTACCCTGTATTGTGCGGCTGCTGCGGTATCTTTATCTTTAACCGCTTTGCGATAATCAGCTAACGCTTTGATGGCGGTTTTACCTTTCTCTATTTTTTCTTTGGCGGAGAGCGCTACCGTTCCTTTATTGGTCGTATAACCTCCCTCTATTAAGTTTACGATTCCCGGAACGTATGCGTTCATGTCACGTTCTGCTAAGAAGGAGAGGAGTTTGGGGAACTTAATGTCAAAAATAAATGCGTTCTGGTTATCCAGATAACTCGTCTTTGCCGGATTTAAGATGCCGATACCTACGAGTCCTACTCCGTTGCCACCCTCATAAAGACCTTCCATGGCGGCTAGTTTCATCGGCTGCTTTTGAGCGACTTGGTAAGCGGAGCCATCACCCGTCCAGATAATAAGGATGGAGGCTACCAACCCGAATATAGCGCTGACCTTGATACTTGACAAAGCGAATTCGGTATTCCGTTTCTTTAATAAATACCAGCAGCTGATTCCTAGTACGAACAAGGCGCCTACGATCCAACCGGACAATACCGTATGGAAAAACTTATTAATGGCGACAGGCGATAAGGCTACGGCCCAGAAATCGAACATCTCGTTACGGACCGTATCCGGATTGAAATGCATACCGACCGGATATTGCATCCATGCGTTAGCGATCAAGATCCAGAGAGCGGAAAGAGTAGCGCCGATAATCGTCAGCCAAGTGGAGGCGAGATGAAAGCGTTTGCTAACCTTGTCCCAACCAAAAAACATAACAGCGATAAAGGTAGCTTCCATAAAGAAGGCGAGAATTCCCTCGATAGCCAAAGGTGCCCCGAAGATATCCCCGACAAACCAACTATAGTTAGACCAGTTGGTTCCGAACTCGAACTCGAGGATCAATCCCGTAGCGACACCGATAGCGAAATTGATACCGAATAATTTCATCCAAAATTGGGCGGTCTTTTTCCATGCCTCATTACCTGTCCGATAATAAATCGTCTCCATAATAGCTTGGATAACGCCAAGTCCTAGTGTTAGTGGCACGAAGAGCCAATGATACATGGCAGTAAGGGCAAATTGAGCCCTCGACCAATCGATCAATGAAGTGTCAATGTTTTCAATCATATTTATTAATGTTTTAAGGATTTATTGCCCGTTGTATGAGTTCGTTCGATACGTGGTTCTCCTTCTCACTATCGCTATCGAATTGCCCGAGATAATTAGGAAAGAAGAATAATCTCAGGATAAAAAACATGATAAACAATTTGACTAGAATGATTAGCCAAAGAGTCTTGCCCAGCTTCATCTCCCGGAATCCTTCCAGATAAAAGCGATATATTCGTATGAATGCAGATTCTTTTTTCATATAGTTGTTCTCATTTAAGATAACAGTTGTTAATATGAATATGTTTTCATGTTTTTACAAATATATCCAAACTGCGTTAATAAAATACCCCCAATCCTATAGATAATATTTATGAAATTATAAATAAGATCTATCCTGTCTGTTAAAAAAAACTATTTTAAATAAGAAAGCGGTCTTTTGATCTTGTCAATAATACAGCATTGGCTATATTTGCGACAATTTGTTGCCTGTAAAGGTGTAAAGACACATGAAATATCATTGTTAAGTGCTAATCTATAAAAAATTATTACTATGTCTAACATTTCTAGAAGATCTTTTCTTCAAAAAGGTACGGCTGCCGCAGCAGCTTTGACTATTGTTCCGAGTGCGGTCCTAGGTAAAACCCATGGTCATATCGCTCCAACTGATAAATTGAATATTGCCGGTGTTGGTATCGGAGGTATGGGTAACGCTAACTTAAAGAACATGGAGACTACCGAGAATATCGTAGCTCTTTGTGACATCGACTGGAAGTACTCAAAACCTGTATTCGACCGTCATCCTCAAGCTAAAAAATACTGGGACTATCGTAAGATGTATGATGAGATGGGTAAATCTATTGACGCTGTGTTGGTAGCTACCGCTGACCATACTCATGCGATGATCACAGCTGACGCTATGACGCTTGGCAAACACGTATACACTCAGAAACCGTTGACTCACTCTGTTTATGAGTCCCGTTTGCTTACGAACTTGGCTAAGAAGTATGACGTAGCTACTCAGATGGGTAACCAAGGTTCTTCATTGGCTGAAGGTGTAGATTTGATCTGTGAATGGATTTGGAATGGTGAGATCGGTGAGGTTACTAAAGTAGAATGCGCTACCAACCGTCCTATCTGGCCGCAAGGTTTGAACGCTCCTGAGAAAGTTGATAAGATTCCTTCTACATTGAATTGGGATTTGTTTACGGGTCCTGCTAAATTGAGACCGTTTAATAAGACATATCATCCTTGGAACTGGCGCGGATGGTGGGATTATGGTACAGGTGCGTTGGGTGATATGGCTTGCCACATCTTACATCCGGTATTCAAAGGCTTGAATTTAGGCTATCCGACAAGAGTTCAAGGTTCTTCTACATTGTTATTACAAGACTGTGCTCCTAACGCTCAGCATGTTAAGTTGGTATTCCCGGCTCGTGATAATATGCCAAAGGTAGCTATGCCGGAGGTTGAAGTTCACTGGTATGATGGTGGTATGATGCCGGATCGTCCAGAAGGATTCCCTCAAGGTAAGGAATTGATGGGTGAAGGTGGTGGATTGTGTATCTTCCATGGTACGAAAGATACATTGATCTGCGGTTGCTACGGTGTTAACCCATGGTTGTTATCTGGTCGTAAACCGAACGTTCCTCAAACATTGCGCCGCGTGAAAGACGCTATGAAGGGTGGTCACGAACAAGACTGGATTCGTGCTTGTAAGGAAAGCGCAGGCAGCCGTGTTCAGACGAAGTCTAACTTCTTGGAGGCTGGTCCGTTCAATGAAATGGTTGTAATGGGTGTATTGGCTGTTCGTTTGCAAAGATTGAATAAAGAATTGTTGTGGGATGGCCCTAACATGAGATTTACGAATATCGATCCGAATGAGACAATCAAGATCATCAAGAAAGATACATTCGAGGTTATCGATGGTGACCCGAAATTCAAGACAGAGTGGACGGATCCAATTAATGCTCAAGAATTTGCCGCAGGCTTGATCAAGCACAACTACCGTGAAGGCTGGAAGTTGGTAGATATGCCGAGATAATAGTTTTAACTCAATAAATAAAATGAAAAAGTCAGTATTATTAGCAAGTGCCGCTATCATGATGTGTTATTTCACTTCTTGTGGTGGTGGAAAGAAAACAGAAGAAGCTCCTGCAGCTGCTGAGACTACAACAGAAGCCGCAGCTCCTGAGTACAAGCTCATGACAGATCTTCCTACTGTAGATATCACGACTTTCCCGAAAGATAAAGAGGGTAGATATGTGATCTTCGATGGTAAGACATTCAATGGCTGGAGAGGTTATGACCGTGCTGACGTTCCGGGTGCTTGGACAATCGAGGACGGAGCGATCAAAATCAATGGCTCTGGTGCTGGTGAGGCTGGTGCTTCCAACGGTGGGGACTTGATCTTCGCTCATAAGTTGGGTAACTTCGAGCTTGAGTTCGAATGGAAAGTAGGTAAAGGCTCTAACTCTGGTGTATTCATCATGATTCAAGAGGTAGAGGGACAACCTTCTTACATCTCTGCTCCTGAGTACCAAGTATTGGATAACGAGAACCACCCCGACGCTAAGTTAGGTAAGGATGGCAACCGTAAATCTTCTTCTTTGTATGACATGATTCCTGCTAAACCGCAGAACGCAAAACCGTTCGGTGAGTGGAACAAGGGTAAGATCATGTGCTATAAGGGTACAGTTGTTCACTATTTGAATAGCGATGAACCTGTTGTTGAGTATCACTTGTGGACTCCGCAATGGAAAGAAATGTTGGATAATAGCAAATTTAGCAAAGACAAATGGCCGTTGGCTTATGAGTTGTTGTTGAATTGCGGTGGCGCTAACAAAGAAGGTTTCATCGGATTTCAAGACCACGGGGATGATGTTTGGTTCCGTAACATTACTGTTAAAGTTTTGGATTAATCGTATCAAGCACATTTTAGCATAAATAATGCCCGAGGCCTAAATCTATGATTTTAGCTTCGGGTGTTGTGTTTTTAATAATCGACTTTTTCTAAACCAATTTTTTAGGACCAAGAAATGAAAATAGAACAAGGTTACACGAAAGCGCAGATGACTTGGCTGATGATGCTGCGTCTTTTTATAGGTTGGCACTTTATGTATGAAGGCCTAGTAAAAATCATGAACCCAAAATGGACATCTCTACCCTATCTACTCGATTCAAAGGGTCCCGCTGCTTCATTTTTTATCAAATTGACTCAAGACGACAGTTTGATGACAACCATCAACTTCTTGAATGAGTGGGCTCTGTTATTGATCGGCCTAGGCTTGACTTTAGGCTGTTTGTATCGTTTATCTTCTGTTGGAGGTATGATTCTTCTCGCTATGTACACGTTATCCCACCCCTCTTTCGTGGGAGCGAGCTATATGATGCCGTTTGAAGGCTCTTATTTATGGATTGACAAGAACCTTGTGGAGTTCGCCGCTTTAGGCTTGATGTGCGTATTCCCTACATCACAAATCATAGGATTCGATCGTGTGTTAGGACGTGTGTGTCCGATATTGCATAAACTTAAATTTATTTGATACCCATGGCAACAGAAGATGCAAAGAATACTCCTTCTCAGGAGCAAATGCCCGATAAAGGACGTCGGGACACATTGAAGACATTGGCTACAGTGCCTATCTTAGGTGCTTTGGCATATGGCGTTTACCAAAAAAGGAAAGACGCTTTAAGAGGCCGTAACATATCAGATGTATTTCAGGTAAGTAACAGGCAGGCCTCCTATTTAGAGCCGCAAGGCGATGGTAAGAAGATCCGTATCGGTTTGGTAGGCTTCGGTATTCGTGGAAAGCAATTGATGCGTGCCGCAGGTTTCGCTGAGCCTTCTTGGATCGATAAGATGAAAGAGGCTAATAAGTTGAATAAGAAAGACACGCGTTATCAGCAATATATGGAGCAAGATGATCTGAATATTGAGATAACCGCGGTTTGTGATATATTTGATGTATATGGTGAGGCCGCTGTATTGACCGGTTCCAATATCCATCGTGAGGGTAGCGGCGGTAAGTTCGGGCCTGCTCCGAAACGTTACCGGACTTATCAAGAGCTGGTAACGGCTCCGGATGTGGATGCCGTTATTATCGCTGGTCCGGACCACTGGCATAGCACGATCGCTATGGCTGCGGCACGTGCCGGAAAGCATGTATATTGCGAGAAACCGTTATCATGGACGGTTCCTGAGACGTATATGGTTCGCCAAGTGATCAAAGAGACTGGCGTTGTATTTCAGTTAGGTCACCAAGGACGTCAGACCGATTGCTATCAGAAGGCCGAGGAGATTATCGGTAACGGATTATTAGGCCCTGTTAACTTGATCGAGGTTTGTACGAACCGTAACTCTCCAAATGGTGCTTGGGTATATGATATTATCGAAGGCTCTAATCCGAATACGATCGATTGGAAACAGTTTGAAGGTGATCCTGAGCGTATTAAGGAGTATATGGATTATATGACATCCAATAAGCTTGAAAGATATATCGGTCCGGACGAGCGTAGCAAGTTTAGTCTGGAACGTTTCTTCCGCTGGCGTTGCTGGTGGGATTATAGTACAGGTCTTTCCGGTGACTTGTTGACACATGAGTACGACGCTGTCAACCAGATCATGCATGTAGGTATACCTCATTCCGCTACTTCATCCGGTGGTGTTTATTTCTTCAAGGACGGACGTACGGTACCTGATGTATTGCAGACTACTTTCGAGTGGCCGGATCGTGACTTGACGATGTTGTATAGCGCTACATTGGCAAGTAGCCGTAACCGTGGCAAGGTGTTCATGGGGCATGATGCTTCTATGGAGGTTTCCAATATCTTGGCTATTACGGTTGACCAAGATTCCACTCGTTATGCGGATAAGATCAAGGAAGGTATTATTCCTACAGATACCCCGTTCTATACCTATGTACCGGGACAAAATAGCTCGGATTCCGTTACATCTCCTACGGAGTTGTATTTCGCTAAACGTGGTTTGCTGTATACGTATGTAAATGGTAAACGTTATGATACGACTCACTTGCATATCCGTGAGTGGCTGGAATGTATCCGTCAAGGCAAGACTCCTAGCTGTAATATCGACGCTGCTTTCCAAGAAGCTATGACTGCCCACATGGGTACTCGCGCTTATCTGGAAGGACGTACGATGTACTGGGATAAGGACAAAGAAGAGATCGTAAGAGGTGAACTTGCGTAAGTATCTAAAAAGACGATAAATAACTTTCCCAAGAAGCGAACTTCATAAATGGATGGAGTTCGCTTCTTTTATTTGTGCATGTATAAAATTTCTTCTCTTTTTTGTAACCGATTTGTGATTACTCATGTCTTATTGATAAAAGCGAATAATTTATTAAACCTTTAAAGAATAAAAGATATGAACGAGTTGTGGATTCCTATTTTAGGTGTTATTTGTGCGGTAGGTATGCCGGTATTGTTAGGTATTATCGCTAGTTACATGACCATTAAAAGTAAGCATGAGGAAAAGATGGCGATGATCGAGAAAGGAATTGTGTTGGAAGAGGCTATGCGCCCCGAGAGAAGGCCTAATCGTTATAATACCCTGCGTAACGGTATTTTTATGATCGGTTTGTCATTGGGTGTGATTGTCGGTATGATGCTCGACTCTGCTTTCACTTACGATAGCGATTGGTTCTTTTTGTTAGTTCCGGCTATTACGATTATGTTCGGTGGAGTAGCTTTTATAATTTATTTCTTTCTTTCCCGTTCTTTAATGGAGAAGGAGAGATTGGAGGACGAGAAGAAAATGCGTCTGGAAGAATAAACGATACCGGATGGATGAGCGAAAGTGGATAGAACGTATTTTGGCAGGGGACACGCAAAGTTTCTCCTGCCTTGTCGCGAAGTATGAGAAGATGGCTTATACCATCGCTTTTCGTATCTTGGAAAATCGCGAGGAGGCAGAAGAGGCCGTACAGGATGCGTTCGTGAAGATGTATCGTGCTCTTTCCGATTTTCATTTCGATAGTAAGTTCTCAACATGGTTTTATAGGATCGTGTATCGTACGGCGTTGACGGCCTTGAGACAACAGCGTATGTTCGTGAGTTATGAGGAGGCGGGCCCTGTAGACCTTTCGAATGACGAAGTTGAATCGGCTACGGCTTTATTAGAGCGTGAGGACCGGAAAGAGATGATCGCACGTACGCTGAAAAAGCTTCCGGCTGATGAGGCCTTGTTGCTTACTCTTTATTATTTGGAGGAATGCTCGGTGGAAGAGATCTGTCAGATCACTGAATTGAGCGCTTCTAATGTGAAAGTAAAACTATTCCGTGGGCGGAAACGGTTTTATGAAGTGTTGCAAGATAAAATGAAATTAGAGACAGCTGATTTGTTATGAATATGAATGAGAAAGATATTGATCATTTGACACGTAAGTTGATGCGAGGGACGGCGGAACAACCTTCGGCCTCATTAAACTCCCGTATTATGGCATTGATTATACAAGAGAAGAAGCGGGTATATAAGTACTATATCAAGAAACGATTTACACCTGTAGGCATTTTTAGCATATTTGTCGCTTATATGCTTGTGTTAGTAGGCATCTTGTATTTGGTTAAGCTTTCTCCGGGCGGGGCGGAAACGGTTTTAGGCTCTTTGCGAGCCTATTTCCCGATTGTTTTAACGATTGCTTCCGGGATCTCTTGTTTCTTCCTGTTTACACAACTCGATAACTGGTTGAAGAGAGAAGAGATACGCCGGCAAAACACCTCAAAATAAAAATATCCGGTTGTAGAGACGGGGCACGCCCCGTCTCTACAACTGATTAATTGGCCTTGACTTTTAGATTTCCGTAACGATTTCCTTCGAAGTGAATCGTCGGTTGCTTTCCACCATTAATCTCATAGGTGTAATTCTTGTCACGATCCTCATCGTCAAAATGCTTGCGGGTGATATTGAAACCGTTCACGTCGCAGCTTGAATACTTCATGTTCTCCGCTACTATCCGGAAAGAAGTTTTTGCGGGAAGCGCTACCTCTAAATTCCCATAATGGGATTCTACGTTCACCTTCGAGAAAGAGGGAGACAAGTTCCGTATCTTTAAGTTACTATAGCTAAGGCTACTTACATTCAATGCATCCTTAAGGGTCCCGATTTTAGCGTCGCTGTACTTAATCTCCATGTCTAGTCTGCTTACGCTTTCAATGGTGAGATTACCATATTTAATCTCCATGCGTAAAGATTGTATATCCTGTATATCCAGATTGGAATATTTGCTGTCTATCGTTAAATCTTTAGCGTTGCGAATCTTGGCGGTTCCTACGTAGCCCAGATCCAGTTGGGCGTCCTGCAGATTTCCTACCTCGATGTTACCATATTTGGCCTCTATCATTGCGTTGGCTGTGAAATTACCCGCATTCAGGTTGCCGTATTTTACATGGATATCCATGTTGCCGTTATTATCGCTTGGCAAGTTGATGTTTCCGTATTTCTGGTTCAAGTCTGCGGCGAGCTTAGGAGGCATCTGGATATAATAATTGATCGTCATGGACTCATTATTCGAATTGCTATTCATCTCCTTCTTTATCGTAGTGACCGCTGAGACAATACCACCTATCTTCTTGGTCTCGATTTGGATACGGTCCAAGTTCTCTTGAGCACGTTCCTCGCTGCGAGCCTTACATTCTACCTCAACCCGTATAGCTACCGTATTCTGATTCCAGTGGGTAACGGTGATGTTTCCATAACGGTTTTCTACTTGGAGACGATCACCGGCGCTTACGCTGTAGGATTGGGATATCTCTTTTTTCTTGATCTTCTCTTGTGGCCTAGCTATTGCCGATAGATTGCATAGCAGCAATACGAAAGTCAGCAATACGGCGGGACTCAATTTTACGTGTGTCGTGTTCATGATTGATATGTATTAATTGTTATTACTATTTCTGGTTATCCGTGACTTGTTCCATTTGCTTAAGCATCAGCGTGAGGCCCTCCAAGCTATTGCTGTAATGTTGGGTCATGGCGAAGAGACCGTCGTTGGAACAAGGCAAGGTAGGGAGTATCGTTTCCTCGAACATATAATTATCCGTGAGGATCCGTTTGCTCTCTTGCAATAACTCCTCCGCTCCCGGTGTCCGGTCCTGTTTATACAACTTCTTCATTTGCGCCAATACGTCGTTCATTTGCATATTGTAATATAGGCGTAGTTCCTCGATCTCCTCTTGGGTCTCGCAGGTCTGGGCCGTGGTCTTTTGCGCGGGTTCCGGCAGACCGGTCCCTTCCGGCAAGCGGAATAAGAGCAACAAAGCGATAGAGGCAGCTATGGCAAAGGCCGATAGGCTGTATAGGGCCGCACGGTTTTTCCGTGGCTTCGGCAGCTTTTGCTCGAAACGTTCGAAATGACCTTCGGGAAGCATCTCATCTTCCTTGAATGCGTCACGGTTCGCGTCTATGAAATTCTTTAGTTTATCCATGTTTAATTGGCTGCTATAATGTCTAACAATTTCCGCTTGGCGCGTAGGTACTGGCTACGGACGCTTGGCGGTTGAATTTTCAGGATAGAGGCGATCTCTTCCATATCATATCCCTCAAAGAGGTAAAGCGAGAGGATTATGCGGTAGCCTGCCGGCAACTTCTTGGTAGCTTCCTTTATCTGTGCCACGGAATATTGGATTTCTTCCTCGTCCGGTCCGTCCGTTTCCGGTTCGGCCAGATTGTCGGAAAGCTCCTCTTGGTCCGGTGCTTGGCGGCGTACATAATCGATGGCCGTATGGATGGCGATGCGATGCATCCATGCCTCAAAGCATTGCCCGTCATGATATTGGTCCAAGCGTGTGAAGATCTTGAGGAACGAGTCCTGCATGGCTTCTTCCGCCTCGGATGAGTTGCCTACGATACGCAAGCAGGCTATATACAATCGCTGTGCGTATTGTTTGTACAACTTCAGTTGCGAGCTCCGGTCTCCCCGGCGGCAACCCTCGATCAGATGTTCGGTTACTTTGTCCATTTGTTTATATAAACGAGAGTGATGCCTTGACCGTTGCATCTTGTAGCGTAAAAATACAAAAAAAGAAAGGCATCATCTCGACGCCTCTCCTCCTGAACTAAATGATAAAAATAAAAGTTATGTGGGAAGGTTTATTTCATGTCCGTTATATTGGAGATACTATCGTTCGTATAGCCTTGCGAAGTATCCTCCATTTTGGTCTTATCCGAATTATATTTTAATTTATAAGCCTGTTTCCCTTCGGAAGTCCAATAGTTTACGACAAGATCGACCGTCTCTCCTTTGGTATCCGGCAAGGAAGACAAATTGAACGCCACACGTCCGGCCCCGATCGTATATTGGGGATCATCGTAAGCGTTATGCCTAAACTCCAGCGTATAAGGATCATTCTCGGCATCCGGTTGGATCAGGTTGATAAAGTGGGCGGTCTTGCCTCCCCAGAGTGTCTCGAAATAGATATTCAAATATCCGTCTCCGATCCACATATTATTGTTATAAATACTTACCGGGTCCGTACCATAGATAGAATCATTAGCCGCTCCCTCGTTCTTAGCGATGGATTTCGTAAGGATGTTATGGATCGCGTTCACCTTGATATAGTGGGAGAAACCTCCTAGGTTACTTTGGGTGGAATCCGCCAATATCGTGAAGTTAACCAAGGCACGTTGGTTAGGCTTCGGCTGATAGTTCGGATAGTTCGTGGCGGCGGGCCATAGCTTATCCCCGTCATCCAGCCGTAAGTAATATACGTTATTGCCTTCCGGTACTACGGTAGCGACCGCTATCCAGATATCACCTAAAGAATACGAGTTATCGTCATCTAAGCAAGAGGGTAGGGTGAGGGATACTAAAGCGATCCCGATAACCAATAAAAAAGCTCTCAACGTCTTCATTCCTTTTGTTTCTTAAAAAGTTCACATTTCATCGTTCTATGAGGAAAGATGTAAGTTCGGGGTGAAATGCTGCAAAAGACGTTAATAAAAGATGTTAAGAACCAAGGGATTCAACGATTAGCCGTGCCGTACGCTTTGAAGCCCCGGGCATTCCTAGCGTATGGATAATCTTGTCGTATCCGTCTAGCATTCGTTTTCGATAGGCTGGATCTTGTAGGATGCGTCCTAGCTCGTCTTGTATTTGCGATTCGGAGAAGCGGGCTCCGAATAGTTCTTGTACGATCTCCCGTCCCCCGATCAGGTTCACGAGGGATATGTATTTCGTATGGAAGAAATGCTTGAAAATAAAGCTGGCCAACTGTCCGGCTACAACGTAGTAGCAAACGACTTGCGGAACCCGGAACAGGGCGGTTTCCAAGGTTGCCGTGCCGGAGGTTACCAAGGCGGCGGCACTATGTTGTAGCAAGGGATAGGTTTTACCGAACACGATCTTGGCAGGATAAGAGCCTATGTATTCTTGATAGTAGGCAGGATCGATGCCTGGTGCTCCGGCTATTACCGGCTGGTAGTCGGGATATGCGGAGGCTACTTTCAGCATGGTCGGTAAATTATCCTTGATCTCTTGTTTGCGGCTACCGGATAGCAAGGCGAGGATAGGCTTGTTGGCCAATCCTTCCTCTTTGATAAATGTATCTTTGGGGATCGCTTGATGCTCCTTGTAATAGGCTACGGAGTCTACAGAAGGATTTCCTACGTAATCTACCGAATAATTAAGCTTCCGGAAAAACTCGGTCTCGAACGGCAGGATGCAGAACATACGATCTACATAACGCCGGAAGTCCCTGATGCGGTATTGTTTCCAGGCCCATATCTTGGGGGATATATAGTAATATACCGGGAGACCCAATTGGGTTTTCACATATTTGGCGATCTTCAGGTTGAATCCCGGATAGTCAATTAAAATGACGACATCTGGCTGATAGCGGCGGATATCCTCTTGGCACGTCTTCATGTTATTTAAGATGGTGCGCAAGTTCAGCAATACCGGGATAAAGCCCATGAACGCCATTTCCCGGTAATGTTTGACAAGGGTTCCTCCGACGGCTCTCATCAGATCGCCGCCCAGAAAGCGGAACTCGGCCTTCGGGTCATTCTCTTTCAGGGCTGCCATCAAATTCGAGGCGTGCAGGTCTCCGGAGGCTTCTCCGGCTATCAGGTAATACTTCATGAATTGAAAATTGAGAATTGAAAATTAAAGGATCCAGTTGTTTAAGGTGGCCATGAAGTCGTAGTCCGTAACGTCGATCTTGCAGGGGACTAGGGAGGCGTATCCGCTGTCCAGCGCAAGCATATCATTGTCCGGGTGGATGGGTTTGGCGCTTTCGAAAGCTCCTGTCAACCAGAATACGGGCTCTCCGCTGGCGTTCTCGGAACGCTTGAATTCACGTACCCAACGACCATCCGCTTGGCGACAAACTTTCAACCCTTTCACTTGCGGTAGCTTCGGCACGTTGAGGTTTAAGTAGGTTCCGTGCGGTAAGCCTTCTTTTAATACCCGGCGTGCCAGCATACGTCCAAGACGGCAGCATTCGGAGAAGTCGGCATCGGCCGCATGGTCCAGTAAGGATACACCCATGGAAGGGACGTTGAAAATACAGCCCTCGGCGGTGGCACCCATCGTTCCGGAATAATTTACGCAGATAGCCATATTCCCCCCGTGGTTGATACCGGAGACTAACAGATCGGGCTTGCGCTCCATAACCTCATTAATCGCTAATTTAACGCAATCAACCGGTGTCCCGGTGCAACTATAGATGGTAAGTCCTTCCTCCTTTTTCAACAAGGTATACTTGATAGGAACTAAGGATGTAATGGCACTACCCATCCCGGAACGAGGTCCATCAGGAGCGAATACCACCAAATCGCCTAGATCTTTCAGGCACTCAATCAATTCGTTAATACCTTTGGCCCATACGCCATCATCATTCGTGATCAGAATCAACGGTCTCTCGTTTGTCATATCGTTTTATCCTTATAGTTGTCGTACAAAGGTAACAATAATTTGCGAACAATGGTTGGGGTGTGAGGGGTGGGAGTTGTCCTTTCGCCTAATCAGTTGTTGATCAGGCGAAAGGTCTCAGATTATTATAGTTTCTCTATTTCTTCTATGGAGAGGCCGGTGGCAAAGGCGATTTGCTCTATACTAACTCCTAATTTCTTAAGATTAAGTGCTATGGAGTGTTTCTCTTCCTGTCGTCCTTCAGCTTTTCCTTCGGCTTTTCCTTTTTGCAATCCTTTTTCCATGCCTTCTTCCATCCCTTTTTTCATGCCTTTCTCGACGGCGAAGTCCAAGGTGTTATAATAATCATTATACATCTTCCACTCCGCCTCGTACTGCGCCCGTTGTTTGGGGGTGAGGTTTGCCATCGATCCGATGCGCTCCAGTCGCTCGAATATGGCCTTGCGTGCCTTGAATGGCATTCTGTCTAATGTGTCCATATGCTTTAGTACATAAATCCAACGTTCAAAATCAGTCTCGCATTCTTCCTCCTCTTTGTTGAATCGAGGAAGCTCAATATAGATCTGGCGGAACTTGGGGTTGAATACCTGTCCGGTCTCTCGGTCCGCCAGCACGATGTCCCTTCGGAACTTTCCTTCGTTCCTGTTATTGTTTGGCCTGTTCTTCTCATCCAGCGTGAAGTTCAAGAAGAAGACACCGTACACGGCCGCCAGCTCATAGTCCCATGTTCCCTTTATCCCCTGTTCCACCACCGAGTGCGAGAGGTAATACAAGGCCCTGTCTTTGAAGTGGGGCTGTTCCCTGTTCTGCATCTCGATTATGATCCGCTCGCCTTTGTCGGTCTCGCAATGGATGTCAAAGATGACTTTCCTACCTTGCTCTGTCTCGGGCAATCGCTCATTGTTCATGATTCTCAAGTCCTTGATCGTATGCTCCCCTTCGAGGAGGTCGTTCAGGAACTCAATTAAAATGTCCTTGTCCATTTCCCTACCGAATATATGCTTGAAGCCGAAATCGGTGAAGGGATTGATAAATTTTCCCATAGTGTTTATAGGTTTTAGTGATTAATAATGAATAATAGTATAATAAGACGGGGCACCCTGTCTTCCGGTTGTAAAGATACTACTTTTTTAATAGGATAGGCTTCGTTTTAGCTTTTAAGAAAACACGTACGAGTTTTTTCGGAAACACGTACATGTTTTTCGAAAAACTCGTACGTGTTTTTTGAGAGGCATAATGTAACTACTTTAAATACCGGATCAGCCGATAAATCGTGGGGATAATTTTCTTGAATGTATATTCCACCAAGGGATAGTATGGCTAGGCACTACACGATCTGATCATTTCATATTCGTGAAGAGATCTTTTCACCTACGTGATACAATCGTTTCGCATAGGTGAAAAGATTGTATCACAACCGTGAAACGATTTCATGGGCAGATAGAGCAAGCTACTGCCGATAATGTTTGTATTAAATAGAAAGGCTCAACGGTAACAACTCTTCGTAGGCATCTCTGCGCTCCCTTTCACATCCTTCACAACATATCACTGACATAAAGCAAGTTGGCCGACGTGAAACGTGTGATAAACAAATTGAAGTGTAGATAAAAGTACATTGCGAGATTATCCTCACTATTTATCGGGTGAGCCTGAAAAAGTCGATTCTCCGGGAGTTAAGAATACAAAATGTCAAAGTGTTACTTTGATATAGATATACAATGTACGCATGTACATTAGTATATGATAGTAAAGTTTGTATGATTAATAAATGCTTTTCTAGTATAGAAACGACTAGTTTAAACGATCGATTCTTTTAGTCATTTGCAAAGGTACGCGTTTCTTCGATACTTGCAACCCTTCCAGACGATTTTTTTATCGCTTATTCTCTTTCTTATCAATAGGATAGGTTATCCTTCACGAAACAAGCGATTCCTTCAACAAACCTCCCGTTTCGACGCTCAAAAAACGCAAGATTTAGACGATCGTTTAGACTAGTCGTTTTTAATGGCAAACGACGATTTTCAATTAGTCTAACAAGTTGATTATCTTAATAAACACTAGTATTAATATTAATTTATTTATTATGAACAAAAAGATTTCTACGCTTCTTGCCGGTGTAATGCTGGCATCTGCGTTCTCTGTCAATGCTGCGATGGAGAATGGCAAATCTTATTTGCTGAAGAGCGGAAGTAGTTATTTGTCCGCTGAGACAGATAAGACTTCTGCTGATTATGGCAAACTTGTGTACGGCTCACTTAACACTAGCGATTTGAATGAAGTTGTTGCCGGTACTTGGAAAGTTTCAACAAAGACTACTTCTGGAGCTGTTGTCTACACCTTCGTAAATAAGGTGACAGGAATGACATTGGCTGTTGATCCTACTTTGGCGAAAACCGCGACCAACGGTCTTTCTGGTGATGTGACATTAGGCAGTGGTACGGTTTCTGAATGGGCATTCGATGCTAGTAACCACATGTATTCTTACTTCAAATCGGACTCAATCGTTTTCTTTGATAATACGGGTGCCCTGAACAAAGGTAAGATTGCGGACTTGTCTGCTGCTTTGGCTGTTACAGAAGATGTAATAAGCACTCCTATTCCAATAAGTGCAGATGATTTAAATACATTGATGTGGTCTGTTGATTCTAAAGACAATTATTTTGCGTTGAATATGGACCCTGAAGTGTCAAAAGGCAAGGCGAATCATTTGACAGCGACAGGACTTCAAGCGGTTAGTGCTGGTAGTGGTTATGTTCAATTGAAAGCTAAGGACAAAAAGGCGGATGACAAACAATTGTATGTAGTTGTCGATACGGCTTATTATGAAGGAACTGAGACTAGCGGTCAGTTGTTGAAATATACCTATGACGTATTAAACGCAGACAATCGCTTGACTGGTTCTTATAAGTTCAAGTTCACTTATAATGTGAAAGAAGACAAACTCTATGTTCAAGTAGCGGAAGTTGCGGATAAATTAGTGAAAGCATCGGGTCAAACTGACGAGCAGTTTGCGAAGGATATCAAAGACAATAATAATAATTCTTATTGGTCTAATCAAGGAAAAACTGTAACGACAAGATCTGACAAGTACATCTACATGGCTAAATTGGACGGTACGAATGTGTTGACACTGAATACGAATGAGACGGATGGTGGTACTCCTACCTTTGCTTCACAGAATATTACGGTTAAGACTTCTGCTGACTATAGTAGCCTTACATTAACTACGATTCCTTCTGGTGTATACTTGATCCAGTATAAGGCTGGTGGTTCTTACAATACAGAAAAGGTAGGTTCTTATGTATTCGCTAATTTGGCTGGTTATTTCGGTTGGGCTGCTCAAGCTCGTAACCAAGAGTTCAAGCATATGCCGGCTGCTCAATGGGTAGTAGAGAAGAAAGGTACATCTTCTATTGCGCCGATCTCAATTACGAACCGTGAGTTCTCTGATGATAGCTATAAGACTTCTTATCAAATTCCTTCTGATATGCAATTATTCGCAGTAGAGGGTAGTGCTAATGAGGTATTCTATTTTAATGGAAACCAAAAGGATACGGTTAGCTTTATTAAAGTTGACGAGGATCTTGTAAAGGATGCTAAACTGGGATATAAGTATGTATCAGAAAATGAAGCTAAGGTTCAAACTTATCTGTTTAACTATTTGCATGGATTGGCATTAGATAAATATCTTAATGTTCCGTCAGGGAAGGATTCTATTGTACGTGTAGATGAGACTGGAGCTAAAGCAAGTTTCCGCTTACAAGTGGTTGTTAAAGACGATAAGTATGGTTATGGCGATGGTTTGGTAAGAAATGTTTACCGTATCACGGACGGAAAAGGCCGTTATTTGACTTATGACGGGACAACGAAGAAGTATATGATGAAGACTTATCCTACTGATTATTTCTTGAAAGAGAATAATGATATCGAAGGAAAAGAATATTATACTTTGGTTGAGGCTAATTTGCTTAATACATCTATGACACAGGCGCAAGCACAGGCATGGTATCCAGAATGGTGTAAGGGTATGGCTGTCGCAGATGCAATGACTATCGAGGAGCAATATACTCCGGAGGGAGGATCTGCTACTTATGTGACTGTTGGCGGAACCTCTTATTTGGCTTATCCGGGTTCTTCTGATATTGTTGCTGTAGCGATGTATGATAAAGACGGCCAACGATTGGTAGATGATAATAGTAAGGTAGACTACTATACTTATCAGAATGTTAATGGTAAGATTGCGTTGAAGAAAGTAGGAGCTGCTCAATATGCCTCTAGAAATTACGCTTCAGTGAAGGTCTCTGTTGACGACAATACGTTGGATTTGACTCGTGGCTCTTTGGATGATAAATTCTATAGCAATCAAGAGATTCGTACATCTGCTTTTGCCGTAGCAATGGATGATTCTCCTTTGTATCGTCGCTTCAACAACGCCGCTCTAGGTGAGAATGTAAATGACGGTCCTGATAGCTTGACATTCGTTGAGAGCGTTCGTAATGAGTACTTAATGGATGAGTGGAACCCGAACTTGACTACGGAAACTGTTGATTACGCTGGTATCTGGAATAAGGATAAGGCTGAGGGTAAATTAGCGTTCCGTATTGATACGGCTTGGTTGAATCGTGGTCTTGGAAATATCAAACCTCAATATTTGATCTCCGTGGCTCGTGACGACCAAGAGGGTGTTGAGACAGTTCCTTGTACAGAGGCTGGTCCTCACGTTGACGCTAACGGTAACATTACAACAGATCCTTCTAAGTGTGTTCATGCTCAACATGGTCGTGCTGGCTTCGCTTATGGCAAATACTTGGTTAACTTCTCAGACTCTGCCCAAGCGTTCATCGATAGAGAGGCTAAGGTTAATCCTTATATGTTCACAACGAATTCTAGTGCTAATAGCAGCTATACCCGTGTAGGTTTTGTTAAGGCTATCCATGCTGGTGACAGCTTGTTCGTATTGACAAATGGTTTCGAGAATGTAGAACCGGCTAAGTTAGATACGGCGACAATCATCGCTAACTATAAGAAAGCTAAGCTGGAAAACTTCATCGTAGACTTGGTTGGTGACAAACATAAGAATGTAACTTGGTCATTCCGTTATATTAACCCGGATAAGGCTGGTGCCGTAACAGAAGAAGGTGCAGAGAACGCATTCTTGTTCGAGTCTAATGTTTATGGCGAGAAAGATCAAAATTATAGAACCGTAAATGGTGACGCTGATCGTGCTATCGCTCCGACATATGCTGCCGCATGGTTGAAAATGCATAATGGTTGTTTGGTACTGACAGATATCAATTCACAGTTCTCTTCCGCAAAGACCAATGGTGATGGCGCATTAATCTTTAATGTCGCTCAGAAGGATGAAGAAGATATGGTTACATCTAATGATAACATCAACAATGTTGAAGGTGTATCTGTAGTAGCTGGTAATGGTACTGTAACTATCCAAGGCGCCGCTGGTAAATCAGTAGTTATTTCTAACATCTTAGGTAAGGTAGTCGCTGAGACGGTTCTTACATCTGATAACGCAACAATTACCGTACCTGCCGGTATCGTAGCTGTAGCTGTTGATGGTGAGGAAGCTGTTAAAGTGGTTGTTAAATAATTAAACAAATAGATAGGTCAAGAGATGGGGATTCCCCCATCTCTTCCTTTAAGAAGATATTTATAATTCTGAAATTCCCGTGTGGAGATAGATTCTTCAAGTACACCGCGATGGTAGAACATGCGGGAGTATTAATACTAAAGTAATAAATTAAAAGCTCAGGTCACGAGAACTTCTGTGAAGAAATGTCGTGACCTTTTTTTGTACTCTTAAATCTCGTGCTATGCTTATATCTACTCAAGAAACATTGATCTATAAATCAATTAGTCCGGAAGACATTTATTGTTATACTCCCGGAATCACCGTGACTTCGACGGGACGCTTGGTCGTGACTTTCGACTTGGGCGGCAAGGGGGTAAAAGAAATCTATGCTTCTTCGCAGCTGTATACGGAAAGGACAAGACGGTTCGGTATCGGTAAGATTTTTGTATCGGACGACCAAGGCGCTAGTTGGTGTTTTATCTCGGATTTTAATTTTTGGCATGCCCGCCCTTTTTGTATAGGGGAAAAGATATATATCATAGGAAACGCAGGCGATTTATGTATTATATGCTCGGAAGATGATGGGAATACGTGGAGCGTTCCCTCGTTTCTCTCCCAAGGTGAGAAATGGCATTCTTCTGCCTGTAATGTTCTTTTCGCTAACGAGCGGGTTTACTTGGCGATGGAACAGCGTTTTTATAACTCGGAGATAGAAGGCTGGAATGTGGCGGGTTTGAGCCCTACCTTGCTATCTTGCTATATTCACGATGATTTACTGGATGCGTCTTCTTGGCGACGTTCCGATCCTTTTGTTTTCAGGGATAAAGTACATTTCCCGGAAGGGGTTGGCATTCCTTTTTACGAGTCATTGACCAATAAGCCGCTAGAATTGGCTCCCGGTCGTTTTAATGCGCCCACTGGATGGCTGGAGGCTCAAGTGGTTCAAATAAAGGATAAACATCATATTTGGTATGATCCGGAAGGGAAAACGTTCCATATGTTTCTTCGTGCGCATACCGGAGGGATTGGATACGCTTGTTTATTAAAAGTGAGGGAAGATAAGAACGGCCAGATGGTAACCGGCTTTCAAGAGACTCCTTCCGGACAGACCTTGCTTTTCTTGCCCTTTCCCGGTGGCCATTTGAAATTCTTTATAGTGTATGATGAGATATCCCGGTTGTATTGGATGGCATCCAATCAATCTTTCGATTCTATGCGGACGATAAGCTCATTACCTGAGACTTCCCGGTATGGACTCCCGAATAATGAGAGGCATCGTTTACAATTATTATTCTCGAAGAATTGTGTGGACTGGTGTATGGCTGGGATGATCGCTTGCCAAGGGAATGAATTATATTCAAGAAATTATCCTTCGTTATGTATCGTAGGTGAGGATATGCACGTGGTTTGCCGTGCGGCGGATGATCATACAAAGGACCCTCAATACTCTGATTGTATTACATATTATAAAATTAAACGGTTTAGAATGTTAATCTATTAAATGAAGTGATTATGGAAAAAGTACTGATTGTAATACCGGCTCGATATGGTTCAAGCCGGTTGCCGGGTAAGCCTTTGGTTAAGATTAAAGGTATAGAGATGATAAAACGGGTCTCGGATATAGCGGATTTTGTATGTCGCAAAAATGAGTCTTGTTCTTATTTGGTAGCTACGGATGATGAGCGCATCGTCTTGTTTTGCGAATCCCGGGAGATTCCGGTGATGATGACTTCCACGAATTGTAAAAGTGGTACGGAACGTTGCTATGAGGCGGTAAGGAAACAGGACACCAATCCCGGACTGATAATAAATCTGCAAGGCGATAATCCCACGTGTCCTCCTTGGATATTGCAAGATCTGATCGATACATGGAGAAAGGAGAAGGCGGATGTCCTTACCGCCTCGGTCTTGTTGGGATGGAGCGAATACGATCAATTACTGGCGATGAAAAAGGAAACCCCTTATTCCGGCACGACGGTATTGGTGGATCGGCTGGGATATGCCTTAGCTTTCTCGAAACAAACCATACCCGCTATCCGTAAGGAGGATCAGGCTAGGGATCTTTTGCCTAAAAGCCCTGTCAGGCGGCATGTGGGTTTATATGCGTATAGCGGTCGAGCCTTCGAGTCTTATTTCTCATTACCTCCGTCTGTGTATGAACGCTCTTATATAGAAGGATTGGAACAGATGCGTTTCTTAGAGAATGGCATCAAAATGAGGGTCGTAGACGTTGATTATCGGGGACGTGAGACAACAAGCGGGGTTGATTCCCCGGAAGATGTCAAACGGGTTGAGGAAATACTTGAGAAATATGGAGAGTTCGATCTTTCGTGACTTAGATGGAATCGTAGATTCTATTTTATTTCCTTACCATACTTTGGAGGAAGTTCTACCTCCTGGCTGTGAGGCTGGTCCGGTATGGATGGAATTTGCCTGTTGGGTAGACAGCCAAAAGGTGGATATACGGGCATCGGAATCACCCTTATTCTTGAATATATGTGGTATACCCGCATCCGGTAAATCGTATTGGGCGGAGAAATGGCTATCAGAGAATGGACCTTGTTTGCATATCGCTTTCGACGCTATCATGGAGGCATTATCCGGGTATCAAGCGGATTACTCGCTAGATAGGGAGAATGCGTTCTTACGTTGGGAACTTCCTGCTCGTTTTTTAGGTTACCGTCTTCTTTTGTTGGGATTGAGGAATGGGTGGCCTATTTTATTTGAACATAGTAATGCATTGAGAGAACATGTGGATTTGTATAAGAAGATAAAGAGTCTTGGATATCGGATTCATATGGTGTGCATCGATGCGACACCAGAAATGGTTATCAAAAGATTGGCTCGGAGGAATCGTTTTTTCCCGGAGGAGCAAGTAAAAAAACGTTGGGATTGCTTGATAGATTTGTTACCTGAATATCAAAAAATAGTAGATGACTTTAAATTAATACAACCATGGAAAAATGTAGAAAACTTGTGATCGTACGGCATGGTAATACGTTTCGTGCGGGAGAGACTCCGACTCGGGTTGGAGCTAGAACTGATTTGCCTCTGGTAGAGGAGGAACGAGCTAGATCTGCGGGACGTTATTTACGTGAAAAGGGGATTGTGATTGACAAGGTGATTTCGGCCCCCTTAAAACGTACATTGGAGACCGCTAACTATATCTTGGAGGAAATGAATGTGGATTTGCCTATCATTCAAGACTTACGTCTTAAAGAGATTGATTATGGGCCGGATGAGAATATGGTAGAAGATCATGTAATAAAACGTTTGGGATCTCTCTATTTAGAAAAGGAGGGAATGGAGCGGAAAGACCTAACAGAAGATCGGATCGTGGAGAGGGGACTTTCCGTGATCGCCCAATGGAATGAGAAGGCCGTGGTACCGTTAGGATGGAACGTAGATGTAGAGAAACTGATAAGCGGTTGGCTGGATTTGGCGGCTAGTATACCTGATGGTGAGACTTGGCTGCTAGTATCTTCCAATGGAGTGATGCGTTTCTCCCCCTATATTCTGGGGAATTATGAGGATTTCTGTGCGACTCATGATATTAAGGTTCCGACAGGTGGGGTTTGTATATTCGATTGTGTGGGTGATCATTGGAGGTGTACGGATTGGGGAATAAAGGCTTATAAACTTTTTAAATGATAAATCATGGAAGATATATGGAATATAACAGCTTTGGTAGTTAGTGTATTAAGTGTGCTTTTGTCTCTTTATGCTTTAAGACAGGCTACCACTAAAAATACCTCGGATATGTATCTGTTCTTTATCTCGCAATATGCGAAGGAGGACATGAAATTGGCTTTACGTAAATTGAAAGATATAAAGCGGGGGGTATATCGGTTGGAACAATGGGAGAGTGATATGAAAAATAATTTGCCGAAAGCCTTTGAGTATGACGAGGCGAGACGTTTGGTGAAATATTTTTATGATACTTTAGCCTATATGAAGTTGGAGAAACTAATAGAGGCTCGTTTTGTAAGATTGATTTGCTTGAAGAAAGGGGCATGGCTTTATCTGGACACAGTCGAAGCCATGGAAAAATTTTTTGACAGTGGCTATGATAAAAAGCCATATGCGGTTATTCGGGATGTATGCGAAAATTTACGAAAGGAAGGGTGTTGTCCTCCTTAGTTCATTATTTTCGGCTTTTGGTGATTTAATAAAGCCTTGATCGAAGAAACGATCGGGGCTTTTATATTTATTTCTTAATTTGCCATGACAATATTCCGCAAGTCGAAACCGAATTGAATATACTCATCCTCAGTGATTTGCCTCTCTGTTGTCAGGATGATTAACGCATGCCCTCGATAGTTGTTTCTGTAAGGGGGATGGAAATGGTTGTAACGGTTTTCGAAGAAGCCGCATTTTTTATAGAACTTTAATCGCTTGGAGGAAATTTCATCCGTAATAGGATCGATCTCTAATAAGATGATCTTATTCAGGCGTTTATTAAAATCCTCCAGCAATAAACCGCCGTATCCTTGTCCCCTAAAGTTCTCATGAATGGCGAAATGTTCGATATATACATAGGTGCTAAAATCCCAGTATGAGATAAAGCCGATAAAGAGGTTATCTTTCAGATAAACCACTAGATGATAGTTGGGAGATTGGAAGGCCTGTTCTTGTTGTTCTTCTGTTCGTTGCTCAAATAGAGGGAAACTTGCCGTATATATTTGCTCAAAGGTAGGATAGAGAGGATCTTGCTTTCGCGTTATTTCTAGTATGTCCATATGACTTCGCTTTATTTTTGATGCGAAGATAATAATCTAAAAACATTGTCATGTCATATTAAAGCTTTATTTTTGGATGATCTTATAATTAAGATATTGTATACGATGATAGCGTGGTTTCGTTATATATGTTTAATTGTTAGCCTTATAATCACTATGCCGGAATTACTTTCGGCACAACGTCTGGTTTCTCAACGTCAAGAGGATGTGGAGGCCGGTCTTTTATATAACGAGAGCGTCTACATCCTATCTAATTATTCTTGTCTATCCTCCAATTCCCCGGAAAAACTTTCTTTGGACGAGTTGTTGCGGAAGCAGATCGAAGGCTTTTATTTCTATTTGAAGCGGGATACGGAGACAAATGTATTGTTACTAAGGAAACCTGATGGTACGTTTACCCCTTTTAGTGAGTCATTGGAAGCCATTAAGACGGCCTTGGATGCGGACTCCACTAAGGTTATGACGCTTTTCCTTGATTTCTATGTAGAGACGGAGCTGGAATCCTCTTTTAAGGAAATAGGCTTGATGGAGTATGTACTTGAGTATGATACGAAAAACGGATGGCCATCCCTGAAGGATATGTTGAGTTCCGGAAAGCGACTGGTCGTTTTCGAGGTTCAGAAACATTTGAACAGTCCTTCATGGTTGCATAATATGAGGGATTTCGTGGAGCATACGGACGCTGATTGGGGCAACCAACCGGAAGGGGTTGAGAGTTTTGATGAGCGGCTGAAAAAGAATTTGTCTTTATTTACCGGATATAAGTTCTTGGAGACTTCCCGGGGGAATAGCAATGATATCTCGGCTTTAGCCCGGCAGACGCCCTATTTAATTGAATCGTTTAAAAGAGCGTGGATCCGGGATGGAAGGGTTCCCAATTTTATCTTGGTAGATAAGTATTACGCGTGGTTGGATGTCTCGTTGGTTACTTTTCGGAATTTCGATATCATCTACGGTGCGGTTACGAATAACAATGAGCTGCTTAACTACGTGAATTGGGATGGGATGTCTAATTATACGACGGGTAAATATTGCTTTCCGCTAGAGCCCGGGGCCGAGTTGATGCTTTCCCCGATCTCTCCGGGCTATAGGATAGAGCCGGCTACGGTTTATGTCTCCGGTACCCAAAGGAAGGCTTTCGCTAGCGATTTTAAGGCTAGACCTTTGCGGATTGACGAGGATATAGAGATTTATTTACCGTTTGAGGGCGATGAGAAAGATGGTTCGTCCAATCATAATCTCACGGTATCTAGGAATGTCGAGTTTATTCAGGACCCTATACGGGGACAGGTCGCTTCCTTGGAGAATCAGGCCCGTGTGGATTTACCGACCGCTTCGGAACTTCATATGCGGGATCATGATTTCACTGTCGGCGTTTGGTTGAAAATACCTAAGTACCTGCCGGAGAAGGAGGATTATTGTATTCTGGGAGCTAAGAACAGTACTTATCAACAAGCGTTGCATCTGTTGATACGGAACCGGAAACCGTATATGGGATTCTTTAACAACGATCTGGTTGGTAACACGGAGATCGAGCCGGGCAAATGGTACAATGTCGTATGGCGGTATAATAAAAGGAATGGGGAGCAGGCTATATTCGTGAATGGAAAACTGGACGCGATCTCTTTTGATCGTCCGGCTTATCTGGGTAGTGATAGCTTATATGTCGGTTTCGTGAATTTCAGCCAGTCCTCGAACTTCGTGGGTGTGCTGGATAATCTTTGTATTTGGTCTCGTGTGTTGAGCGATAAGGAGATATTGGGATTGAGCAACCAGTTATTAGATTTACATATATCGAATGCGATTACTTGGTTGGATATCCTTGGAATTGGGTTGATTTTGATGGCTCTGGTCTCGATAGCTTATCTAGGCTATCGGAAGGTGAAAGAAAAGCCAAGGCAGGATGAGGCTGATGCGGGAACGGTCGCGGAGGAGGGAATCGAGGAAGGAATCGAGGAGCCGGATCGTTCTTCGCGAGAGATGCCGGAGGAGATTGAGGAGGTTCCGGTTCTGCGCAATTATATCCGATTGTTTGGAGAGTTCTATGTGTTGGACCGGGATGGAAATGATATAACCTCTCTATTTACCCCAAAATTAAAACAGCTGTTTATCTTGATTATGCTTCACTCTTCCCGTGGAGGTTTCGGGATATCGAGCAAGGACTTGACACGGATGATTTGGGGGAATGACAACCCCTCGAAAAGTACGAAGAGCCTTCGAAGCGTATCTATATTGAAACTCCGGAAGATATTGGAACGTATCGATACGGTCGAGGTTCTATTTAACGCGAATCGATATATTCTCCAGCTTTCGGAAGATGTCTATTGCGATTATTTGGCTTGTTTGGATTGGCTGAAAGATAAACGGGTACGGACTCAGCCGGACTTTGAATATTTCTATGATATTATCAGCAAAGGAGAAGTGTTCAAAGGGGAATCGTTTGATTGGATGGATGATTTTAAAAGTTATATCTGTAATAGTACGGTGGATGTCTTGTCTCGCTTTATCGACACTTACTCGATCGAGGATGAGGCGGATCGGGTGATCCAGATAGCAGACCAGATCCTTCTGAACGATCCTTGCAACGAGGAGGCTTTGCTCTATAAGATCAAAGCCTTGATTTACCAGAACAACTTTAAATTGGCCCGTTATGTGTACGACCGCTTTTGCGCTTTATACCAAGAGATGTATGGCGAGGCTTTCCCCTCTTCTTTTGAGCAGGTCGTACCGTCTCCGCTGATGAGTCAGCAATCTCCCCAGTAAGTATTATAGTGTGCCTGCTCATTGGCAGGACTGTGCCATTGCTATTGTCACACCTGTGCCATCGTTGTGGCAAGACCGTGCCACCGTTATGGCATGCCTGTGCCATCCGTGTGGCACTCCTCTGCCATTACAGTGGCAAATGTATGCGCCCCACTGATAGCGATCCTTTCGAATAGAGAGGCAGGTGCTATGCCTCTGACTTATCGAAGATTTTTATAAATATTTCTTGATTTATTTATGTCGCTGTTATTGCGTGAATTATGCTTTGTGAGGATATGAAATTTGCCTTAAATTAGCCCTAGGTTAATGCCTTGTTTAGCGTTCGTTAACTCATGGTTTACTGCTCCTCCCTATATTCGCTCTCGTTGTTTCGCACGAGGAAGCGAAGTTGTGTTTTACTATATATATTTTTTTTTCGACTTTAAATTTAATACTATGAGTAACACTATGTCTGACAAGAATTCGGTGAACTTCACACGTAGGGAGTTCTTAGGTACAGTAGCTGCAGCGGCGGCGTTTACAATCGTACCTCGTTCCGTTTTGGGTGGACCGGGCTATACGGCACCTAGCGATATGGTCAATTTGGCCGGTATCGGTGTGGGTAGCCAAGGTGGTGGCGATATACAGAATATCGCTACTCCGGATGTACCAATTAAAAGGAGACCTTTTGGTGGAGGCGGTATGCTGATGCAACCTTATGCGGGCATCCAGCCACCCAGACGGGAACGAAGAGCGTCGGATAATCCTGTGCAAATGGGAGATGCGGAGAAACAATCGTTTAAGCATGCGAATATTTATGCGCTATGTGATGTAGACCACGATTACTCCGGACATATCTTAGCGGGATACCCGAAAGCGAAGAAGTATACCGATTTCCGGGAAATGATCGACAAGGAGAAAGAGATCGATGCGGTATTGATCGGTACTCCGGACCACACCCATGCGGTTATTGCCGCTTATGCGATGAAAGCTGGTAAGCATGTATTTGTAGAGAAGCCGATGGCTAAGACGATTTATGAGACTCGCTTTTTGAGGGATCTGGCAAAGCAAACCGGTGTTGTTACCCAGATGGGTAACCAAGGGCATAATATTGAAGGGACTATGCAGACGGTTGAATGGATCCAAGGTGGCGTGATCGGAGACGTAAAGGAAGTTCATTTGTGGACAAACCGTCCGATGTGGCGCCAAGGTTATTTTGATCGTCCGGCGGGAGTGGATATACCGTCTAATCTTAACTATGACGTGTGGTTGGGACCGGCTCCTGATAAACCTTATAATCCGGAGATGCTTCATTTCGCTTGGCGTGGGTTATGGGATTACGGTACAGGCGCTATGGGGGATATGGGAGCCCATACCTTCGACGCTCCGATTTGGGCGCTTAATTTGGGTATGCCCACGAAAATACAAGCTACTTCCACCCCTTACAATAAGGACTATCTGCCACAATCGGAATGCGTGACGTATGAGTTCCCGGCTCGTGGGAATATGCCTCCGGTAAAGGTAACTTGGAGTGATGGGGGTATAAAACCGGCTCGTCCGGCGGAGTTGGAACCGAACCGCCAGTTAAGGGAAGCGCTTTATATAGGCGATAAAGGCTTGATCATGCATGGTACCCATGGAGCGGAGCCGCAACTGATACCGGAAAGACCGGGATTCGTAGCTCCGGAGAAGACATTAAAGCGACCGAGTAATATTTATGTGGACTTTATCGAGGCGATAAAGGAAGGTCGCAAAGCCGCTAATGATTTTGAGGTATCCGCTAAATTGACGGAGATTATGTTGCTGACGAATATCGCTGTCGCCGCGCAACGGTTGGATCTTACGTTGGAATATGACGCAGAGAATATGAGAATCACGAATTGTCCGGAAGCGAACGATTATTTCCACTATGAGTATCGTAAAGGTTGGAGCCTGTAAGGGACTTTCTTCTAAGGGTTAAGATTAATTTATAAATTGAATGGTTATGAATAAAGATGTGAACAATGGTCAGTCCAGACGTGAGTTTCTAGGAAGATCGGTCGCTGCTTTGGCGGCCGCGTCTTTCCTTCCGAGTGCTTTCTCTTGTACGGGGAAGAGTGTGGCGGCTCCCGCTCCGGTTGATACGGCGGCGGAGGCAGGCAAGGTTAACTCGAAGTTCGGTGGCGTGCAAATCGGCACGATCACTTATAGTTGGCGTTCCATGCCGGGTGGATTGGAGAATATCATCAAGTATTGCCAAGAAGCGAATATCAGTTCCATTGAGTTGATGGGAGGTGATCTGGAAGCTTATTTAGGAGCTCCGGAGAATCCGATGATGAAATTCTTCCGTCGGCAAGCTTCTCAACCTGCGGCGAAACCGGGTGAGAAACCTGCGGCTCCTCGTCGGATGGGTCCCCCGAAGTTTACTCCGGAGCAGCAGGCTGAGATCGATAAATATAAGGAAGAGGTGAAAGCGTGGCGTCTCGGGCTGGATCTATCGAAGGTGGAAGGTGCCCGTAAGTTGTTGAGCGACGCTGGGATATCTGTGCATATCGTGAAAATGCAACCTTCCGGCATGGGATCGGACGAAGAGGTCGATTATGCCTTCAAGGTGGCCAAGGCCATGGGCGCTAAAGCCGTGACGGACGAGATTAATTTGGAGACGGCGAAAAGAGTCGCTCCATTTGCCGAGAAGCATGGGATGTATATGGCTTTCCATAATCATATGCAATATGCCGAAGAAGGCTTTAGTTGCGATCCGATCTTAGCGATCTCTCCTTCTATTATGTTGAATTTTGATGCGGGCCACTTCTTTGGCTCTACAGGTATCCATCCGAATGAGATGATCAAGAAATATCATGATCGGATCTATAGTATCCACTTGAAAGATAAGACGGGGCCTACGACAGGGGACCAGCCGAATACGAATCAAGTATGGGGACAAGGGGAGATGCCGTTGGAAGACGTGCTCTTGTTGATCAAACAAGAGAAATGGCCTATCTATTGCGATATAGAACTGGAATATGATATCAAGCCTTGGTCTGACTCCGTGAAAGAGGTAGGCACTTGCGTGAAATATGCTCGACAGATATTGATGTAGATTATAGAATGTTGTCTTTGGTATGTCATTAATGGGATGACGAAAAGGTCGGTTCCCGGTGGAGCCGACCCTTTATTTTTTATTTATTGATCTCTTTCAGCAAATTTGGTGCGCACTTAAAATGGACAATGGTTCTAGGGATCAACATTAAAGTCTCTCCGCTTTTCGGGTTTCTAGCCAACCTGCTTGTCTGTAAGCGGGGAGTATAAACACCGAAACCCTGTATACATACCTTTTCTCCGGCTCTCGTTTTCTCTAAGATGATGTTATTCAGTTCTTCCAATATGTACCGGATTTCTTCTTTGTCATTACCGACTCTTTTCGATAATTCCTCGATTAGCTGACTTTTATTCATATCGTATTATTTTTTGAGAAGTTTGTTCTTTGCTCTGTTGTTAAATATTTTTTCCTGTATTGCAAAGGCGATAAGCCCGTGTGCCTCCGAAAGAAGCGTCCCAACGAGGATTGGTTCGAGAACTGCGTCTTCTCAACAATCTCTTGGATATTCAAGGTGGAGTTGGTGAGTAATCCTTTTAATTCTAGGATCATATATTCCGTAATCCAATCTTTGGCGGATTTGCCGCTTACCTCCTTAACAACCATGGTCAAGTATTTAGGGGTGATGCATAGAGAGTTCGCGTAGAACGTCACGCTTCTGTTCACTTTGTAATTACTCATGACCAATTGAAAGAATTTGTGGGTCAGTTCTTTCTTGTGTACATCTATCGTTGCCGTACTGTCTAAAGAATTGACTTTATAATGGTTATATATATCAAGGAATAATATGCGAAGTAAGAGTATAACCGACTCTCTTCGATACTGGTTTTCCGGATCGACGGCTTTTCTTATAAGTAATTCAAAGAAGTCTACAAAGGAAAGAGTTTCCACGTCTTCCATCTTGAAATAGTAATGTTGCCTCATATAGAAAAAGAAATGTGGCGAGAAACGACTGATACCGCTTAATATATCAGAATAAAAGGATTCCGTGATCGTGAAATATCTGATTTGGAAATCTACGCTAACGTCCGTTAATGCGACCAATTGCCCCGGCAAGATGATGATGAGCTCTTTGGGGGTTATAATGTGCTTGTTAGAATAGATATCAATTTTAGCGTTTCCTTTTACACAATAGATGACAATCCCTAATCTTATATAAGAAGGGTAAGTGGTAATAGGGAGTTCTTTGGAAAGTGTAAAGATCTTGAAGTCCTTCTCCAAAGAATAATCAATACCACTATTCGGCTCAACTATTTTTTTAATATTTCCCGACATTCTTTTTGTCTATGTTTCTTATGTAAAATTATAACTTCGTCTTTTACTATATTTATCTAGTGGTTGTTTGGTATAATATTACAGAAATATAGGTCTCGTTTTGGCGTTTTTTAAAGTTTGGCTTAAATGATACCTTGAAAAATAACCGCTATTGGATGTTTTTGTTTGTAGGTCTAATACTTTTTTGCAAGTACGGTTGAGGTGATGTTAGGGATAACTTGTATTCTAAGGGCTGTGCGAGCTGGATGGAATATGTGTTAGGAAATATTAGTAATTAAGGTTAAGGACAAGCGTGCGAGACAAGAACGGGAAGGATTGCCTCGCACGACAGGCTTAGATCGTCTTTTAGATAAACTTGAGTATATCTTCTGCCTTTTCCGCTATATGATCGGGTGCGTATTTCTCTAATTCCGTACGAGGGCGAAAGCCCCATGTTACCCCACAGGAGGTCACTTCGCTGTTGATGGCGGTTTGCATGTCTACGTCCGAGTCACCGACATAAAGAGTGTTCTCTTTGGATATGCTCGCTCGTTCTACGATCTCATTGACAATACTGGGATCTGGCTTCGCCTTTACTCCTTCACGCTGTCCGAGAACCTCCGTAAATTGTATGGAAGGAAAGAAATGGGCGATGAGCTTACGGGTAGCGGCTTGATATTTATTAGAAGCGACCGCCAGTTTTATCCCTCTTTCCTGCAACAAGGCTAATAACTCAGGGACACCGGGGTATGGAACGCTGCGATCCGTGTTATGCAGATCGTAATGCTTCAAGAACTCTTCCCTTACCTTTAGTATATTCTCTGCCGTCTTTTCACCTTCGGGTAACGCGCGTTCGAATAATTTGTTGATGCCGTTTCCTACGAAGAAGTTATACTCCTTTACGTCGTGCGTCGGAAAACCGTTTTGCCGCAACGCATGGTTCGTGCTATGGGCTAAATCGGCGATCGTATTTAATAATGTTCCGTCAAGATCGAATATTACTAACTTTTTCATTTTAGTTTTCTGGCAAAATTAATGGAATGTAGAGACATACTTTCCCTTTCGACTGATAAAATAGATGAACCGATTTAAAAATAGATAAAAGTATTAGGTCATATATAAGATATTTGTATCTTTAGGACAGGAATAGAAATCCTTTGTAATATATTGTATAACCTAAAATTGGAACATCATGGGAAAGAATCAATTAATTCACGGGAATGAATTTCATTTGCTGAAACAAGCAGAGATTCATAAAGCTACAGGCAAATTAGTCGAGTCACTAAACTTGGCAGCCGGTTCTACGGGAGGTTTTGATATTTATAAAGTTGTAGAGGCTTATTTTACGGATTTAGAGAAAAGAAAGGAGATCAATGATTTGTTGGGTATTTCCGAGCCATGTGAGACACGTGTCACGGAAGAATGCTTTTCTTAAATAAGCCGCAGTAGGAATAACATAGAAAAAGGAGATACCTGAATCAGATATCTCCTTTTATTATATCTCAAAGAAGGATCAATTACTTACCAGAAAGTTTTTCTTTCAAAGCTGCCAATTCCTCGATGTCACCTAATGTAGTCTTTTCAACCGGACCGGTTACCATTCCAGATTCCTCTTCTTTTTTACCGCCACGTTTTGAGGATGCCTTCTTTTCAGAAGTTGCCTTAGCGCCTTTTTGCTCATCTTCAAAGATGCGGCTGTGAGAAAGGATGATACGTTTAGCTTCCTTGTTGAACTCGATTACCTTGAATGAAAGTTTCTCATCTACTTGAGCTTGAGAACCATCTTCTTTTACAAGATGCTTCGGAGTAGCGAAACCTTCTACGCCGTAAGGCAAAGAGATAACGGCACCCTTATCCAATACTTCGATGATTGTACCTTCGTGGATAGAACCAACCGTGAAGATTGTCTCGAATACATCCCAAGGATTCTCTTCCAATTGCTTGTGGCCTAAGCTTAAGCGACGGTTTTCCTTATCGATTTCCAATACTTGAACCTCGATCTCAGCGCCGATCTGAGTGAATTCAGACGGATGTTTGATCTTCTTCGTCCAAGACAAGTCAGAGATGTGGATCAAGCCGTCAACACCTTCCTCGATTTCTACGAATACACCGAAGTTAGTGAAGTTACGAACCTTAGCCGCATGACGAGAACCTACCGGGAAGCGCTCCTCGATGTTTTCCCAAGGATCAGCCTTCAATTGCTTGATACCAAGAGACATCTTACGCTCGTCACGGTCCAAAGTCAAGATTACGGCTTCGATCTCGTCGCCAACCTTCATGAAGTCTTGAGCGGAACGCAAGTGCTGTGTCCAAGACATCTCTGAAACGTGGATCAAACCTTCTACGCCCGGAGCGATCTCGATGAACGCACCGTAGTCAGCCATAACGACAACTTTACCCTTAACCTTGTCACCAACCTTCAAGTTCGTATCCAAAGCATCCCATGGGTGCGGAGTCAATTGCTTCAAGCCAAGAGCGATACGTTTCTTCTCGTCGTCGAAGTCCAAGATAACAACATTGATCTTCTGATCAAGCTGAACGATTTCTTCCGGATGAGAAACACGTCCCCAAGAAAGGTCTGTGATGTGGATCAAACCGTCTACGCCACCCAAGTCGATGAATACACCGTAAGAAGTGATGTTCTTGACAGTTCCTTCCAATACCTGTCCTTTCTCCAATTTGGAGATGATATCTTTCTTCTGTTGTTCCAACTCAGCCTCGATAAGAGCCTTGTGAGATACAACAACATTCTTGAATTCTTGATTGATCTTAACAATCTTGAATTCCATAGTCTTACCTACAAATACATCGTAGTCGCGGATCGGCTTCACATCGATCTGAGAACCCGGCAAGAACGCTTCGATACCGAATACGTCAACGATCATACCGCCCTTCGTACGACATTTGATGTAACCTTTGATAATTTCGTCTTTTTCAAGAGCCTCGTTAACACGATCCCAAGAACGTGTAGCGCGTGCTTTCTTGTGTGAAAGGATCAATTGTCCTTTTTTGTCTTCTTGGCTCTCGATGTAAACCTCTACCTCGTCACCAATCTTTAAATCCGGGTTATAACGGAACTCGGACATAGGAACAACACCGTCAGATTTGAAACCGATGTTTACAACAACCTCACGTTTGTTCATAGAAGTAACGGTACCCATAACCACTTCTTTGTCTTTTACCGTGTTCAGGGTCTCGTCATACGTTTTTACAAGATCGTCCTTGCTTACTTCGGTGTAAGTCTCGCCTTGCTCGAAAGCGTCCCAGTTGAAATCTTCAACTGGCTGGATGTTTTTTAAATTTTCCATTCTTTAATTGTTAATACTAAGTTTGTTTTAATTAGTAAGTTAGACTTTATGTTGTCATCTCTCAAAAATCGGGGCAAAGGTAATGCTTTTTTTCTGATTGACAAGAGTTTTGAGGGGTAAAAACATTCATTTGGGTCGTGTTGGCTGTAATTACGGAAAACTGTTGATTTTTATTGATATTTATTTTGTAAGTTTGCGAATTGTAAGCGATAAATCAATGAGTAGAGGATTTTTAAGAAAGTCCAGCGTCAATACTTTTATAGGAATAGTGTGGATTTTGTTTGCGGTGGGCACAAGTGCGCAGAATGCCGTGAGTAAATTTCGTGCGGATAGCATACGCCAATCTTTATCACGTATCCAAAAACCTCAGGATAAGATACCCCTTCTTAAAGAATTAATCGGCTTGTACTGGCAATTGCCGGAGGAGGTACCAGCGTTGAAAGAGATAATCGATATCGCGATGCCTTTGGATTCCATCGGGATCGTATACGATGCGATGGCTGGCTTGAGTCGTTATTACCCTGCTATTAGGACGTTTGTCCGAGTCGGGGGCGCTCTTGAAACAGTATGATCATTTATTGGATTCCTTGGAAAGGAAGTATAATGGGGAGGGAAAGATTTTTCCGGTAAAACGTCATCGTTGCTTGATGAGTTGCTATTATTGCGAGCTGTATACCATGAAAGGGAATTCGGGAAAGGCACAGGCGTATTTGGATCAGGCGACCGCTTATTTGGATAGTTCTTTTGGGGATAGGGTGGAGGCTCAATATCTGCGGACAAAATCATTTTATTATTGGAAGGAGAAAGATTATAGGCATGCGTTGTCCGCCGTCAATCTGGCTTTAAAGATCAATCGTGATCTGGATAAGTTGGAGATGAAGAAAGCGATATTGCAATCGTCCGGCCAATTGCAAGAGGCGGTCACTATCTATGAGGAGATCATCAATAAGACGGAGACGATCAACATGGATGCCTTCGACCGGCAAATCGAGCAACTCCGTGTATTGAATGACTTGAATGACATGGAAAAGCAAGATCGGGAGTTGAAGCTGAAATCGGAGCAAGAAGCTTTGAAGCAGAAGCAGATTGTCGTATCTATCGGTCTTCTATTGGTCTTGATGGGCCTACTCTATATGTTGTGGCGTATTTATATGCATACTAAGCGGTTGAGAAATGAGTTGCTTCAGGAGAAAGACTCCTTGATCGCTTCGGAGAAGCAACTGAGGGTCGTGACGAAAGAGGCGGAGGCGGCGAACAAGAAGAAAAGCGCATTTATCGCCAATATCAGCCATGAGGTGCGTACGCCGTTGAACGCCATTGTCGGGTTCTCGGAATTATTGGCGAGTAGCGAGTATAGCGAGGAGGAGAAGATCCGGTTTGCCGGGGAGGTGAACCATAGTTCCGAGTTGCTATTGAATCTGGTGAACGATGTCCTGGATTTATCCCGTTTGGAATCCGGCAAGATCAAGTTCAGCGTGAAGCCAAACGATCTGGTCGCCTGTTGCCAGAGGGCGTTGGATTCGATTCGCCATCGGGTGAAGCCCGGGGTCCGATTGACGTTTACTCCCTCGCTTGAATCTTATACCTTGAATACGGATGCCTTGCGTTTACAGCAGTTGCTGACTAACTTGTTGTCGAATGCCGCTAAATTCACCTCTGAGGGAGAGATCAATCTCTCGTTTACCGTGGATGAGGGCAAGGAGGAGGTCCGTTTCTCCGTTACGGATACGGGCTGCGGGATCCCGGAGGATAAGTGCGAAAAGATATTCGAGCGTTTTGAGAAACTGGACGACTTTATTCAAGGTACCGGCCTAGGACTATCTGTTTGCCAGATCATCTCGGAGCAGCTTAATGGCTCTTTATCGGTGGACATCTCTTATAAGGATGGAGCCCGGTTTGTCTTTATACATCCAACGAATTTAATTGAGACCCCCATATGAGACAGAAGAATCGACTCAATAACTGGATATCCATACGTATGGGGATGGTCATCGTGATCTTCCTAGGCGTATCTTGCGGTTCGATGAAATCTTCCACACCTCCTCCCGCCAAGGATCGTTTAACGGAGATCGACAGCTTGGAGAGGTTATTGCCGGACTGCCCGACAATAGCGTCTACCTTGCCCTTATTGCGGAGGTTGGCATTCCTGTACCAGCAGCAATCCGAGATGAAGGTTTATAATGAACGTCTTTATGAAAATGCGATGGCGGTGGATTCTATATCTGTCGCATACTTGGGATTGAAGAACTTAGCCGAATATTATTACGATCAGTCTGTACGTGATAGTTTGGAATATTATTGTTCTCTCGTAGACTCCATAGCCAAGGCCCGGCATGAATACCCGAATGTGTTGTTTGACGTGAAGAGCCTTTCCTGCCAAGATCTCCTTTGGCTTGGGAATTATGAGCTGGCGATGAGCGAAGCTATGGATCTGTATCGGTTGGCGAGCAACTTGGATCATAGATATGGCTTGCTCCGTTGCTCGGAGACATTAGGATTGATTTACCAACGAATCCGGAGGGATAGCGACGCTGTCGTCTCTTTTCAGGAAAGCCTTGATTTATTGAAGGATATAAAGGATGTGCCGGATATCATGGATACTAAGGTCCGGTTAACTTCTTATCAATTGGAGAGTAGCGTACGGACGAAGCAATACGCGTCGACGGAACGGATCTTAGGGCAATATAAGGCTTTGCTCGATGAGCAGTATAAGATCTACCAAGAGAAAAACGATCTTTTGTCTATTAAAAGAGAATATTGGTTACTTTATTCTTTTTACACGAGTTTTTATCTTTCGCAAGGAGACTTGGAGAATGCCAAGCGTTCGTTGGATCAAGCCTCTTCTTATGCGGATAGTAATTGGGTTGAGGGAGATTATGCGATCAATACCTACCTGGCGGTTAAGGCCCGTTATCATAAGGCGGCAGGAGACATTCCGCTGGCGCTTCATTGTATAAATGAAGTGCTGGAGACCGAGCGGCTGCCCGAGGATATCCAGTTCAAGGCGGATATCTTGAAGGAACAGGGACTACTTGGGGAGGTCATGGCTCTATATGACGAACTTTATAGTACGCTGACGAAAAGGCGGGGAACTTCTTTTCTCCGGCAGGTAAACCAATTGCGTACCTTGCATGAGCTGCATGAAAAGGAGTTGAAAGAAACGGAATTGAAGGAGGCCGGGCAACGCATCGCCCGGAAACAGGATCTGCTGATCTTTATCCTATCCATATCGGTCGTGCTGTTGATCCTTCTCTATGTCCTGTTTTTGTACTACCGTCATCTACGATCCTTGAAGAACCAGTTGCAGCGGGAGAAAGAGTTGCTTTTGGAATCTCAAAGACAGTTGATAAAGGAAAAGACCCGTGCGGAAGAGGCTAGCTTGATGAAAAGCGCTTTCCTGGCGAATATGAGCCACGAGGTCCGGACTCCGTTAAATGCTATCGTGGGGTTCTCCGGTTTATTGGTGGAACCTTCTACCGATGAGGAGGAGCGGAAGGAATATTCGTCTATCATCCGGAACAACACGGATCTGATGTTGAATCTGGTAAACGACGTATTGGACTTATTCCGGATGGAGACCGGAGACCTTCATTTTGACATCAAGGATCATCTGCTTTTAGTATGTTGCCAAATGGCTTTGGAGAGTGTACGCCACCGGATACCGGATGGGGTTAAATTGACTTTTTCTCCCGCCGGGGAACCAATCGTGGTACATGTAGATAATCTGCGCCTGCAACAACTGTTGACAAACCTGTTGACAAACGCCGCTAAATTTACGGAGAAAGGCGAGATTAATCTATCGTTTCAACTTGAGCCGGACCGGAAGAAGGTACGTATAGCCGTTACGGATACGGGCGCCGGAATCCCCCTTGAAAAACAGGCTACCATATTCAACCGCTTTGAGAAGCTGGACGATTACAAGCCCGGCGTGGGTTTGGGGCTCTCTATCTGTCTCCTGATCGCCGAGCGGCTGGACGGCGCCTTGTTTATCGACTCTTCGTATACAGACGGGGCTCGCTTCGTGCTTATCCTTTCTTGTGAAATAGATTCCTCAATTTATAATCCGCCAATAGAAGTATGAGCGTGATGGCCCCTATGTATAAATAGAAAGCCAAGGCCGATGTGCTTATCGTGGGGATGGCTATCTTGGGTATCTCCATATATACGAAAGATACGATCGCGAGGGAAATCATGATAAGCGAGGCCACGATCGCCGCTAACAGGCTGAACCGTTCGTCACGTTTCTTCGCCTTTGCGGACTCAAGCATGATTTGTCGCATTACGTTCGAACGGAACGAGGCGGGAAGCTCCTCCTCCGGTATGCGTTTGAATAAATCCCCCAATAAATCGGGTTGTTCCTTATTTGTGTTTATCTTACTCATGATCCATTCCATTTAATAATACAAACAATTTTTTTCGGATGCGATGTAGCTTGACTTTAATATTCGAGGCGGTCAAGCCGGTGATAGAGACCAGTTCTTCTATTGTTTTTTCTTTCCAATAAAAGAGCAAGATCAAGCCCGTTCGTCCGGTAGAAGTTGTTCAAGGGCGACTTCCAATCTTTGAACCTGTTCCGTGGATTCGGTTTGTCCGAACAGGTTCGTAATTTCCTCCTCCGATACGTTTTCAAGTGTAGTCTCCTCAATCGCTAGAAACTCATATCTCTTCTTCCGGACCGACGAGATCGCCGTGTTGTAAGCGATCCGGTAAATCCATGTGGAGAAACTGCAATCCCCTTTGAATGAGGCGAGGTTTTTGAATACCTTCATAAACGTATCTTGCGCCAACTCCTCAGCCTCCTCTTGGTTTTGTACCACTTTGAGGATCAACGAGTTAATCGGACGGCTATACTTGTCCAAAAGGCAAGCGAAACATGCCACGTCCCCCGCTTGTATCCTTTGTATGTAATATGTATCGGTATACAATTCCATTGTACTTAATGGACGCAAGCCGGGTAAATAGGTTACAACTTGCGGTAACAAAAATAAAAAATATTTTTCAGCCCGGAGGTGTAACCTATGGGAAACTGTTGCGTCAAATTAGCAAACAATATGAATGAATCAATTAAAATTATACAGTTATGATGGATTTTATTTCTGTTCCGCTAGTTGTCGGAATCGTTTGTGCAGGTATTTACGGATTATTTGAGTTGTTTGTTCGCAAGAGGGAACGTTTGGCGATTATCGAGAAGATCGGTGATAAACTGGATGCCTCTGCTTTCGATGGTAAATTGGGACTGCCTCACTACATGCGAAACTTCTCGTTCAGTAGCTTAAAGGCCGGGTGCCTTTTGGTGGGAATCGGATTAGGTTTGTTGGTAGGCTTTATTATTAATATGTGTATGGCGACAAATTCTTATTATGATGATGGTTGGTACAGGCATGAGGTAGCGGGTACGGCTTATGGGGCTTCGGTTCTTTTGTTCGGGGGAATCGGCTTGATAATAGCGTTCGTCATTGAGCTGAAACTAGGTAAGAATAATAAATAGCCATAGGCTTGCCTGTATAGACGTAGCGTGCTGCATGCAGCACGCTACGTCTATACTACAGGTAGATCTCCCCGAAGAATTCAGGACAATGGAAATTAGGCTCGGGAAGGTCGATCGGACTCCAACTTACGAAATGCGGATTCATTGTCTCATCGGCGCATTTATAGAAGTTCCCTAGTATTTTCTCCGGCAGATTACTAGGATCTAACCCCATCAACTTGAGTGGTATGACTACGATTAAGTTCCATGTATGAATACCTTTAATCTCCTCGAATGCCCTTCTTCTCACGGATGGGAGTCTTATGATGCTTTTATACTCTTCTTGCGAAAGCGACGTCTTGATATCCCGTGAGGTACGGCGGGCGGCATCGCAAGTCCCGATACAATTAAACTCGAAATTCATATAATGCGAGTCACCTTCCTTTTTCATGAAGAATTCCACGCAACTATCCTTATGGACCGAGGAATTGTCCATCTCATAAGACGCCTTTAGCGAATTACCCTGCACGCTATATCGTATATATAGATTTTTCTCTGTCCGGGCTATATTAAAAGCGGTGATCGGCTTATATGGATACTCATGCCAATTGGCATGGGTGAGGAACTCACGTTGGGATTGCACCTCAAGAATCGGTTCTATGGATGTTATATCGAGTACATCCAGAACAGGGATAACAGGAACTTTCAGTCTTTTCATTTTAACTATAGATTTGAAGTAAAGGCCATTGTAAGTAGGAGGTCAATAAAACCGATAGGGCACCGATAATAGACAATACGATAATGACAGAGCCCACGATCCGGTTCAGTAACCAAATACCTCTAACGTTGAACCATTTTCTCAGTTTTCCAATAATATATGTTATGCCGAACCACCAAAGAACGGCCCCTAACCCTATGCAAACAATGCCCAATACCAGCAGCCAAAACGAATGTTCAGGCAGCACGAAACCAAACCGGGCGAATAATCCTATATAGAGCAAGACGATTAACACGTTGCTAAAGGTAAGTAGAAAAGCTGTAATAAAGTCTTGGGTGAACGATAATTTTTTTTCTCGGTGTTTCTTTAGGTTCCTAGTCGGGTTGCTTTGGAAGATATAATACCCGAAAATGCCGAGAACGATACTTCCGATCAATTGCAGGGGCGCTTGGTTCGCCTCCACGAAGTTGACCACAACTCCCATGCCCAGACAAGTCAGTGCCGCATAAATCACGTCGGATAGAGCGGCCCCTAATCCGGTGACGAACCCGTGCCAACGTCCTTTATTTAGTGTTCTTTGTATACAGAGCATACCGATGGGGCCCATGGGGGCCGAAACCAATACACCTATAATGATTCCTTTACTAACGATTCCTAGCATTAAGTTGAGTCTCTTCTAGTTTCTTGGGCAAAGATACATCCATTCCGCGATAAAAAAAAGGTAAAAAACGTAAGATACTGTAGGGACGAGGCTCGCTCGTCCCTTATTTCGGGAAATTGGGACTGTACAATAGGGTCGTATCGAGAGTCATCAATTTACCGTCTTTCACGAATGAATCTCCTCGCTCGGACAGATGCTCTACCATCATCTTGCGTAGTTCGGACAACTTATTCTGATAGGCTGCGTCCTCACTAAGGTTATGTGTCTCTCCCGGGTCTTCCCGTAAATCGAACAACTGCTCGCTTCCGTTGTGGAAATTCCAGATATACTTAATCTTCCCATCGGTAAGGGCTGCCCAGTAATTATCGTCGCTATAGCAAGTGGCATGCTCCATGTCTATATAGGGGCGCCATTGTTCCTGCTGGCCTTGGATCAGCTTGAGTAAAGACCGCCCGTCCATATCGGGAGGAACCGACCCGCCGGCGATATCGATAAAGGTAGGCAAGAAGTCTCTCAGTTCTACAGGTTGTTCTATGCTGCTTCCGTCCGGTATGGATTTGGATATACCGGCGGGCCATTTTACGATATAAGGAATATGGGCCGAACCCTCGTACGGATAGGTTTTCCGCCAATGATAATGATCGCCCAACATATCACCATGATCCGCCGTGAAACAAATCAGGGCATTGTCGTACATACCTTTGTCTTTTAGGGTCTGGATGATTTGCCCTACTTGATCGTCGATAAAGGTGATATTGGCGTAATAATGGCGACGGGAGTTTATGGCATACGCATCCCCGAAATTACCGAATGGGGCATCCGATGCTCCTTGGAGAGGATCTTTCGGCTCGGCGTATTGTCCGCACCAATCTCCTATATGGGGTTTCGGGATATCTGCGTCCTTATACATATCCAGATAACGTTGAGGCGGATCATAAGGACTATGCGGGCGGGCGAATGATACCTTGAGGAATAAGGGCTTGTCGTTGTCGTAGTTCCGGATCAACTCGCAAGCGGTCTGTCCGGTCCAAGCCGTAGGATGAAGCCGTTCGTCTAACTTATAGACACCGGCGGCATGGTCGTTCCAGCCGATACCCGTAAGATCCGGGTCTTTGCCGGGTGCCTGCAATTGAAACCATTCCCGGTAATCGCTGATGAAATCGGGACTTTCCACCCGGCCACTCTCGTCGATCAAGGTCGCGTGGAATCCGTGAAGTGCTTTCTGCGGAAACCAATGCATCTTACCGATCCCGAAGGTATAATACCCCAGATTCCGCATCATCTGAGGCATCTCGTAACGATACTTCAAGGCCATGCGTCCGTATCCCAGCATACCATGATGCCAAGGAGACATCCCGGTCAATAAACCGGCCCGTCCCGGAGTACTACTTGGAGCGGAGGAATATCCGCTCACGAACAACGAGCCTTCTTGCGCCAGCCGGTCGATATTCGGTGAGATCACCGCCTTGTTTCCCATGCAGCCGAGGGCGTCGCCCCGTTGTTGATCGGTCATGATCAAGATGATATGCGGCTTACCGCTCTTTACGGGCATGGCGGGAGAGACGGCGGTCTCTGCCTCTTTCCCGCTTTTGCTATGCGTCATCCCCGGAAGTGTCGCACCCAGACCGATTCCGATGGATGATTTAATGAAGTTTCTTCTTTCCATTATTTAGCCTTGATAGTGTGATCCCGAACTCCTTTTAAGATTCCCTGCAATTGGAAAACGATCTCCGGATGTTGCAAGGCCTTGTTTCCTTCCTCGTAGACCTTCGTCATGTCGTATAACTGAGGCTCGGGGGAATATCCGGTCTCAATCTTCTCATATTCCATGATAGCGGAACCTACGCTCGGCTCGATATATTTCCAATCTTTCGTACGGACGGAGAGTGCCTTATTAAGCGCTTGCTCGATTACCCACGGGCGGTCTTCCTTGCTTTTCCCGATCCAAGTATCCAGATAATCATAGCTATCCGGCGCGCTTCCTTCCGGAAGACGGGAATTCGTCAGTGAGGCAAGGGAGGCGAACCAGTCGATCTGGCTCACTAGCGCATCTGATACGGCGGCTTGCTTGATCTCCTTTGGCCAATGTACGATAGCCGGGATACGGGTTCCCCCTTCGAAGGCACTGTATTTATTACCTCTAAGCGGTCCGGCGGGTTTATGATCGCCTAATAGCTCCACGGCCCGGTCCGCGTAACCATCGTCTACGACAGGTCCGTTGTCGCTTGACAAGATGATCAAGGTGTTTTCCGTCAATCCCATCTCATCCAATGTTTTCATCAATTGGCCTACGCTCCAGTCGAATTGCTCGATAGCGTCGCCCCTCACGCCCATCGGGTTCTTTCCCCGGAAACGGTCGTGCGGGAAGCGGGGTACATGCACGTCGTTCGTGGCGAAATACATGAAGAAAGGCTTCTCTTTATTCTCCTTGATAAAATCGATGGCGTGTGTCACGATAGAATCGGCGATATTCTCGTCTTTCCAAAGCGCCTTGCCGCCACCTTTCATGTAACCGATACGGCTGATTCCGTTTACGATGGATTGGTCGTGCCCGAAACTAGGCTTCTGGTTGTATAATAATTCCGGATTATCTTTTCCGGTCGGCTCTCCGGGAAAGTTCTTCTGGTAACTGACATAGATCGGGGTGTCCGGATCGTAGTTCGCCACCTGCCCGTTCTCGATGAATACGCAGGGGACGCGGTCTGCCGTCGCCGCCATGATATAGGAATAATCAAATCCCAGATCGCCAAGGGCGGTGGGGAGTGGGGCGTTCCAGTCTTGCTCTCCCGCTTTGTCTCCTAGGCCAAGATGCCATTTGCCGATAGCGGCCGTGGCGTATCCCGCGTTCTTGAACATATCGGCTATCGTATAACGCTCCGGTCGTATGATCATTCCGGCGTTTCCCGCGGCGATGTCCGTTCCCGGGCGGCGCCATGCGTACTCTCCGGTTAGCATGGAATATCGGGAGGGCGTACTGGTAGAAGCGGTCGCGTGAGCATTGGTGAAGCGGATGCCGTTCTTGGCGAGTCGGTTGATATTCGGGGTTTTCACTTGCGTGCCGTCGTAGCATTCCAAGTCTCCATATCCCAAGTCATCCGCGTAGATGAACAATACGTTTGGCGTTCTAGGTGTAATGTCTTGTCTCTGTTGGGCTTTTGCGATACCGGCTGTAAGAAGCGAGGCACCGATCCCTACGATAAGTGTTGATTTCATGTTGTTTATTATTTAGATGTTCTATAAAGAGTTTGTATTATGACTCTATTTCGTTATCAAAATCAAGAAGGTTATCTGTCTGGTATTTATCAAAATCGGATTGGAATAGACGGTCTTGAATGATACGGTATTTCTCAAATCTTTTCTTATCAACGACATAGCCGCGAATGGCAAACTTGTAATATTTAGTTGCGTAGCTTTTGCCATCGGAAGCAGTTCGTCGGAATTTCCGACAGACTGAGTCTTCTTGTAATTCTTGGCTTTGAAATATATTTTGTAGATGTTCCGTGATAGTGGAACGGCTTTTATCGAACAATACGGCAATAGCATCCTGCGTCAGCCAAAGGCTTTCGTCTTGATATAAGACTTCTATACCTTCTTCTTTATTTTCTATTTGGAAAATCAAGAATTCAGCCGTGCTGTTGTGTATCTGCAATTTCTTATTCATGGCATGTTCTATGGACATTAATTATATACAAAAATAACCAAATTATTTCAGAATCAGGGTAACTACACCAAAATATCTATGAGATGGAGCTTAGGAAGAAATGCTTTTTGGCTCTGGTTAAAAGGGGGGCTTATCGTATATTTTCATGTACGCTCTTGCTCCTTATCGAATGATGCTGTAAAAAGTCGTACGTGTTTCCCGAAAAACATGTACGACTTTTTACAGAAACACGTACGTGTTTTTCAAAAATCACAATCGTGTTTTTAAGGTGTTGATATTAAACAATTTATATATTTGTGCCATTTGTATACCTTATTGTATATTATTATTACCAAGACGGAACACGCACTGCCTATACAAGAGTGGGTAATATTGATATTGAAGGGTATGCACATGACATGGGATTCACTTCCTACCCAAGTGGATGCCAGCAAACATTCTTGTAAATGAAGAAAAGTTCGGAGAGTGAGTTCGGAGACACTGCGGATAAGCCTAAAAATATAGGTAGAACAGCACAGAAGATCATCGACCTTGTCATTTCCGACCTTTCTATGTCAGCCGAAGCTATGGCTTATAAAATTAGGTATAAGTTCCCGTGCTGTAGAAAAACAAATCGCAAAATTGCGTTCTATGGGTATATTGTCTCGTGAAGGCGCAGACTTTGGTGGTTATTGGCGTATTATTTTAAGTTACCATTTTGAGGGGATGAGACGCAGCACGCTGCGTCTCTACAACTGGAGACAAAATTGGGCGAAAAAAGTAAGTTAGCTTGCTTTGGAAGTGAGGTATTGGAGTTTGAAAATCAAATAAAATATTATACATTTGCATGACTGGATAAGTCAAAGCGAATAATTGGTATCAAACAATGATAAACTAAAAAACATATGGATTATCTTAGGTTGAAATATTATTAATACGTATATTTGCGACAAGAAAAGGCTTTTTAATTAAGAGCCTCGTGTTGCGTGTGATATTTGTGCTGTAGGACGAAAATCGGCTAATTTTCTTAAATCTCCCTATGCACGAAGAAGGCCCCGCAACCCTTTACTGGATATACGTGTTATCTATGCTAATATAGTATGGATATATTTTGTATACAGATAAAGGGGGCGTGTGGCTGACTTTATTGGGAGTTGGGTCTTAGCCGAACCTTCGTCTACATAAATGTTCAGTCCTCGCCCTTCCTTTATTTTATAAGAAAGGACCACTACTTAACAAAAGCCATATAGCGCTCGTCTTTACGAAGGACATCTTTTCTAAAACATGTCCGGATCTTGTAAATCTAATAATTAATCATGTAAAGTGAATGGCTTATGGACGCTTGTAATATTGATGAGATCCAGAATCTCTTTATTTACTACTCCGCTTGTTTCAGCAAGTATTTTCCAGAGTTAGGGTTTTATTGTAATGAGAGGGAATTCCAGATACATGGTATCGTGCGGAGATATAGTGACATTACGGGAGTGTCCCATGATGGCTCTTATTTCTTAATTGAGATGCGAAAAGAATACCTGATCTACTTACCGTTATTGGTCGGTTCCAAATTCCGCATTTTAACTAAACAAAAACAACTTTATTCGTAATACAATCTTATGCTTATGCCAGAACTCATATCCATAGAAGAAGCCGCCCGTATTACCGGTTTCCCGTACGAGGAGATTGAAGATTGGGTAAAATCCCGAAAGATAACCTCTTTCCATACGAGAACCGGTACACGTATGGTAGATCCTGAGAACCTACGTGATTTCATTGCCCATATCGAACATCTAGGGATTCAAAAACTATACTTGCAACTGGTCATTCAAGACAAGGAGGAGGAAGCCGACGAGATTATCGCCCAGTACGACGATTACCTTTTCTGCCTACGATCCTTAAAGAACATAGTACTCCGCTTGCAGGAAAACACCGGATTCTTAGCCGAATATAAGAAAACGATCAGCTGTCAAGACCTAGAGATAGAGCGCCTGCGGCTTGAGAAGCGAAACATGGAATATGAGCTGAGAACGCTCTATAAAGCAGTCCTCAAAAGTGGCTTGAGTCTCGATGCTCCGAAATCGTCGTTCGACATCCCCACGGATGCGGCCAGACGGATCTCCCTACCGGTCACAAGCCTAACCCTGTCTCCCTACATCCGTAAATGCCTCCAAAAATTGGAGCTGGAAACTATGGAGGACCTATTGCGCTACGCTAGGAAGAAAGGGCTCGATTCTTTGTTGAAGATCCCGGGATTCGGCCCTCTCGGTTTAGACCAGTTAAAATTTCAGCTGGAAAAGCATAAGATCATGAATAAGGCCGGAGACTCGGATCTCTATCAATACATCATCAATGAACCGGATAGCTGAACACAAAAAGAGCCTCTCTTCACAGGGAGGCCCTTTTTATGTGATGCCGGAAATAACCAATAAAAACTTCCCGACACTACGGTGTTAATCATCTTATATGCTTACATAAAATTAGCAGAAGGCTTTGGTTTGCGATATACTAATAGTGTTACATTCTTTTTGACATTGCAAAGATACGTCGGCCTATAAGGGTGCGCAATACCTATATATATGTAAAAAAGGAGAGCTCATACCTATTAATTGTTATATATCTTTTCATGGAGATCGATTTTTAGAACTAATGATCTTCTCGCTTGTAATAACTAACGCTTACCTCTGAAATAATACAAAACCGTATTTTCCAAAATTAACTATCAAGTTGTCTTGCGGGTCAATAATGGGGCCTATTGGGTGTTACGTCCTGAAAATATTCTTCCGGGATACCTATGAGTAGGTAATTAGGGTCTCATTTTACCTACTTCGGGCGATTGTAGCAAATTCTCAGCCCCTGTAATTTTGCCAAAAATTATAAAACGCAATGAGAACGTTAACAAATTTATTAGCGATTGGATTACTTTCCTTTACCGCTCTACATGCTCAAGAGAGTAATATGAGCTCTACCGTAAAGGCATCGGAGATGTATGCCGACGGTTTTTCTAAATTCCGTTTTGGAGGATATGGTGAGATGGCTGCCAGTTATATGGATTATGACTGGAATTGGGTGACACCTCAAGGTACATCACATATGAATCGGGCTACTGTCTCTATCCCTCGTTTTATTTTAGCTTTTGATTATAAGTTCTCTCCCAAATGGGTACTGAGTTCCGAGATTGAGTTTGAGTATGGAGGAACAGGCGCCGCACGGGAAGTGGAGTGGTACGAGGAGAATGGAGAATATGAGACCGAGATCGAGAAAGGTGGCGAGGTCGCCTTGGAGCAGTTCCATATCTCTTATCTGATGAACAAGCATTTAAACTTCCGTTTTGGACATATGATCGTACCGGTAGGCTTGACCAACGCACATCATGAACCCTTGAACTTTTTTGGTGTATATCGTCCGGAAGGAGAGACTACCATATTACCTTCTACTTGGCATGAGACGGGTGTGGCTCTATTTGGTGATTTAGGAAATTTCGATTACGAGTTACAAGTCGTTTCCGGTCTGGACCCACAAGGTTTCCGTATGGAGAACTGGGTTGGCAAAGGTACGCAAGGCGCTTTCGAGGAAACTCAATTTACGCATCCTGCCTTTGTGGCTCGTGTCAACTATAATGGAGTGAAGAAATTTAAAGGCTTACGTGTGGGCGCTTCTTTTTATTATAACCAACCCTCTAAGAATAGTAGCAAACCGCTGCGTAACCAAGGTGAGAAATATCCGCTTACCATCGTGACGGCGGACGCTCAATATAAAAGTCCGAACAATAATTTGATCGCCAGAGGTAATATCGTTTACGGCCATCTGGGCAACAGCAACGCTTTGACGAAGGTAAACAATAACTCATCTTCAGCTTCCGGATATCCTAATTCAACCGTGGCGGAGACCGCTGTCAGTTATGCGGCTGAGGTTGGCTATAATGTAGGTTCCTTCTTTAGCCGGAAAGCCCCTAGAATTTATCCTTTCGTTCGCTACGAATATTATAATCCGATGCAATCCGTAGAAAAAGGCAGTAATAAACTGGCGGATAGACGTCTTCAAAAGAGCGTGATTACGGCAGGCCTTAACTATTACGCGTTGCCTAATCTGGTCGTAAAGGCGGATTATGCGCACCGTATTGTAGGTAAGGGTGATTATAATAGCCAGAATATGGTTTCTGTCGGTATCGCTTATATCGGCTGGTTCTTATCAAGATAATAGACTATTAACAAATATATATGTAAGAATATGAAAAAAGTACTTTTATTACCCATGATGTTGATGGGTGTGGCTTTGAGCTTCACTTCTTGTGGAGACGACGATGATCCGGGTAAGGACCCCGATGTTGTAACTTATGACTTTAAGAATCTTCCTGCGGATTCGGGTACGAAACCAACAGAAGATCAGATGAGTGCGGTTGTCGCTACTTTCGTTGATGAGGTAGCTTTGCCTACCTATAAAGACATGTTGACAAAGATGACTGCCTATAAAAATGCGGTAGACAAGTTCATCGCGTCTGGTTCTAAGAATGATTTAGCGGATGCCTGCGACGCTTGGCGTGCGGTTCGTGTACCTTGGGAACAAAGTGAGGCATTCTTGTTCGGTGTGGCGGATTTGGCACAGCTCGACCCGAGCTTGGATAGCTGGCCTTTGGATAAGAACGGTATAGAGGAGATTATAGCTACAGGAGAATTCAGCAAGATTTCAGGAGCTGTAGACGAAGACGCGGAAGATGGTCCTCAAAATTTACGTGGATTCCATACGGCGGAAAAGATGTTATTCTTAGACGGCGAGCCTCGTGATCTGGAAACAAGCCCGTTCGCAAAGAATGAATTGGAGTATTTGAAGTTAGTGTCCGAACGTATGTTATCTGATACTCAAGACTTATACAATGGTTGGTTGAAAGGCTTAGGAACTTCGGATGTTCCTTCTTCTTATGCGGAGGCTATGAAGAAACATGACGGTTCTGCCTATTCCATTGGTAATGTTTATCAGGCGATTGAGCTTATGCTGAATGGAAATAATGGTATGGCCGGAATCTCCAATGAAGTAGGTTCCGCTAAGATAACTGACCCGGTGACCGCATGGAATGGAAGTAATAAAGACGCTACTGACCCGAATAACCCCGGTGTCTTGGCTGTAGAGTCTTGGTATAGCTGGAATTCCTTGGACGACTATAAGAACAATATCGTAAGTATCAAGAACGCTTATTTCGGCGGTCGTGATTTGGATGAGGAATCCGCTTCCGAGAGTAGCTTGCATGCGTTGACTAAAATGATTAATCCTACGTTGGATAGTTTGATGGTAGTTCAAATTGATAAGACAATCGACGCTATCAATGCGATCGGCTATCCTTTCCGTAACAATCTAGGGGATACGGAGCATATCAATACGGCTACAGAAGCTTGCGCTGATTTAACGACAGGTTTGGGCGTTGTTAAGTCTAAGTTCACGAACTAATCGGACAAGCCGATACGATGAAACGAAGATTACTTCTATTATTCGCTTTATCCGGTAGTCTGCTGTGTAGTTGCGAATCCGAGGACTTGGAAAATTGGCAGGTTAAGAAACCCAATGGGCAGGTAGCTTCCGAGAAGGAGTTGTCCGCGGGTATCTCAACCATTTTCTCCAATGCCCCGGATGCGTACGATACGCAGGCAAACTGGGTTACGGGCGAATTAGAGACGCGATTTAATCGTGGTGATGGATTGTACGACGATGCTCGCGGTGTTGAGAATGTGGATGGTGGAGGACTAGGGCCGCTTTATGCCGGATATTCTTGCGGTTCCTGTCATAAAAGTACCGGGCGGACCCGTCCGGCTATAGCTGATGGAGGTTCCGGCCCCGGCTTCTCATCCATGCTTATTTATATATCACGTAAAAGTGGCGGCTATTTTCAAGATTACGGCCGGGTACTACATGATCAAGCGATATACGGAACGAAACCGGAGGGAAGGGTTAAGATTACTACTACTTCCCAAAAATATACGTTTCCCGATGGGGAGGAATATGAGTTGGTCACTCCTCATTATGAGATAAAAGAATGGTATGCCGATAGTATCCCGATGTCGGATTTACGGATTTCCGTACGTCAACCCTTACGGCATGTCGGAATGGGGCAGATGATGGCGCTCGACTTGGATATGCTAAAGCAGATCGCCGCTAAAAGCAATTATCCGGAATATGGTATTAGTGGACGTATAAACTATGTGACGGAAAAGGGAAAGAAACAGATCGGTATCTCTGGTAATAAGGCGAATCATGCCGACTTAACGGTGGAATTGGGATTCTCTTCCGACCTCGGTGTAACGAACGATCGTTTCCCGCATGAGGTAGGAGAAGGACAGGGTAATATGATGGGTTTTGCCATGACCGGGGCGCAGGTCTCTACGGAAGATATGGAAGATGTGGATTTATACCTCCAGACCTTGGGGGTACCCGCCCGTCGGAATGTGGATGATCCTACGGTTCTTCAAGGAGAGCAACTTTTCTATCAAGCGAAATGTCATTTATGCCATGTGACTTCCTTGAAGACACGCCCTCGCGGATCTGTCCTTTTGAATAATACGGAATTGCCTCAATTAGGTAATCAGGTGATCCATCCTTATTCGGACTTTTTATTGCATGATATGGGTGTTGAGCTAGGGGATGATTATCCCAGTGGCTTGGCCAACGGTAATGAATGGAGGACTACCCCGTTATGGGGATTGGGATTACAAGAGGTCGTAAACGGCCATACCTATTATTTACATGATGGCCGTGCCCGGAACCTGACGGAGGCTATTATGTGGCATGGTGGGGAAGGAGCTGCGTCGCGTACCCTATTCTCTCGCATGACAAAAGACGAGCGGGCCGCTCTGATTAAATTCCTACAAAGTTTATAAATAAATAACGCATAGAATCGAAATGAAAAAAATATATAGGACGTTGCTTGTGGTGCTTCTATCAGCAGGTGTTTTCTCCGTGAAAGCTCAAGATACAAAGAAAGAGATGGATGATAAATATGTAGAGAACGATGTGGTTTCACTAGCGGGAAAGAAGGGCTTTTCTTTTTCTACCAAGGCCGGTGATTTTTTGTTTAAGCCCTATGCGTTGGTACAGGCAAGCGCTTGCTACAACCGATATGACGACCAAGGGCTGGAAAGCCATTATGCCAAGAGCGTAGCGAACTCCGGTTTCGCGATCCCTAACGCTATTCTCGGTTTTACGGGTAAGGCTTTTGGACGGGTTACTTTCAATTTATCGCTGAATGCCGCTAAGAGTGGAGGTGCCTTATTGCAACAGGCTTGGTTCGACGTAGCGATCAAGGAGTCGTTTCGTATCCGTGTCGGTAAGTTCAAGACACCGTTTATGCATGGCTATTTAAGTACTTTGGGGGAGACGTTGTTTCCGGTACTGCCTTATTCCGCTTCCCAATCCGTATTGCTTCCTTACGACGTGAATTATGTCATACCGAATATGTCCACGGGATTCGACTTGGGTGTACAGGTACATGGTTTGATCCATGATAAATGGATTTATCAAGTCGGTATTTTTAATGGTACGGGTATCGACGTGAATTTGGCGACTAAGACAAACTGCGATGATCATAAATGGTTGCCTTCGCTGTTATATGCGGGTCGTCTGGCCTTTATGCCGAAGGGGGAGATGCCAACGTCTCAAGGCTCACCGGAGAATCTGAACGACGATAAGATGTCTATCGCCGTATCTGCCTCTTATAATGCGGAGGCCGAGTTCTTGACCAGTAGCGACACCCGTGTGGGCGTTGAGTTCGCATGGATCAAGAACCGCTGGTATGTGGCTGCCGAAGGTTACTATATGAATATGCATTTTACCAAGATCATGCAAAAGCCGGATAAGAATTTCTGGGGAGCTTACGCTCAATTGGGCTATTTCATCACTCCGAAATTGCAGGGTGCTTTGCGATATGATTTCTATGATCGTAACGCTACGGATGAGGGTGGTTTGTTGAATATGCCCGCCGCTGGTTTGAATTATTATTTCTTTAATAATAATTTGAAGCTACAGGTTATGTATCAATATCTAGGTCGTAGCGGTCATGCTACGCAGAATGACCGGGATGAGGACGCTATTGGATTGGCTCGTCACTCCGCTACGGCTATGTTGCAGTTCACGTTCTAATCTTTGGGTATGAAACGATATAGTCAATATATAATGTATGCCTTATTCCTGTTATTCGGGCTGGGTTGTGATGAGGGTAAGATTTATCCGGATGAGACGGTTGATTCCGGGCGAACCGCTACCGTGTCACTTTCTTTCACTGGCCTGAAAGCTTGGCCGAAGGAGAATATGCTCTCGTTATGTGCTTTTGGCGAGGATAAGTCGAAACCTTTGCAAACCCAGCGTATCAGTAAGCCGGCGGAAGACGGCAAAAGACTAAAACTCCGATTGAATAATGTCACTCCGGATACGAGGAGTATAGAGGTCGCTGTGATTAGTAGGGGATTGCGGTTGGTTTACTCCTATTATACGTCTCCGGTGGATGATTCGGACGAACCGCTTGATTTGTCTGTCGGCGAATTGGATTTAGCGAGCTTCAAACGTATACAAGCGCAGGTGTTCGACTTGAATTGCTTGTCATGTCATGGAGGAGGATCGGGATTGGCCGGTCAGCTGGATCTTAGGGACGATGTGGCTTATAAATCTTTAGTGAACGTAAAGGCGCCCCTTTCGGAAGAGGGTAAGAACTACGTGACCCCGGGTAATATAAACAATAGTTTCTTGCTGGATATATTGGAGAATAATCCGGTACATAAGGATATGTTCAATAGTTCCGGGAAACAGGAGGTCCTTGCTTTGATCCAAGGTTGGATCTTAGGAGGGGCATTGGATAATTGATAAGAAAGAAAATGATGAATTATACGAGGAGGATAGATACGGATAAAGCGGTAGAAATGCAAATCTCTTCATTCACGGGTAAAGGTGGAACAACGGAATATCAGGTGATGGTATCGATCACGGACCCTTGTTTGTCTTTCGTGGAGCAATTGCAAAACCTTTTGCGGGTTTATGTGACTGTCGTGAAGGAAGAGCTATCGAATGACGCTACCGCCGTTTTCCGCCGTTATTTTTTAAGTGACGCAGCTAATCAGACGGATAGCGTGATGGAGTGGGAGTGCGAGAGCGCCTTTTGCCCGCTCTCTATCGTTCAGCAGCCGCCTTTGAATGGAACAAAGATCGCTATGTGGACCTATTTGCAAACGGGGATGTCGGTACAAACGTACGATTCCGGTTTACTGGAAGCGTCGCATAACGGTTATAGGCACCTCTGGGGGGGAGGTGCCTTCAATAAGGCGGCCAATTCGGAATATCAGACCCGGCTTTTATTGAATGACTATGTGATGCAATTGATGGGGCAGCGTTGTACGTTGGCCTCTCATTGTGTCCGTACTTGGTTCTTTGTGCAAAACGTAGACGTGAATTACGCCGGTGTGGTGAAAGCCCGGAAAGAAGTTTTTATCACGCAGAATCTTACGGAGAAGACGCATTATATTGCTAGCACGGGTATTGAGGGACGTCATGCCGATCCCTCGGTGTTGGTACAGATGGACAGTTATGCGGTGGATGGATTGGAGCCGGGACAGATTCAGTTCCTTTACGCTCCCACGCACTTGAATCCTACTTATGAATATGGAGTAACTTTCGAGCGGGGTACGGCTGTTACGTATGGGGATCGTAAACAGGTCTTTATCTCGGGTACGGCGAGTATCGATAACCGGGGAGAGATTGTCTATCCGGGCGATATCGTAAAACAAACCGAGCGGATGATGGAAAATATCAGCGTGTTGCTGAAAGAGGCGGACGCTACTACTCGTGATATTACGCAGGCGATCTCCTATTTGAGAGATATGGCTGATTATGCGGTGGTTAAGAAGTATTTTGAGGCGCATTACCCGGATTTGCCACATTTGATAGTCTTGGCCCCCGTTTGCCGTCCCGGATGGTTGATAGAGACTGAGTGTATAGCGGTCGTGCCGACGGAGTCGTCCTTTAAGCCTTTGTGAAATAATAATAAATGTACGAGATATGGAAGAAAAAGGAGTATATTTGGCTATTCAAACACCAAGACAAGTTAGAAAGAAGCCTATGTATAAAAATGGAATGTACCGGGAAACCGATAAAATGAGTGATCTGATCTGCGAGAACTATCCGATGGTTTTAGTCATGAGCCGCTTTGGTATAGCGCTCGGGTTCGGAGAGAAGAATATCGGGGAGGTTTGCCGGCAGAATGGGGTGGATGCTTGTACTTTCCTGACGGTCGTGAATTTCTTGGTCGAGGAAGTGAATACGCCTGTCGAGAATATCAGCAAATGCCTGTCGATCGAGAACTTGATCCGCTATTTGCATAATGCCCATGATTACTTCTTGAACTTCCGCTTGCCACATATCCGTCGTAAATTGGTAGACGCTATATCCGGGTGCCCGGAGGATGTCGCTTTTGTGATCACGAAGTTTTTCGATGAGTATGCGGAGGAGGTAAATAAACATATGTCTTATGAGGAACGTGCTGTTTTCCCTTATGTCCGTAATTTGTTGGAAGGAAAGAGAGATCCGAAATACAATATTACGATCTTCCGTAAGCGTCATGATCAGATCGAGATGAAGATCACGGAGTTGAAAAATATCCTGATCAAATACTATCCGGGAGCGGGTACGAATATGCTGAATAGTGTCTTGTTCGATATTTTTGCCACGGAGGAAGACTTGGCTTCACATACCCGTGTGGAGGATTATTTGTTTGTACCGGCCATATTGGCTTTGGAAAAACAATTATAAGCATGAATCGATGAGTACAAATCTAAAGATTGCGATAGCCGAACCTTCTGTTATCATAAGGAGCGGACTGGAGAACCTGTTGAAACGGTTACCGGGTTTCCGTATCCAGATGGTGGAGATTCATTCGGTGGAATCTCTTTTCGACTCGCTTCGTATGCACAAACCGGATGTGTTGATCGTGAATCCGGCTTTGCCCGGCTATTTCACGTTGCAACATTTGAAGGAGGAAAGCGGCTGTGCCGAGATGAAATGTATCGCTTTATTATATTCTGTCTCAGACAGTGTGTTATTGCGTTCTTATGATGAACAAATTAACATATACGATAGCCCTGATGAGATCAAGCACAAATTGGAACGGTTGAACGCCGAGGTACTTCCGGATGACGAGCCGGAAGGGGATGACGAGCAACAATCGTTAAGCTCGAGGGAAAAAGAGATCGTAGTCTGCGTCGTGAAGGGAATGACAAACCGGGAGATAGCGGATCGTTTGTTTCTTTCTACGCATACGGTCATCACCCACCGCCGTAATATCGCTCGGAAACTTCAAATTCATAGTGCCAGCGGTCTTACGATCTATGCGATTGTCAATAAGCTGGTCGAATTAGGCGACATTAAACAGTAATCGTATATTTATAAGTAAGTTAAAGGGAATGTGGATAAGCGATAAAAGCGCCTTCCGCATTCCCTTTACTATTAATATAATTAAATTTAATGATCATATCTTATTAACGCTTATCGAAAACTAAAACCCGTTTATTCCTGTTTCTTCTTCAAATCATTAAGCTTATAAGAAATGAAGAAAGCATTTTTACTTGGATTAGCATTGTTATTTTCCTTATCTATGAGCGCACAGCATTTCGCGTTGAAGAACAATCTTCTCTACGACGCGACTACGACTCCGAACTTAGGATTCGAGGTGGGCTTAAGCAAAAAGGTTACATTGGATGTCTCGGCGGGATATAATCCTTTCAAGTTCAATGACGGTAAGAAACTGAAGCATTGGCTTGTCATGCCGGAAGTGCGTTATTGGACTTGCGAGAAATTCAACGGTACGTTTATTGGCGTGCATGCGTTGGGCGGACAGTATAATATCGCCGGGATTAAATTACCCTTTGGCATATTCCCTAATTTGAAGGATCATCGTTATGATGGTTATTTGTACGGTGGCGGACTTACGTTGGGACATCAATGGATACTGAATAAGCGTTGGAGTATAGAAGCCGCTATCGGCGCCGGTTATGCCCGTGTACATTATGATAAGTATAATTGCGGGGAATGTGGCTCCAAGATCGAGACCAAGAACTCGAACTATTGGGGTGTAACGAAAGCGGCCCTTTCTATCATTTATTTTATCCACTAAAAAACGATCTAGAGAGATATGAGACATTTATTGAGTATATGTATCGCTTTATTGTTCCTCGGAGGTGTGAGCCTACAGGCACAGAACGGTGTGCGGGGAACTGTTAGTTTCGAGAATGTAAGCGCAAGGAAGGACGGAAGCCAGCTTATGATGAATTTTACGACCAATCTGAGTAATCTGCGTTTGAAATCCCAAGAGATGGTCATACTGACACCGGTATTGCAATCGGTGGATAAATCGCAGTCTTACCAGTTTAACCCGATCGTGATTACCGGGCGGGCACGTATGAAGGCGTTGAACCGTGAGTTGGGTTTCGATAGTTATGAATTTCCCCAAACTCCTAGCTTGATTATCCGTCAGACGAAGAAGGGGCCGGAATTGATTCCGGTGGAATTGTCCGTACCCTATGCGGGATGGATGCGAAACGCTACCTTGATGGTGGATGAGAATACCACGGGATGCGCTTCTTGTGAGGTCTCAAATGACATCTATGGGGTGATGAGCCGTGTATTGCCTCCGTTAGCCCCTCCCGTTTATGAGCTTAGCTATGTTACTCCTCCGGTAGAACCTGTGAAACAACGGAGCGAGACGCATTCCGCTTATTTAAACTTTGAGGTAGGCAAGTCCGTATTGTTACGTGATTTCAAAGATAACGCTACCGTGCTGAATGAGGTGAATAAGATTGTAACGGAAGTCCGTAACGATAAGAATCTAAGCTTTACCGAATTTAAGGTTACCGGATACGCTTCCCCGGAAGGTGGCTACGATTATAATATGAGATTGTCCGAGAGTCGTGCCAAGGCTTTTGTCGCTTACATGAAAGATAAGGAGAAGATGGATCCTTCCTTGATGAAAGTGAATTGGATGGGTGAGGATTGGATCGGATTGCGTCAAGAGGTTACGAAATCAGATTTGGCGAATAAGAAGGAGATTCTGGAGATCTTGGATATTCAAGATATAAACAAGCGCAAGGCTAAACTACATGCCTTGAACGGAGGTCGGACTTATAAGATATTATTGGATAAATACTATCCTCCTTTAAGACGTATTGATTATACCTTGGCTTATATCGCACGTCCGTTCGACGTGAACGAGGCCAAGCAAGTGATCAAAACGAAACCTCAATATTTAAGTTTGAATGAGATGTTCTTGGTAGCCAATTCTTATGATAAAGGTAGCGATCAGTTCAAGGAGGTATTCGATATCGCCGTTCGTCTTTATCCGACCGACCCGATCGCTCAATTAAATACGGCGGCCCTTGAGATTGAGACTGGTGCTTACGATCCGGCCATCAGTCGTTTGCAAGGTATTAATTTGCCGGAAGCATGGAATAACCTAGGTGTCGCTTATGCGATGAAGAAGGATTATACGACCGCTATGCAATATTTCGATCAAGCTGCCCAAGCCGGCATGCAGGATGCCGCCGCGAACCGGGATGAGCTGGCCGCTTGGTTGGCCGAGCAATAATGGAGATACTTACCTTCGAATATAAAAAAAGCCCCCGTTTCCGGAGGCTTTTTTTGTGCTTATAATTTAGCTTTCCATTCATTCATCAACTCGGTAATGGTTTCCCGTACCGAAGTGATCTTATTCGCTCGCCAAGCGTTACTGCCGGCGAAAGCGTATCCATTCTCGAAATTCCCTTTGAAGGCGTTGTACAAGGCGGTGACGATACAATACGGGCTGCGTGATATATCGCACGTCTTGATACAGTTGAAGGGACAAGCTTTCGGTTGCTTGATTCCCGCCTTCACTTTCTCAAGGAAACTGCAATGGATGGCTCGTCCGGGCATGCCGACGGGACTTTTGATGATCTCTATGTCCTTCTCCTCTGCCTGTATATAGGTCTGTTTGAAGGCTTCCGAGGCATCGCATTCCGTGGTGGTAACGAACCGGGTTCCTAACTGAACGCCTGATGCTCCAAGGTCTATCATGCGTTTGATATCTTCACCCGTATAAATGCCTCCTGCCGCAATTACCGGGATCTTTTTGTCGTATTTCTGCTCGAAATGAGAGACTTCCTCTACGACTTGAGGTAATAATTCTTCCAATGAGAAATGCTGGTCTTCCAACTGGTTTTCCTTATATCCCAGATGTCCACCCGCTTTCGGGCCTTCTAGTACCACCGCATCCGGAAGATAATCATAGTTATTCTTCCATTTCTCGCAGATGATGCGTACGGCACGTGCGCTGGAAACGATGGGAACCAGCTTGGTGACGCTATCTTTCTTGAGGAAAGAAGGCAAGTCCAAAGGCAGTCCGGCACCGCTGAAAATGATGTCTACCTTTTCCGCTATACTGGTTTTCACCAATTCGGCGAAGTCGGAAAGAGCCACCATTACGTTTACGCCGATGATACCTTTCGCTTTTTCCCGGGCCTTGCGGATCTCTTCCGCTAACCCGAGATTCCCAGCTTCCGTATAATTGCTGGGTGACAATTTCTTATATAAAAGTCCGAGACCGGCTGCGGAGATAACGCCGATCCCACCTTCATTTGCAACGGCCGAGGCTAAGCCGGAAAGAGAGATGCCTACGCCCATTCCACCTTGGATGATTGGAATACGAGCCTTTAGGTCTCCGATTGTTAATGTCTTCATTAAAAAAATAAATATAGTGTTTCAATAATCGAGGCAAAGGTAGCACAATATCCCAATAAATGTGCGAAATGGACCAGAATTATCGCGCAAATATTCTAGTCATGTGCAATGTATGGAACGAACCGATTATTTTATGTAAATTCGTCCCTGAATAATTAGGCAAGACGTCTGTAACAGGATTGTAATGTATGTGAAACGGGTGTGAAACAGGAGCGTTGTAACTTTGCGACGCAAATATAGTTTTTATAGTTAGGAATGAAATTAGGAAAAGTTATAGCGCTCATGTTAGTGCTGCTTCCATTCAGTATGGGAGCGCAGGAGGTGGATCAGTCGGTGGAAAAACGTATCGATTCCTTGGCTACGGAAGTGACTACCTTGGATAAGGTAGTCCAGAAGCTAAGCAAATTCAAGGTTTCCGCTTATATCCAAGGACAATACCAATATGGACAGGAGGACGCTACCTTGAAAGTGGGCGATAAGAACGAGAACTTGGATAAAGGGTTTAACCGGATCGGTATCCGCCGGGGGCGTATGAAGTTTGAGTACAATGATGGGATCGGAACAGGTGCTGTCCAGATCGAGGTGAATGATAAGGGAGTAAGTTTCCGTGATCTGTATATCGGTATCAAGGACCCTTGGACGAAGCGTAGCCAGTTGATGGCTGGTGTGTTCAACCGTCCTTTCGGTTATGAGGTCTGTTATTCCACGAGTTCTCTCGAATCTCCGGAGAGAGCGACTATTATCCAGTATTTCTTCCCGGATGAGCGTGACTTGGGAGCGATGCTTACCTTACGTACCAAGACTACCAGCCCATTGAGTTTCTTGCGATTGGATGCCGGTCTGTTTGCCGGAAACAGTATTAACCGGGAGACGGATAGCCGGAAAGATTTCATCGGGCGTCTGGGTGCCGAGAAGGCGATAGGCGACTGGGGAAAATGGGGAGCCGGTTTCTCCTATTACCATGGTTTTGTCTACAACCCGACTACCGAGGCGTATGAGATGCGTGGCAATCATTTCGTTAAGAGGGATATGGGAGAGACGGGTACTTATATGAAGCGCCAGTATTTAGGTTTGGATGGACAGTTTAGTTTTCTTTCATCTTTAGGAAAGACCACTCTCCGTGCGGAAGGTTTAATCGGTACCCAACCCGGTATCGCCGGGAGCAGTAAAAGCCCGAACTACAGTACCCGACCGGAGAATTTGCCGGAAAATTCTTTGTTCAAGCGTCCTTTCCTTGGTTACTTCTTTTATTTGGTACAGGATATAGGCGCCTCTCCTTTCTCCGCCGTATTGAAATATGACGTTTACGATCCGAATACGAAGGTGAGTGGAAATGAGGTAGGGGCGGAAAATAGCTTCACCTCAAAAACCGACTTGGCTCAAAGCACGATAGGTATTGGCGGTATCTATAATTTCAATAAACATATCCGTCTACAAGCTTACTACGAGTTTAACTTCAATGAGAAAAGTAACCTCGTGAAGGGCTACGAGAACGACCGGAAGGATAATGTATTGACAGTCCGTCTTCAATATAAGTTTTAATTCATAGGATTGTAATATCTGTTTCATCCCATTGAAATACCGAAGTATTTATTTTGTATCGTAAATAAAAGATAAATACAAAGTAATGAAGAAGACGATTTTATTAGCTGCCATGGCAGCGTGTTTGTTTGCTACGAATGTGTTTGCCCAGAAGATAAAGGGTAGCGATACTTGTTTGCCTCTTACCCAGACTGAAGCCGAGAATTTCATGAATAAGAACAAAGCCGCTAAGATAACGGTGACGGGTGGTGGCTCCGGCGTGGGGATCTCCGCTTTGATGGAAGGCACTACGGATATAGCGATGGCTTCCCGTAAGATGAAATTCGACGAGCGCATGAAGTTGCAAGAAGCCGGAAAGAAAACGAAAGAGGAGGTGATCGCCTACGACGCTCTGGCTGTTGTCGTGCATCCTTCCAACAAGGTATCCAATCTGACCCGGGAGCAATTGGAAGGCATTTTTACCGGCAAGATTAAGAATTGGAAAGAAGTGGGTGGTGCGGATATGAAGATCGTGGCCTATTCCCGCGAGACTTCTTCCGGAACCTACGAGTTCTTCAAGGAGAGCGTGTTGAAAAATAAGAACTATATGAACGGTATCTTGAGCATGCCGGCTACAGGTGCCATTATACAAAGCGTAAGCCAGACGAAAGGAGCCATTGGCTATGTAGGTCTTGCTTATTTGAATAAAGAAGTGAAGCCGATCCATGTATCGTATGATGCCGGAAAATCCTACGTGGAGCCTTCGTTGGAGAACGCGAGGAATAAGACCTATCCGGTTGTCCGTCCGTTGTTCTACTACTATGAGACGAAGAATGCCTCAAAGGTGCGACCGTTCATCGATTATGTGATGTCTGCCGAAGGACAAGCGACGGTGAAGAAGGTTGGTTATATCCCGGTAAAGTAAGCGGAGAATCCGGACAGCGTTGTATGAGCACATCATACAACGCTGTCTAAGGTGCTTCGACAGTACTGTCTAAGGTGTTAAGACAACGCTGTCTTATGTGTTGGGATAAGATTGTCCGTCCGTCTCTTCCAGAAACTGATCCATATACAGATTCTCGCCATCCCATACGATATAAGAGAAGAATTGCATCCAATCCCCGGCTATGAGAATACGGGAGGTACGGCTTAACATCAAGTCCAACATGATGTGGCGATGGCCGAAAATGAAGAAGTTTATATCGGGATGCGTCTTTAGATATTCCTTGGCGAAAACAACCATATATTCTGCGTCTTCCCCTTGATACTTTTTAGCCTCTTGCTTTTCCAGTCCGCTCTTCCGGCTGTTGAGCGACCAGCCTAAAGCGAACCCGAACGTCCAGCGGGGATGTATTCCCGCATATAACCATTGGCAGAACTTGTTCCGGAAAATAGCCCTGATCAGACGGAATGCCTTACTCCGGAAATCTACCTCATCGCCATGCCCGAGGAAGAAACGTTTCCCCAATAAATCGACTGTCAAGGTATCCCGATGGATGATGGCGCCTATCTCTTTCGGCAAGTAGTCGAACATCCAGATGTCATGGTTACCGATAAAGATATGTATTTCTATACCTCTGTCCGCTAACTCGGCCAATTTCCCCAGAAAACGTACATGGCCTTTCGGCACGACGTATTTGTATTCGTACCAATAGTCGAATAGATCTCCCAGAAACCAAATGGCGGAAGCGTCTTCCTTGATGCTATCCAGCCAACGTACCAGTTTCTTCTCGATGGCTAAAGGGTCCTTGTGGAAACGGGCTCCCAGATGTGCGTCTGAGGCGAAATATATTTTCATAGAAAACCTAATTCCAGTTTAGCCTCCTCCGTCATCATGTCCTTGTCCCATTCCGGCTCGAAGACGAGGTTTACCTCTACATTGTTCACCCCATCGACCGCTTCTACCTTCATACGGACATCTTCCAATATGAAATCGGCCGCCGGACAGTTCGGGGCGGTGAGGGTCATATCGATGCGTACATTTTTTTCCTCATCGATATCTACCTTATATATAAGCCCAAGATCGTATACGTTTACGGGTATTTCCGGGTCGTATACCGTCTTCAGCATAGCGACGATCGCTTCTTCTGTTTGGAGAAATTCGTTGTTCATCTTCTTTTGTTTTATACGCGAATATACATTAATACTTCTATATACTAAACCGGGGGAAAAGAGAATTTGTTTCACCGGATCAGCCTTCCTTCGTCTGCATAGCTATAATAGCCGCTATCGGACAGGATGATATGGTCCAGTATCCTAATATCCATCAGCTTCGCCGCCTTTTGGATACGCTCGGTCAAGGCATCGTCGTGCGTACTGGGGCGGAGGCTACCGGATGGATGATTATGGCATAGGATTATACCGGAGGCCAAGGCGTTGATCGCCGCTTTTAATACCAAACGGATATCCACGGAAGTCTGGTTTACTCCGCCCTGACTGATTTTTACCTTTTGTATCACCTTATTTAATGGATTGGTTAGAGCGATCCAGAGTTCCTCATAAGGTAAATCGCATAGTTGGGTACGGAATAGGAGATAGGAGTCTTTGCTGCTTCGGATAGCATCTTGAGGAGACGCCTCTGAGGTTTCCCGCCGTTTCCCTAGTTCCATAGCGGCGCAGATCGTGACCGCCTTCGCCTCTCCGATACCTTTAAAGCCGGAAGTTAATTCTTTGATGGAACGTTTACCCAATGTATTCAGATTGTTGTTTACGGAGTGAAGTATCCGTTGAGAGAGTTGTACGGCCGTCTCCTCATTGTTGCCGGATCCGATCAGTATGGCGATCAATTCGGCATCGCTTAATACGGAAGCGCCTTTTTGAAGCATTTTCTCACGGGGCCTGTCTTCTTCGGCCCATTCCTTGATGGAAAGTTTTCCTGTCTTTTCTTTCATAGTCGGGAAAGGTTTATGATTTGGTTAAAAAAATAGTTCCCGCCTGCTTATCAAGCGGGAACCGTATATTTTGACAAGACCCGGATTACTCGCGGATACGGCCTACGTAAGAACCATCAGTCGTATTGATCTCGATAACCTCGCCCTCGTTGATGAACAACGGAACGCGAACTTCCGCACCAGTCTCTACGGTTGCCGGTTTCAAGGTGTTAGTAGCAGTGTCACCTTTAATACCCGGTTCTGTATAAGTAACTTTTAATTGAACTTTTGTAGGCATGTCGGCGAAAAGAACCGTATCGGTAGATGCATCAGAAACAACGTCTACAATTTCTCCCTCTTTCATGAAATCAACGCCGTTGATCAAGTTTTTGTCGATGATCACGTCATCGAATGTCTCTTGGTTCATGAAATGATAATGCTCGCCTTCCGTATAAGTGAACTGATACGGGCGACGTTCTACGCGTACATCTTCCAACTTCTCACCGATATTGAAACGACGCTCGATCTGACCGCCTTTTACAACATCTTTCAATGTGGTACGCATGATGGTATTACCTTTACCCGGTTTTACGTGAAGGAAATCGACGCAGAAATAGAGTTTTCCGTCCAAACGGATACAAGTTCCTTTCTTAATGTCTTGTGAATTGATCATATTTATTTTCTTTATTTATAATGTTATAGAGTAATCCTTAACGATTTTCGGGGGCAAAAGTAGTACATTCCTGCTAAAGTAGCAAAAAGTTTTGCGTATTTATATGGAAAAATAGTTGCAAATCAACCGAATAACCGGAACCAAGACCGCTGTCATGATACCCATCAAGCCAATCGCCAGTCCGCTTAATGCTCCTTCGATGGCCCCGATTTGAATGGCCGCTGCTGTTCCTACTCCATGGGAGGAAGCCCCTAACGCCAGTCCTTTAGCGATATGGCTATCTATTCCCAGTACCCTCATCACGATAGGGCCCACTATACTGCCAAAGATTCCTACCGCTACGACGATGACGGCGGTAAGTGAAGGTATGCCGCCCGCTTTCTCCGCTATCCCCATAGCGATCGGGGTGGTGACGGATTTCGGTTGGAGCGTGGCGATCAACGCTTGGTCGGCTCCCATCAATTTACCGATGATGATTACGCTTACGATTCCGACAATGGCCCCGACAAATACGGAAGTCAAGATCGAAACGACATTTCCCTTTAGATATTGGATTTGCTCATATAACACATAGCCAAGGGCCACTACGGAAGGCCCCAGCATAAAATGGATCAAATGACTGCTTTGCTGGAACGACTCATATTGAATGCCTAGGACTTCCAGTACCACGATAATCACGAAGATGGTCGTAAGCAAAGGATGCAAAAGACTGATATGGACTTTCTTGTAAAGAGCCAAGGAAGTCAGGTAGGTACCAATTACCAAGGTAAGAGCGAAAATCTCGGAATGCGCCAGATTATCCATGGTCTATTTCCCCTTTTCCAGTTTTTGTTGCACCAACGCTACGCTGGCGATGACTAAAATTGTACTTACTACGGAAGCGATCAGCAGGACTGCCCAATACTCGGAGATGATCCCGAAGGAATTCATAAGCCCTACACCAGCTGGAACGAAGAATAATCCCATGTTTTGGGTAAGAACCGTGGAAAGACGTTTCACCTTTTCAGGTTTTACTTTCTTGAACGCGAGGGCTAAAAATAATAGCACCATCCCAATTACGCTACCCGGTATGAAACCGTCGATAAAGTAGCTGATAAACTCTCCCGTGAAATAGAAGAAGAGAATGTAAAATGCTTCTGTTAGCATAGTTTTTCTACCTTTTTTGATAACCGCTACAAAGATAACAGCTATTTCGTAGATATGTTCTATAACATATTATTTTAACATTGTAGGGACGGCGTCCGTCCCCCCGTGGTATCAAGCTAACGCGGAAGTAATGAACATATAAATCATCATACCGATAATATCGTTGGTAATGGTGATAAACGGCCCGGTCGCCAAGGCCGGATCTATCTTCATCTTATCTAAGGTCATGGGAACTAACGTGCCGAATATACTGGCGAACATTACGACGGCGAATAGGCTTAAAGATACGGAGGCCGTAATCCCCCGGTCTCCCAGCATGAAGAAGTTGTAAATGAACACGACCAGACTGATAATGCTGGCATTGATTAACGAAACTACGGACTCTTTTAGGATTTGCGGTACGATATTCCCTTCCTTCAAGGTATTGTTTGCCAAGCCTTGTACCACGATAGCGGAAGATTGTATGCCTACGTTTCCACCGGTACCACCGATCAGCGGGATAAATAGCGCCATCTTCGGGTTAGTGGCGAAACTGCTCTCGAAACCACCGAGGATAACGGAGTTTCCCAATCCTCCGATCATGCCGATCAGCAGCCAAGGTAGGCGGGCGGCGGTTTGGGTGAATACATTATCCGAGGTTTCCACGTCTTGCGAGATACCGGATGCCAACTGGTAATCACGCTCGTGTTGCTCGCGTACCTCATCCATAACGTCATCGATCGTGATACGTCCTACCAGACGTCCGATACTATCGACTACGGGCAAGGCTACCAAGTCGTATTTCTCGATCGTCTCCGTAACCTCCTCGATACTGTCGCTGTCGCGAACGGAGATCGGGTCTTTTTTCATGACATGCTTGATCTTGGAGACGGATGGGTGGGTAATCAGTTTCTGCAAGGGGAGCACGCCTTTCAAGCGCTCGTCGTCGTCCACTACATATACATAATAGATCTCGCTCATCTCCTCCGCTTGCTTGCGCATCTCGTCGATACATTTGGGCATACTCCAATTCTCGTTCACCACGATCATCTCGGTACCCATCAAACCGCCGGCGGTGTCCTCGTCGTATTTCAACAAGTCCACGATATCACCGGCCTGTTCTACGTCCTCGATATGCGAAAGGATCTCCTCTTGGGTATCCTCGTCCAACTCACGCATCAAGTCAACGGCATCATCCGTTTCCATGTTATCGACGAAACGCTTGGCGATAAGCTCATTGGGAAGTTCCTTCAATAACTTATGACGGTCTTCCTCATCCAACTCCATCAATACATCCGCCGCTTTGTCGCCATCCATCAATAGATAGAGATAAATGGCCTCTTGCAAGTTCAGTTCTTGATAAAGCTCGGCTATATCGGCAGGATACAGTTCATGAAGTACCTCCTGTGCCTTCGCGTCATCTTTGGCCTCGATGATGCTTTTCAGGTTCTCGATGTAATCTTTCGTCAGTTCGATCATTGGACTCTTATATTATTATAGGACATCACCAGCCTGCTTCTCCAGATGCTTTTGGCTGATCAAGGTCAGTTCCACGAATTGCTCCACGGATAACTGTTCCGGGCGCTTGTCGAATATCGGCAAGGCGTAATCCGGGCAATCTTTACCCAATAGGGGTTTCATGGAATTACGAAGCGTTTTTCTTCGTTGGTTGAATGAGGTCTTTACTACGGTCTTGAATAACTTCTCGTCGCATCCCAGCTCCTTGCGGTCGTTACGAGTCATTTTCAATACGGCGCTTTTCACCTTTGGAGGCGGATCGAATACTTTCTCACTGACAGTAAAGAGGTATTCCACGTCGTACCAAGCTTGAAGCAATACGCTCAAGATTCCGTACGTCTTGCTACCGGGACCTGCCGCTAGGCGTTCCGCTACCTCTTTTTGTAACATCCCCGAGCAGCAGGGAATCTGGTCCTTATAATCGAGGACTTTGAAGAATATCTGGCTGGAGATATTATAGGGATAATTACCGATCACACAAAACTGCCCCGGAAATAGCTTCGAGAGATCCAATTTCAGGAAATCCTCGGCGATGATACGTCCTTTCAGATCGGGGAAATTCTGGTTCAGGTAATCTACGGATTCCATGTCCAACTCGACAACGGTCAAATCATGTCCCGCCTCCAGCAAGAACTGGGTAAGGACTCCCATTCCCGGTCCGATTTCCAAGACCGGCAAGGATTTGAAAGTATCGAGTGTGTCCGCAATGCGCTGTGCTATTTGCAGATCCTTTAGGAAATGTTGCCCTAATGCTTTTTTTGGCTTAACTAATCTCATCCACTTTTCGGTGTAATGTGTTTGTTTTTAAATATTATGCTTATCTTTGCGGATGCACAAAAGTACAATAAATAATTTAAAGTTCCCTATACCTAATGGATTTTAAGAGCATTCTACGTACGTTTCTGAAGATAATTCTACCTTTAGCCTTCGGCTGTTTACTCCTTTGGTTTTTGTATCGGAAAATGGATATCACTGAGATTTGGCGAGTAGTCAAGGAGGGGGTTCGTTATGATATTATTCTGGTTTCTTTACTGTTCGGCTTGTTCGCCAATATCGTCCGTGGTTTACGGTGGGGATTGCTGATCAGTTCCTTGGGCGAGCGTTTCAAGATGAGTAACGTGATTTACGCCGTGTTGGGTAATTACGCGGTGAATCTGGTATTGCCCCGTGTCGGCGAGGTATGGCGTTGCGGCATGATCACGAAATACGATAAGATCTCGTTTACCAAGCTTTTAGGTACCTTGTTGATCGACCGTGTGAGCGATACGATCATGGTCGGTTTGATAACCTTGATGATATTCATATTTAATATAAGCTTCTTTACGAGTTTCTTCGCCAAGAACCCGGCTTTGCTCGAAGGGTTCCAATCCATGTTTAATTCGATATGGATTTACGTGGCGGTGATAATTTTTGTCGCTGTAATTTGGTTTGTATTCACTTATATGAGTAACTTTACGCTGGTACAGAAAGCCAAAGGCATGTTGAAGAATATATGGACCGGTATGAAGAGTATCTGGTACATGGAGCATAAGATGCGTTTCGTGATAGAGACGTTATTGATTTGGGGAGGTTATTTCTGTTACTTTTATATAACGTTCTATGCTTTCGACTTTACCAAGGACTTGGGTATCGTGGTCGGGCTGATCACGTTTACGATGAGTAGTATCGGCGTGGCGGTGCCTGTTCAAGGCGGTATCGGACCGTGGCATTTCATGGTGATCGCTACCTTGGTTTGTTTTGGCGTGAACGAGAATGACGCGGCGGCGTTCGCCTTGGTCGTTCATACGGTACAGACGGTATGGACTGGATTGTGCGGATTATTCGGCGTGGTGGCTTTGCCGCTCACCAACCGGGAGAACAAAGAGGCTCCGGTCGCTGTTTCGTGATGAATACAAGATATGTATTAAATATGAACTGAACTAAATTATTAACATCTATGTCAGCAGAAATCAAAGATCTATCTCCGAAGCATGTATGGGGTTATTTTTATGACCTTACGCAAATCCCCCGTCCGACCGGACATATGGAGGCAGTAACCCGTTTTATGATATCCTTTGGTAAAGGATTGGGACTGGAAACCCTGCAAGATGAGGTGGGTAACGTATTGATCCGTAAGCCGGCCACGCCCGGAATGGAAGGTCGTAAGACCGTGACATTGCAGTCTCATCTGGATATGGTTCCCCAAAAAAACTCTTCCGTAAAGCATGATTTCGAGAAAGATCCGATCGACGCTTACATAGACGGTGATTGGGTGACGGCCCGTGAGACGACTTTGGGGGCGGACAATGGCATGGGCGCCGCTCTGGCGATGGCCGTGTTAGCGGACAATAGCTTGCGTCACGGACCGATCGAGGCCCTGTTTACGATTGATGAGGAACAGGGAATGGACGGCGCTTTCGGCTTGAAGCCGCATTTCTTACAGGGTGATATTTTATTGAATTGTGATTCCGAGAAGGAAGGGGAGTTGTTCGTAGGTTGCGCGGGTGGCGCTAACGTGAATGTCTCTTTCCAATTTAAGGAGGATACTTATATTCCGGAAGGTGACGTGGCTGTCAAGGTTAGCTTGTCTGGCTTGAAAGGTGGCCATTCCGGTGTGGATATTCATTTAGGGCGTGCGAATGCGAATAAGTTGATCTTCCGTTTCTTGAAAGAGGCGGTTTGTGATTATGGCGCTCGCTTGTCCTCTGTGGCGGGTGGTTCCTTGCCTAACGCTATCCCTCGTGAGGCTTTTGCCGTGATAACGATTCCGGGTGATAACGTGGAGTCTCTTTGGGAGCTAGTGGCTGATTACCAAGATATGTTCCGTACGGAGTATATGGGTGTGGAGGATCAGATCGATTTCGTCGCGGAGATGGTTGAATTGCCGTCTACGTTGATTCCGGAGGAGATACAGGATGATTTGATCAATGCGATCGAGGGTTGCCAGAATGGTGTGATTAGCATGTTGCATGATTTCCCGGGTACGATTGAGTCTTCCTCTAACTTGGCGATCGTGAAGACATCTGATGAGTTGATCGAGGTGAAGATCTTGGTGCGTAGCTCATCCGAGTCTCGCAGGGATTCTGTTTGCTCAAGTCTGGAAAGTGTATTCGCTTTGGCAGGGGCTAAGGTGGAGGAGTCCGGTCATTATAATGGCTGGCAGCCTAATATCAATTCCCCGATCTTGAACTTGATGAAATCTACCTATCTGGATTTATTTGGTAAGGAACCTGAGGTGAAGGTGATGCATGCCGGATTGGAATGCGGTATCATCCAAGGCGCTTATCCGGATATGGATATGGTTTCTATCGGACCGGATTTGGAATATCCGCACTCACCGGACGAGCGAGTGAATATTCATTCCGTACAGAAGATCTGGGAGTTTATTACAGCTACATTGGAGAGAATCTAAGGATCTCCTTTCTATATACATAAAGAGCCCTTCAGCCTGTGGCCGTTAGTAACGGATTAGGTTGAAGGGCTTTTATCATTTTGACATTTCGCAAACAGAAGTCCGTGAGAATCGATTATTTCGAGCCAATGTACGTCTCGTTCCCAAAAACGAAAGAAAAAATCAGCAATTGTCTATCCATTAGCGACTTGTCGAAAAACACCCTTTTATTCTAGCGAAATTAATTCATCTTAGCTCATATTTCATGCCTTATGATCCAGTCGTTAGGGGGTAAGAATGCCCATTATAAGGTAGTCATATTGCCTATTATGACTATATGTGTAGCCTATCGTGACCATATGTGTGGGTTAATGCGACTATATGTGTGAGTTAATGGGACTATATGTGTAGCTTGACGAGGGTAATCTTATCAAAAAACAGGGCTTTTTGCGTCAAAAAGGTGTATAAATGCCTGTTTCTTCTCTATAGTTCCCTCTAGTTTGTCATTCTTATTTAGAAGCTGTGCCACGAGAAAGGGTATAATCCAATCAAAAGGATACGCTTTTTGATCTTTCAATGACATGTTCGTGTTTGTCTGTTGTATGAGGAATAAAAAGAGGAAACTTAAAAGTATAGAACATACTTATATATAATGTACGTCCGTACATTTATATATGAGTAGATATGTATGAATTTAATTTAGCTGAAAACGACTAGTATAAACGATCGATTCTTTTAGTCATTTGCAAAGGTACGCGTTTCTTCGATACTTGCAACCCTTCCAGACGATTTTTTTATCGCTTATTCTCTTTCTTATCAATATGATAGGTTATCCTTTACGAAACAAGCGATTCCTTCAACGAACCTTCCGTTTCGACGCTCAAAAAACGCAAGATTTAGACGATCGTTTAGACTAGTCGTTTTTATCGACAAACGGCGATTCTCAATTAGTCTAACAGGTTGATTATCTTAATAAACACTAGTATTAATATTAATTTATTTATTATGAACAAAAAGTTTTCTACTTTTTTGGCGGGTGTCGCTCTGTTGAGTGCGATGTCTGCTAATGCGCAGAATCTTGCAAGTGCTCCGGTTGGTGCTGATGCCGCCAAGGTTGTGAAGTTGGATGAGGCTGCAAGAAAAGGTGTGTACCAAATCAGAGACGATAAGGGACAGGCTCTTGTTATTGAGAATGGCAAATATGCGTTTAAGACTGTAAGCTCATTGACAGATCTAAAGGCTTCCTTGTGGTGTGTAAAGGTAACAGAGGAAGGTTCTGGTAAAGAACCTATTTATGACTTCTTTAACAAGGCGACTGGCGAGACTTTAGCTGTTTCTGATTTAGATGCTTCGGCTATTAAGGCTGGAACATTTGCGACAACAGACTCTTTGACTGTTGGCGAGAGCTTTGGTGGTTGGGCTTTCTCTAGTACTTATGAGACTACGCTGCTAGATAACCAGCCTATGTATACGTATTATGAACCAGACTATGTGCTTCTTTTAACAAAAGGCACTAATAATGGACTTCAAGCAAAAAGAGTATTGGCTAAAGATATTAGACAGGATGCAAAATCTAAGGGTGCGGTAGAACTTACTCTGTTTAATGCCGGTACGTATGTATTGAGCGCTAGCGAGATCAATGAGTATGTGAAAGACAATAAGTTCGTTCTTACTTTTGAGAAGGATGCGAACGCAGACGTTAATCCGTTCTCTACAACTCAGTTCGTAGCGAAAGGTGTTGCTGATAAGAAAGATAGCAATACGGCACGTAATTTCGTATTCGTTACTTCCAAGGAAGACGCGAACCAATATTTGAAAGTCGATACTGCCGCTAACGGTGTTGGTATCCAGTTCTTGAAGTTTGGTTGGACAGATGAGTCTAAGGAACCTAGCAAGGATGTAGAGAACTCAAGTCTTGCGGATCAGCATAAGTTCTTATTTACCTATCGTCCTTCTACGGATAGCTTGTATATCCAAGTGATGCAGGCTCGCTATAAGAACGAGAAGACTCCGGAGAAATATTGGAATCAAGTAACAAATATCATCGACTATGGAACTACATACCACGATATCTTCTGTGCGGGAGATGAGGTAGGCGGACCTGTAGGCGCTGATAGCTTGTTCGTTAAGTTGCAGAACTTTACTGTGGCTGATAGAATCGCTACTATCGGTTTGAAACCAATTAATACGCATATTAAATACAATGCTACAAACTGTTTCGTTCAAAGCGATAAGACTTCAAAAGACAATGGTTTGTATATCATTAAGAATGCCAAGGGAGAAGTGTTGGCCGCTCCTATCCATGAAAATGATAATGTTGGTAACAATACGATCGAATGGGTGAAATTGGATGAGCAACAGCCATTGCACATGCCTGCTTATCAGTGGGTTGTTACGAAGACTTTGAGCACTGCGACTTCTTTGGCTACTTCTCCGATTACTATCACCAACCGTGAGTTCCCGAATAAGAAATGGAACAATGTTCAATTGAGATTGAATGATAAAGGTGAGATCATTGCGTCTTCTTCAGAATTTAACAATGTTACATTCGATCAGATTAAAGATTCTACTATCATCAAGGATAAGAAGTTAGGTTATAAATACCTTTCAAATAATGAGTTGATAGTAAATAAATACAAATTCAACTATTTGAATCCGTTTACTCAGGACTATTGGATCGCTAATGGTGCGGATAAGGACTCTTTGATCTACGTAAAACAAGATGCGAATGAGTATATTTTGACTGAAGGATCTACCGCTGAGTATGGTATTGATGTTGACGCTACATTATTAAAGAAGATCCCGGGACTTGCTCAATTGGAAAGAACAAACTACGTGATCGCTAAGAACAAGACGGCTAAATTAGTTAAGGCTTATGGTAGCAAGTATTCTATGGGTGCTGCTAATTATGGTACTGTAGCAGAAGTGGATACATTCTTCTTCAAAGAGAACAACCACTATGATGGCAAGCATTACTATGCGATCTTGGAGACAGCTTATGATAACACGAAGCATGCGGCATATATCGCTGATCTGAATAAAGAGACTTCTAAAGTTGGTATCGCTGATGACGGTATGACCGCAGGTTTGAAGGTTCAGTTATTGAATGAGTCTAGAACCTCCGCATTTACTGTAGAGCCTAGCGATGCTCCGTTGTATCGTCGTTTCAACAAGGCAATCTTGGGTGAAGATGAGAAAGATGGTCCTGATAGCTTATTGTTCGTAGAGAAATATCGTAAAGAATACTTGATGGATGAAGGTAACAGTAGTTTCACTGACGAGTTCGTTGATTATCTAGGTATCTGGAGCAAGGAAAAAGCTGAAAACAAGTTGGCTATGCGCATTGATACCGCATGGTTGAACCGTGGTGCTGGCAATGTTAAGCCTCAATATTTGATCTCCGTAGCCCGTGACGATCAAGGCGCTATCGAAACGATTCCTTGTGATGAGGCAGATGACAAACACTTCTATATTGATGATAAGGGTGTTGCCCATAAGACTGATAAGTGGCATTGTCAACATGCTAAACAAGGTAGAACTGGTTTCGCTTATGGCAAATATTTGGTAAGCTTCGCCGACTCTGCAAGAATGAAAGATAGCAATACTAAACCTTGGATGGATATCACTAACGGTTATACTCGCGTAGGTTTCGTTAAGGCAGTTCATGCAGGTGATAGCTTGTTCATCTTGGTTAACGAGTTCAAGAATATGAAACCGGCAGACTTGGATACGGCTGATATCGTAAAGGCATACACCGCCGCTAAAATCAACGGTAAATATATCGTTAACTTACAAGGTGACCAACACAAGAACGTAACGTGGTCATTCCGTTATGTAGATCCTGACAAGGCAGCCAATGTAACAGAGGAAGATCCGAACGTTAACGCATTCATGTTCGAGTCTAATGTTTATACGGATGAAAAATTAGATACTCCTGATTATGATGCTGTTGCGGGTGCTCAAAAGAATATTCCTTTAAGCAATGTTCATGGATTGGGTAATGCTATCGCTCCGAACTATGCGGCATGGTTGAAGATGCAGAATGGTTGTCTGGTATTGACACGCTACGATTCAGACTTCAATTCTTCTAAGACAGGTGGTGATGCGGCTTTGGTATTCAATGTGGCTCAAAAGACTGATGCGGACGATATGGTTACCTCTATCGATGGCGCTAACGTAGAAGGCGTATCAGTGGTAGCTACTAACGGTGCTGTGACTGTTCAAGGTGCCGCTGGTAAGCCAGTAGTAATCACCAATATCTTAGGTAAGGTAGTCGCTGAGACAGTTCTTTCTTCTGATAACGCTACAATCGCCGTACCTGCTGGTATCGTAGCTGTGGCTGTTGATGGTGAGGAAGCTGTTAAGGTAGTTGTTAAATAATTAAACGACTAATAGATAGGTCAAGAGATGGGGGATTCCCCATCTCTTCCTTTAAGAAGATATTTATAATTCTGAAATTCCCGTGCGGAGATAGACTCTTCAAGTACACTGCGATGGTAGAACATGCGGGGATATTAATACTAAAGTAAAAAATTAAAGCTCTCCGTCAGTATTTCCGTGAGGCAAGAAAGCGGAAAAAGAATAAGCCCCGGTCGGTTTCTTGATCGGGGCTTTTTGCCTATTCTTTGTCGTTTTTATCTTTAAGTCTCAATCCGGTTCTAGCGTTGAGGGGAGAGATTACCGAGTGGCCTAAATCGCTTTCAAGTTGTTTGCGGGCGGCCTCTGCTGCTTTTCCTCCTTGTTTGGCGATAACTTCGTGTTCTTCGAGATGTTGCGGATTCTTTTCTTTGGACAATTCAGTGGTAGCTGCTTCGGCAAGCATATTAAGAGCAAGCTCCGTATTGGTCATATTGTCTCGCAGGCTCTCTTTTTTCAGTCCTTTGAATTGTTTATATTCTTTGGCAGTTTTACCAGCCCACGTTTGATAGATGATATCTGTAAGGGTAGCGAAGTGAATACCCTCTTGTAGTCCGTGCCGTTTCCATTCGTCGGTTAGGTCCTTGCGTATCTCGATACTTTTAAGGCGTTGATTAATCCAAGTTATCCGAGTACCCTAAAGCTTTATATTCTCTCATGGCTCGATCTATCGTTAACTCGGGGTCTTGCATTTCATCCAATCGCTCTTTTGCCACTTGGGCCATCCATAGCTTGAAAGGTTCTGCTTTAGGGGATGGGATGGATTGGATAAGCCGGAACAGCTGTTCTGTCGTAGCTACGTCGGTTTTGTAGTATTTCCCATCGGTAGAAGGTAATTTCAGTTGGTTACAATTTGTAACCGACTCATTTCCCTCTTTTCTTAGCCTATGTTTCAGCACCTTCCAGTAATTGCTAGGATTAGGACTATCTGTTAGGATAGCGACAACGTCTACTACAGAGAAAAACCATTCCTCTGTTTCATCGTCCCAGACTGTACGTACTTTTTTCTCTTCGAAAATCTTGATAGCTTCTTTCTTTGTCATAATTGAAGTTTTTGTGTGAACACTTTAGTTAAAAGTGGATGATACCTAAATCTGTGCTATGGTTTTGGATATCTCGAAACTTTTGCGTAAAAATACAAAAGATTCGAATGCCTCCCAGGTTTATACGGGAAAAAGGATCGTAGAGACAGTTTTTATTACCGACAACGCTAGGATCGTCATACTTGCCGGTATCGAAGCCGTGATTGTTGAATGTGAGACCACTGTTAAGGTGGTAGTTAAATACAGTTTCTCGATCGGGGCTTTTTTGGTGAATCTTTTTAATTTTGTACTTTTGTAGGCTTGCACGAATGTTATACATGAATAGGAGAATTAGACAATGGCCAGCGATGATATAAAACAGGCATGGAAAGTGCCGGAACCTACGTTAAGGAGGTTACCGTGGTATCTTGCGTTCGTAAAGTTGATGAAAGGGAAAGGGGAAGCGTTTATCTCATCTACCCAGATCGCTAAGGAGATAAATGTAGATCCTAGTCAGGTCGCTAAAGATCTCTCTTTTGTGAATATCTCCGGGAAGACGAGAGTGGGATACGATATTAACGCGTTGGTTGACGTACTGGAGGATTTCCTCGGTTTTACATCCCAGCATAAGGCATTTCTGTTTGGGGTAGGGAGTCTGGGCGCTTCTTTGTTGCATGACACCGGACTGAGCCAATATGGTTTGGAGATCGTGGCGGGCTTTGATGTCCGTGAGGATTTGGACGGGAGCATGATCAATGGCATTCCCGTTTTTCATATGGATGATTTTCCTGCCAAGCAGAAAGAATATGGCGCGACGATCGGGGTGATCACCGTGCCGGTGGAGAAAGCGCAGGAGGTGACAGACCGGATTATCGAGGGAGGAATCAAGGCTCTTTGGAATTTTACCCCGTTCCGTATACGGGTGCCGGAACATATCGTAGTCCAGAACACTTCTATGTATGCGCATTTAGCTGTTATGTTTAATCGATTGAACTCAATGAATCACTAAAATATGAAGATTATCGCCGTTGGAATGAACTATGCCGCTCACAATAAAGAGCTGCATCATTCGTTAGAATTATCAGAGCCTACTATTTTTATGAAGTCGGACTCCTCTTTGTTGAAAGATGGGAAACCGTTTTTTATTCCGGATTTTTCATCGGAAGTTCATTATGAGACGGAGATCGTGGTACGGATAGACCGTTTGGGGAAAAATATAGCCGAGCGTTTCGCTCATCGTTATTATAATGAGGTTACGGTCGGTATTGATTTCACGGCACGGGATTTGCAGAATAAATTGCGTGCGCAAGGGCTACCGTGGGAAATTAGTAAGGCGTTTGATAATTCGGCTGTGATCGGGACCTTTATTCCGCTGGAGCAAGCGGGGGATGTAAACCGGCTTCCATTCCATCTGGATATCAATGGCTCGAAGGTACAGGAAGGCAATACCTCGAATATGCTGTTTTCGGTAGATAAGATTATTGCGTATGTAAGTCGCTTCTTTACGCTGAAAATAGGCGATTTGATTTATACCGGAACACCTGCTGGCGTAGGTCCCGTGAAGATCGACGATCATCTGGAGGGATATCTTGGCGAGCGGAAGCTTCTGGATTTTTATGTGAGATGAGAAGATTAATATATATATTCATTATAGGTTTATTACTTTGCTCATATACATGGGCGGATGGTAGCCGTTATGCTTCTAACTCCCTGTTATCGGAAGGGAAATGGGTGAAGATCCGGGTGGATAAGACCGGAATCTACAAATTATCCTATGCGGATTTGAAGAATATGGGTTTCTCGGACCCATCGAAAGTCTCTGTCCATGGCTATGGAGGATGGCCCTTGGATGAGGATTTCAGTAAAGAATATATCGATGATGTCCCTTCTACTCCGGTTTGGCGTGGGAGTGATTACCTGTTATTCTACGGGAAAGGGTCGGTTAAATGGGAATATGACTCGTCGAGCCAGACATTCGTGCATACGAATAATCCTTATTCTTTGTATGGTTATTATTTTGTGACCGATGCCACACCCACGAATGATATGACTTCCGTGGCTCAAGCGAGTGGTGCTTCCACTCGGATTACGACTTATGATGATTATCTATTGCATGAGCAAGAGTTAGTCTCCGTAAACCAATCCGGCCGGGAGTTTTTTGGAGAGGACTTTAGTGGGGCACGCCCTCGTACAATTTCTACCTTTTCTTCTATCCCCGGGATTACGGGTGCGGACGGTAAGGTGACCATGCGTTTTATCTCAAGAATTAACTCTGGTTCCGGTACGGCTTCTTTAAGTATCAATGACTCCGAATTGTTGGATATAACCATACCTTCTATCCAAACGGTAAGCTCGAATGTCAGATCGTATACAAAGGCGATTCCCGGGACAACCACCGCGTTATGGAAGGGATCAAAAAGTGAGAAAAATAACGTAGTGGTTTCCTATAGTTCAAGTGGACATACGAATGTACGTTTGGACTATATCCGTATGCAATTTGTCCGTACGTTGCGCCCTTATGGGGCTTGTACTTTTTTCAGAAGCTTGACTTCTGTAGGAAATGCGTCTCGCTTTGTTATTAGCGAGGCGAATTCGAATACCTTGGTGTTTGATGTGACCGATGCGTTAAATGTGAAGAGAGTGGAAGCCGATCTGAATGGTTCTGAACTTTCATTTACAATACCAGCGGGTAGATTGAGGGAGTTTGTGTTGGTTCAAACCAATCAAACATTTCCTTCTCCGGAAGTCGTGGGAGAAGTCGCTTCCTCGAATCTGCATGGTTTGGAACAGAGGGATATGATTATTATATCGGCTCCGTCTTTGGTTCAGCAGGCGGAGCGTTTGGCGGTTGCGCACCGTGAGAAAGATGGCTTGACTGTTGAAGTCGTAACTCCAGAGGCGATTTATAATGAGTTCTCTAGTGGAACTCCAGATGCGACGGCATATCGTCGTTTGATGAAGATGTTTTACGATCGTAGTTCTTCTTTAGGTAATCCTCCAAAATATTTATTGCTTTTCGGAGACGGGATCTATGATAATCGGGGGATAAGCGGTGAGGTGCAAGGTGTTTCATGGAGTAATATGCTCTTGACTTTCCAGTCTCAAGAGTCATTGAATGTCTACTCTTATGCGACAGATGATTATTTTGCGTTTTTAGAGGATAATTCCGGCAGTAATTTTAGCCGAGATAAGATGTGTCTGGGTGTCGGGCGCTTTCCAATCCGTACAGTAACGGAGGCGACTCAGATGGTGGATAAGACGATTTCTTATATGGAGAATAAGGATTCGGGTAGTTGGAAGAATAACGTGACATTCGTGGCGGATGATGGAAATAATGAGGATAGTTTCACAACGAATCATATGAAGCAGGCAGATCAGCTTGCTGAGGCCATTGAAGAGATGCAACCCGGTTTTCTAGTTAATAAAGTGTATTTCGATGCTTATAAGCGTAGCAGCCTCGGGACTTATCCGGATGTGCATAATGAGATTGAGAAACTATTAAAAAGTGGTCAGTTGTTGATTAATTATACGGGGCATGGCAGTACGACCCATTGGGCGGACGAAAGCGTATGGACACAAACCGATATCAATAATTCCAGCTATAAGCATCTGCCGGTGTGGGTGACGGCTACCTGCGATTTTACCCGTTTTGACGATGTGAAAACTTCTGCGGGTGAATCTGTTTTCTTGAATCCTACCAGTGGGGGTATCGCTTTGTTTACGACGACCCGTGTCGTGTTCTCCGGTAATAATGCGAACTTAAATAAGGCACTCATCGATAACCTGTTCCAAGAAGGCGCGAATAGCCGTTATACGCTTGGAGAGGCGATGATGTATACGAAACGTCAACTCAATGACTCAAATAAATTGAACTTTATCTTAATCGGAGACCCGGCGTTAAAGTTTGCGTATCCAGAGTATAAGGCTCGGGTGACGGCTGTGAATGGAGAAGCTGTTTCTGATGAGCCTTTTGAGTTTAAGGCGTTATCCCGGATTACGGTAGAGGGTGAAATCTTGAATCCGTCAGGTTCTTTTGCCGCGGATTTCACGGGCGTATTAAGCTCGACCATATTTGATAGCCAAAGTTCCATTACGACTTTAGGGAATAGCTCTGAGAAATTCACTTATCTCGATTATCCGAATACGATTTATATAGGTAGAGACTCGGTTCGAAATGGAAAGTTCAGCTTTACTTTTATGGTCCCGAAGGATATCTCTTATTCCAATAAGAAAGGTAAATTAAACCTATATGCGTCTTCCGAGACAAAAGAGGCGCAGGGTTCTTTCTTCGATTTTATCGTGGGGGGGACTTCGGATACGGCGGAGACTGATACGATCGGTCCCAAGATCCGGCAGATCTATTTGAATGATTCCAGTTTTGTTTCGGGCGATAAGGTAAACACGACTCCTTATTTTGTAGCGAAGCTGTGGGATAAGAGCGGCGTGAATATAACCGGCAGTAGCGTAGGGCATGATATGATGTTGACGATTGATAGTATGCCCTCTATGAGCTATAACTTAAATAGTTATTATGCGTTGCTACCAGATAGTGAGAACGAAGGACTTGTCCAGTTCTCCATCCCCGAGATGGAGCCGGGAATGCATACGGCCGAGTTTAAGGTGTGGGATATCTTAAATAACTCCACAACCTATACCTTTACTTTTGAGGTGGCGGAAGGGTTGAAACCTAATCTGATCGAGATGTATGCCACCCCGAATCCGGCACGGGATCAGGTGGAATTCTTTCTGCATCACAATCGTCCGGAGTCGAACTTAAAGGTGACGGTTATGGTTTATGATATGACCGGTAAGTTCCTATGGAGTACAGAGAAGAGCGGTTCCTCCGAGTTGTTTAAGGCTTATATCGTAACTTGGAACCTGACGGATAACGGTGGCAGGCGGTTGCGCCCGGGAGTTTATCTGTATCGGGCGGCGATTAGCACGAATAACTCGAAAGAGGCGACGAAAGCGAATAAATTAATCATTCTCGCACAATAAAGTATCGGGTAATTAGTTTATAATAAGCATGGGGGTATGTTTATTACCCTCTAGGAATGATAAATGTAAATGTATTTTTAGAATAGAATATATGGTAAGAGTTTCAAGATTCAGTCTGTTACTAGCGGTTTTCAGCTTTTTGACGGCATTTACGGCTTTATATGCCCAAGGAGGCGCAGACGATGTTAAACATAAATTCGCCCCGATTAATACGGCGATACCGTCTTTGTCTATTGCGCCCGATGCTCGCGGAGGTGCTATGGGTGATAACGGTGTGGCTACTACGCCGGATGTGAATTCCCAATACTGGAACCCGGCTAAGTATGCTTTTAGTTATAGTAAGGCCGGAGTCGCTTTATCCTATACGCCTTGGTTACGTAAATTGGTGAATGATGTGGCTTTAGCATATCTGGCCGGTTATTATAAATTAGGCGATAGCGATATGCAGGCGATCGGAGCTTCCTTGCGTTATTTCTCTTTAGGAGAAGTACAGGAAAGCCGGGATGGAGGAATGGGTAATCAGCTCATATTGAATCCTTATGAGATGGCTTTTGATGTAAGTTATAGCCGTAAATTATCGGATGTGTTCTCTATGGCGGTCGCCTTGCGCTATATTCGTTCGGACATGGGTGCCTCGTCGGATGCGGATATGGTTCCGGATAACGCTTTTGCCGCTGATATCGCCGGTTATCTGGAGAAATACGTGATCTTAGGGAATAGCGAGTGCCTGTGGAGCTTTGGTTTTAATGTCTCCAATATCGGTACGAAGGTCTCTTACGACGGTGGAAATACCAACCAATTCTTGCCTACGATGTTAAAGGTTGGAACTGGTTTACTGTATCCGATCGATGATTATAACCAAATCGGTATCTATGTGGATTTGAGTAAATATTTAGTTCCTACCGAACCTATTCAAGAAGGTACGACTCCCGAGGATGAGGCTGCTTATAAGGAAAAACATGATGAATATAACAATATGTCCCCGATCACGGGTATCTTCAAATCATTCGGTGACTCGCCGAATGGCTTCAAGGGCGAGCTAGAGGAGATTATGGCCTCTATCGGTCTGGAATATAATTACAATCAGCAGTTCTTTGTTCGTGGCGGTTATTACTATGAGAATAAATATCAGGGAAACCGTCAGTACTTCTCAGTCGGTGCTGGTTTCCGCATGAGTGTTTTCCAGTTGGATGCCGCTTATCTGATCAGTACGGTACAGAGTAACCCGTTGGACCAGACATTGCGCTTCTCCTTGTCGTTCGATATGGATGGAATCAAGAACCTTTTCAGATAAATGGATATGAAGATACGTGTAGGTTTTGGCTATGACGTCCACGCCTTGGTGCCGGACCGGGAATTATGGCTAGGCGGGATTAAGATCGAGCATACGTTGGGCCTATTGGGACATAGCGATGCGGACGTGTTGATCCATGCGATCTGCGACGCTTTACTGGGAGCGGCCAATATGCGGGATATCGGTTATCATTTCCCGGATACGGCTGGTGAATATAAGAATATCGATAGTAAGATCTTGCTCCGGGATACCATGAGGCTTTTAAGAGAGGCGGGCTATGAGTTGGGTAATATCGATGCCACCGTAGCCGCCGAGCGCCCTAAATTGAATCCCCATATCCCTCTGATGAAGAAAACGCTGGCCGAGGTCATGAACGTGGACGAGGAGGATATCTCTATCAAGGCTACGACCACGGAGAAGCTGGGCTTCACCGGACGGCAGGAAGGGATCTCGGCTTACGCTACGGTCTTGATACAGCGCATGGGATCGTAAACCAGAAAGTACTCCCTTTTCCTTCTTCCGACTCTACGCCGATCTTCCCGTGAAGATTCTCTAGGATCGTTTGGCAAATGGATAGTCCGAGTCCGGTTCCTTGGATAAAGGAATCGAATTTGGCGAAACGCTCGAATACGTGCGGGAGGTTCTTCCGCTCAATACCTTTTCCGGTATCTTTTACGTAAAAGTATAATCCATCTTCCCTCTCCTTGTATCCCATGCGGATAGCCCCTTGGAACGTGAACTTACAGGCGTTCGTGAGGAAGTTGGTGATCACTTGGGTCAAGCGATTCTTCTCGGAATAGATAACGCAATCCTGTTCAGGTATCTCGCAATAGAGAGTGACACCGTCTTTCACCCGGCTTTGGAAGGTCTGGTATAAGCTCCGGAATAGCGTGGATACGTTGAACTCGGAATAGATGAAATCCATTTGCCCGGCCTCGATCTTCGATAGGTCCAGGATATCGTTCACGAGTTGAAGGAGAAGCTCGTTGTTCGTCTCGATGATCTCGCAGAACTCTCTCGTCTCCTCGGAGTGGCAAGTTTCCGCTAGCAGGTTGGAAAAGCCTACGATAGCGTTCAGCGGGGTACGTATCTCGTGGCTCATGTTCGCTAGGAAGGCGGATTTCAACCGGTTGGATTCCTCTATCTTCTCCTTGTCCCTCAGTTCTTGTTCCATTTTTTTCCGTTGGTTGATGAGGGTAGTACCTCCGGTTAAGTAGGCGGGTTTTCCTTCCGGATCGGTTTTCCCTACGATCGCAAAGATCTCTATCCATGTATATTCAAGCCCTGTATCGTCTAAATAACGGATCTCCTCGTCGATCGATATGCTCTCGCCGGCGATTAGTTTATTGATCGCGTCTTGCATCTGTTCCAAGTCCTCGGGGTGAATGCCGCTATAAAACTCGTCCGCCGACATGCAGAATTGGCCGTCGGTTCCCTTGTCGCGAATGGATCTTTGGGTCAGGTAAATATTGTTACATTCGAGCCGTGCTTCTTTTACGTCCCATATCCATGTCATCATGTTGCTGGCTTTCAAGACGAGCTGGTATTTCTGGTTCAGGTCTTGCGCTTGGCGTGCGATTTGCAGCTCCTTGTCTTTGGCCTTTTGCTTTTGGATGAAGAGGCGGACCCGTAAGATCCCGATCGTTATCAATAACGCCAGAATGACGAGTAGGCTTATGATATGGATCTTGTATTTCTGTAAGAAACCGGGAGGCTCTTGGAAATACGTGGCGTTCGGGGGATATAGGCCGGGATCGATCTGGTGAAGCAATAGATGCTGGTAATTTAGGTAGGCCCTCGGGGTTTCCGCGGTCTGGATCGGGATTTCCTTACTATCTTTCCCCGAGAGGATCATTTCGATCGTGTTGACCGTCACCTGCGCATAATCCTCCGGAGAAACATAATATCCCCCGGCGAAATTCCCGTTTTCTGTTTGTACGTCTTGCAAGGTAAAGATTGGGGGGACGGAGAAACTATTGGTCATTTTCTGGACGTTATCGACTAGGTAACGATTCTCGTTATCCTTCCGGGTCCTGTACCATGAGTAATAAAGGACTCCGGTCTTATTGTCGAAAGAGGCCAGTCTGTCCAATAAGTTCTCGGTGGAAATGGAGGTGGTAGACAGTGGCTCGAATTGGATGCCCGGAAAATCTTTCCGTAGCACGGCCTCTACATCCGCTTTCGTTTGCTGGCTTATATAACGGCGGTCAAAAATAAAGGCCAGTTTGGTTAATTCCGGTTGTAGCTTTTTGATTAGCTCGATCGTTTGCTTGATATAGACTGGGTATTTTATAAAAGTGGCGTTATAGCCTTTTACTACGTCCGTGATGGGAACCAGCGTATCGAGCACGTTTTTATCTAGGTCTATCAGGTACTCTTCTTTCGGGTACATATAATCTCTGGCGTAGCAGATGATAGAGGGAATATCTTTCCATTCCTTGTCAAACAACGGGCGGGCGACAAGCCAAGAGGGATCTCCTATGCATACGACTAAGGTGGGTGGCACGGGAACTCTCTCTAGGATCATTGTTCTCTTCTCTTGAAACCCTTCCATAGTGCGGATACCGGGGATCTGTAAGGGAATCGCCTTTACGGTAAACCCTTCCTCCCCGAATTTTCTTTCTATATCAAGATAGGTCTGTTTTGTCCAGCTTTCCTCGAAGTTGATGGAGTGCAGTACGACGATCGACGGTTTCTCGCCGGAGCCTCGCGCGCTCATGTTCAAGTGGACCGTTAGTATAATAAAAATAAAAAGAATGATATTTCTCATGGCCGTTAATTCTAAGCGATATATGTAGCAAACGTGATTCTGGTAGCAAATGTAGTGATTCCGCTTTATTAAGCAAGAGGTTTGCCTGAAAATAAAGGTTTTATATGTAGTAAAATGGTAATAGTTCCATCTTGATAGGATAGCCTTTTCGCCCTTGTTTGCCTATTCGGAGATTAATACGTAGCTTTGAGCCAATAAAGTGGTATTTTTATGAAGAATAATGATTGGAAAGATCGATTAGGCGTGATGTACTCCACGAATCCCGATTTTCAATATAATACGGGAGATACGGAAGAGGAAGATACGTTGCCGAAGGAGAAACAAGCTTTGCGCATATCCTTGGATAAGCGGAACCGGGGAGGGAAGATGGTTACCTTGATCACCGGGTTCCGGGGCACTTCCGAGGATCTGACCGCCTTGGGGAAACTCTTGAAAGTGAAATGCGGCGTAGGCGGTTCCGCTAAGGACGGGGAGATAATCATCCAAGGTGACCTGCGTGCCAAGGTGTTGGATATCCTCCGGAAAGAGGGCTATTCGAAAAGCCGTACGATCTAATCCCCGATCGCTATGCTAACAATTTATAGGGCTTCCGCCGGGGCGGGCAAGACGCATAAGCTGACAGGGGAGTACCTGATGTTGCTCTTCTCCCAGCCGGGCGCTTATCGCCGGATCTTGGCCGTGACGTTTACGAATAAGGCGACGGATGAGATGAAAACCCGTATCGTTCAAGAACTTTATCACCTCGCTTCCGGCCGTGCGTCCGATTATATCCAGCTACTCTCTTCCGCCTATTCCTTGACGGAGCGGCAGGTGAGGGAGCAGGCCCGGAAGATTCTGGTCGCTATCCTGCACGATTACTCCGCTTTTAATATCAGTACGATCGACCGCTTTTTCCAGCAAACGATGCGTGCCTTTACCCGCGAGATCGGTTTGCAAGGCGGTTATGGCATCGAGATGGACCAAGAACTGGTCTTGACCGAGGCGATCGATAACCTGCTGGCCGATCTGGAGAAGCCGGAGAGCAAGGATTTGCTAGGTTGGCTGCTGCATTTCGCCGAGGACAAGATCGAGGATGGAGGCGGCTGGAGTTTGCGGCAAGACATCATGTCGCTCAGCCGGGAGGTCTTTAAGGAGAGTTATAAGGCATTTAGCGAGGAAGTAGGTAAGGATATCGCGGATAAGCAGGCGCTCGATGCCTATAAGAATGAGCTATACGCCATCATCCGCTCCGTAGAGGCGGAGGCGAGACGTTTAGGAGAGGAGGGAGTGGCGTTGCTGAAACAGTTTGCGTTACAACCCTCGGATTTTAAGGGGGGAAGCCGTTCCCCGTTTTTCTATTTCGAGAAGCTGGCGAGAGGTGAGATGAAAGAGCCGACTGCCACATTCCAAACTTTGCCGGATAATCCGGATGCCTATACGACCAAGACTACTCCACCGGGTCTCCGGCAGATCATCGGGTGTGTATATGAGGAAGGGTTGAATACCTGCGTAAAGAATATCGTATCCCTGTTCGCCAACCTGACGGCCTATAACACGGCCCGGGAGATCGTGCGTTATTATTATACGTTAGGGATCTTAACCGATATCTCCCGGCAAATCGCCTCTTACCGGGAAGAAAAGAATGTGATGCTGATCGCCGATACGACCGAGTTGCTGAATAAGGTCATCAGTGGCAGCGACGCCCCCTTTATCTACGAGAAGACGGGTACGCACGTAGATCATTATATGATCGATGAGTTCCAAGATACCAGCGGCATGCAGTGGAATAATTTCCGGCCCTTGGTGGAGGAGAGTCTGGCGAATGGTAGGGCGAACTTGATCGTTGGCGATGTGAAGCAAAGTATTTATCGTTTCCGTAACTCGGATTGGAAGCTATTGGACGAGCAAGTCCGCAGGGATTTCGAGGAGGAACAGGTCCGTGAGGAAACCCTGATGGATAATTGGCGAAGCTGCCGCCATATCGTGGAGTTTAATAACGCGTTCTTCACCGCCGCTCCGGCGATCCTGCAGGATCTATATAATGAGGCGTTGAAAAACTCCTCATTAAGCGAGGAAGAACGCACGGCCTTTTTCACGAAGATCATGACCGCTTATGATAAGAGTTCCCAGCGTGTCCCTCCCCCTTTCCAGAAGAAGGACGGACATGTACGGATCGATTTCTTGTCCGGCGATGAGGAGAAGAAGTGGGAGCAAGAGGCGATGGAGCGATTGCCGGCTACCTTGGAGCGCTTGCAGGATAACGGTTATGCGCTAAAAGACATCGCCATACTCGTGCGTACCAATCAAGAAGGCGCTTTAGTGGCTGATACGTTGCTAGCCTATAAGGAAGAGCATCCGTCCGACCGGTACAATTACGATATCATCTCCGATGATGCCCTGTTCGTGGGTAGTTCTCCGGCGGTCCGTTTCCTGATCGCCGTATTGCGCTATTTGCGAAATCCGGAGGACCGGATGAACAAGAAATTGGCGATGTATGCCTATCAAGTATTAACCGGAAAATTCGGGGAGAGCGAGGCGGATGAGTCTGTTTTCCAAAACCTTCAGTCTATTTCCCGGCAATCCTTGTACGAGGTAACCGAAGGGCTCTTCCGTAACTTCTCCGCTTACTTCCCGGAAACGGAACAGGTATTCGTGCAAGCCTTTCTGGATATGGTTTCCGAGTACGCCCAAAAAGAAAGCGCGGATTTGAACCGTTTCTTGAGATGGTGGGACGAGACCGGTTATCGAAAGACGATCGCTACCCCGGATGGGCAAAACGCTATCCGCATCTTGACCGTACATAAATCCAAGGGCTTAGGTTTTAAGGTCGTTATCATTCCTTTCGGGGACTGGGAGATCGACCATAAGCCGACAAAGCCCGTTATCCTTTGGTGCCACCCGGAGAAGAAGCCGTTTGACCGCCTGCACTTAGTTCCTGTCCGTTACGGACAGATCCTGAGTAGCACGATTTTCGCCAAGGATTATTTCAAGGAGCGCTTGCATGCTTTCATCGATAACTTGAACACCTTATACGTCGCTTTTACCCGTTCGAAAGAAGAACTGATCGTATTCTCCCCCCGTCCGAGGAAGATCAACAAGGAAGGTAAGGTTGAGAAGATAACTTCCATCGCCGATCTATTGTGGGCGGGGGTGGAGACGGATATCGAGGATGATACCTTTGAAAGGGGCGAATGGTGGCATCCAGCTTCGGGTAGAACGGCAGAAGATACCCTGGAGGAAATCCCCATGAGCCGCCTGTATTCCGTTTCCCCGGATGATCGTTTACAATTACGCCTGCATGGGAAAGGATTCTTTTTCGATAATGCCAGGCGGAAGCACGGTACCTTGATGCATGAGGTATTGAGCCGGATACGTACGCCGAAAGATATTCCCGCTTCGGTCGAAAGTTATCGGTTAGCCGGGGTGATTAACCGGGAGGAAGCGGCGGAGTTGATCAGCCGTCTGGAAGAATTATTGCAAGCGGAGGAGGTAAAGGCTTGGTATGATGGTTCCGCCCGTGTCTTGAATGAAGTGGATATCCTGTTCGGTAAAGGCTTGTCTAAACGTCCGGACCGGGTGATGATAAAAGATAACAAGGTAATTGTCGTGGATTATAAATTTGGCGAACGGCAAGATAAGCGCCATCCTAATCAGGTAAGAAATTACCTGCAATTAATTCGTAAAATGGGTTTCGAGCGGGTCGATGGATACCTTTGGTACGTAGAGTTAGGCAAAATAGAGGCAGTGAATAAGTGATATATTTTTGATATTCGGTAAAAATGAATATTTTTGCAGATTCTTAGTATAAAACGATACAGTCAAAGAAGAATGAAAGTACATAAAGAAGGAACCGGTTTACTGCTTACGTTGTTTACAATATTATTTATTGTGAATATAACTTTGTACCATACGGTAGGTAAGGGTATGCTGTTTTATTCTGTCGCTTTTGTTTCTACCGTATTGTTCCTATTGGTATTAAACTTCTTCCGTAGTCCTTTCCGCCGGTTTCCTTATGATTCGGAAGGCTTGGTGATCGCTCCCGCCGACGGTACGATCGTTGCCATCGAGGAAGTGATGGAGAACGAGATCCTTCATAAGAAGTGCCTACAGATATCTATCTTTATGTCTATCTTCAACGTGCATGCTAATTGGTTTCCCGTAAACGGTACCGTTAAGCATGTTTCCCACCAGAACGGGCGTTTTATGGCGGCTTATCTGCCGAAGAGTAGTACGGAGAACGAACGTTCGGCGGTCGTGATTACCACGAGGAACGGGGTGGATGTCTTGGCTCGTCAGATTGCCGGGGCGATGGCACGCCGCATCGTTACGTATGCCAAGCCGGGAGAGAAATGTCATGTGGACGAGCAAATGGGGTTTATTAAATTCGGTTCTCGCGTGGATGTCTACCTGCCGGTAGGAACAGAGGTGTTAATAGAGATGGATCAAAAAGTAACAGGCAATCAAACGCCTATAGCCCGTTTGTCAAAATGAGTATAAGAAAACATATTCCTAATACAATTACGTGTCTAAGCCTTCTGTCCGGTTGTGTCGCCAGTGTTATGGCCTTGCACGGAAATCTTTTATCTGCGTTGATTTGGATTATTATAGCCGCGGTCTTTGATTTCTGCGATGGCTTTGCCGCTCGTTTATTGAAGGCTTACTCGCCGATGGGAAAGGAATTGGATTCCTTGTCGGATATGGTAAGTTTCGGCTTCGCTCCGGGCATGGTGGTCTATTGGTTGTTGGGAGAGGCTTCTACGGCTTTGCCTTTTGGCTCTTTGAATACGTATATCCCTTATCTGGCGTTCGTGATCCCTACGTTTTCAGGTTTGCGTTTGGCTAAGTTCAATATTGATGAACGGCAAACTACCTCGTTTATCGGCTTGCCGGTTCCGGCGCATGCTTTATTTTGGGCTTCGGTGGGATATTCTGTTTTACCGGTTGTCCATGCGAATGAAGGCTTGTTCGTGTTGGTGACTGTTATCTTGGCGTTTATTACCTCCTTGCTGTTGGTGTCTGAGATACCGATGTTCTCGCTGAAGGTGAAATCCTTAGCGTGGAAGGGTAATGAGCTTCGCTATATATTGATCGCTTGTGCCATTATTTTCGTGGCGTTATGGGGATTCTTGGGAATCTCTGGAACCATCCTGTTATATATAGTCTTGTCTATTTTTAACAAAAAGGGATAAACAAGAATTCTTATCTTTGTGTTTGTGATAGTAAAGAATCATTTAAGTATCGGATTATGTTTAAGTTTTTGTTTGTAATATTCTTTTTCTTTATCCTGTTGGTGTTTCTGATGGGTTTCTCCATCTTGCGTACCTTTAAGAACATCTTTTTTGGTAGCGGAAACAGCACTCGTAAGGGAGAACAACGTCGTCAAACAAATAGCAATACTTCCGGACATCGTTCTACGACTACTACCGCCCGGGACGATGATGATGATCGTACACCTTATGTGCACCGTAAGAAGATATTCGCCAAAGATGAAGGGGAATATGTGGATTACGAGGAAGTTAAATAGAGCTTAGCGTCTTTGCTTGAAGAAACGCTGCATTTCTTCCGCGCACTCTTTTTCAAGGATACCTTTTTTGATAATCGCTTTCGGATGGAAGGCTTGAGGGGCGAATTTGGAGAAACCTCTTTTATCATCGGATGCCCCGTATACGATCGTGCTTAATTGTGCCCATCCGATCGCACCGGCACACATTATGCAGGGTTCCACGGTTACGTATAGACTACAATTTGTCAGGTATTTCGCTCCTAAGACTCCGGTGGCGGCCGTAATCGCCAACATCTCGGCATGTGCGGTCACGTCGTTCAAGCATTCGGTTTGATTATGCGCCCTCGCTATGATCTGGTTGTTGCAGACGATAACTGCTCCTACGGGAACCTCACCCTCGGACGCTGCCGCACGAGCTTCCACCAACGCTTGCTTCATGAAATATTCGTCATTGAAAGGATTCATCTTCTCATCTCATTTTCGTTGAAAAGAGTCGGATAATCCTCCTCCAAGGTCTTGAGGATGTGAGAAAGGATCGTCTCTCGGTACCAACGGGACTTATTCTCGATCTTGTAGCGTGAAAGGTAACGTTTTACCGCTTTATGCTCTTCGTCATTCAGCATAAAGGTCACTTTGTGTACCCTCGGATGATTGGGGTGAGCCGATGAATATTTACGTTCTTCTTTCATACATTTGCAAATGTACGAGTGAATAGCCGAATAACAAAGAAAATGGCTATATTTGTGCAAATTAATGCGATGGCAAGACAGAACGATATGGGTCGGGAAGGTGAGTCTGAGGCTCGTGCCTATCTGGTAAAACATGGATATAACGTGTTGCATACCAATTGGCATTGGCATCATTATGAACTGGATATTATCGCTGTCAAGGAAGATGAGTTAATCGTGGTGGAGGTAAAGACACGCTCTGAGGATTTTTTGCTTTCACCGGAAGATGCGGTAGACACCAAGAAGATTCGGAGGATTGTCGCCGCTGCGGATGCCTATGTCCGTTATTTTAATATAGACTTACCAGTCCGTTTTGATATCGTGACATTGATCAAGAAAGAGACGGGTTTCCTGATCGACCATATCGAAGATGCTTTCTATGCTCCTTGCCGTTAAAAGATAAAAGTTATGAATATAGAAGAAGTACGTGAATACTGCCTTTCCTTGAAGAATACCATCGAGTGTTTCCCGTTCGATGAGGTATCGCTGGTCTTTAAGGTAGAGAATAAGATGTTCCTGCTGCTTCCTTTGGATGCGGAGGAGCCTCATGTCTCCTTGAAATGTAGTACGGATTATGTGGAAGAGTTACGGGAACATTATACGGCGGTTGAGCCAGCTTACCATTTTAATAAGAAATACTGGAATAGCATTTATCTGGACCGGGATATGGAAGACGAGGAGATTAAACGCTGGATCTTCCATTCTTACCGGGAAGTGATCGCTAAACTACCAAAAAATATAAGGGAAATTTATAATGATGAGCACTGATAATGAATCTCCCCGCATCTTGCGTGTGGCGGAAACCGCTTCTACGAATAGCTTGCTTCGTGAGTTGGTCATCAAGGAATCTCTTGCGGAAGGAAGTGTGGTCGTTGCCGATTTCCAGACAGCCGGACGTGGTCAGATCGGGAATACTTGGGAGTCTGAGGCGGGAAAGAACTTGATGTTTAGCTTAGTCCTGTACCCTACGTGCATCCCTGCAAATCGCCAATTCTTGATTTCTCAAATAGCGGCCTTGAGCGTAAAAGAAACGTTAGACTCATATACGGATCATGTCACGGTGAAATGGCCGAATGATATTTACTGGAAAGATAAGAAGATTTGCGGAATGTTGATCGAGAACGATCTATCAGGGCATAATCTATATTGCTCCATCATCGGGATCGGCATAAACTTGAATCAAGCGGTGTTTCGGGGAGATGCTCCGAATCCTGTTTCCTTGTTTCAAATAACAGGCAATGAAGTAAACCGGGAAGAGGTTTTAGATCGTTTCCTCTCAATATTCTATCGCTATTATTTATCTCTCCTCCAAGAGGAATACGAGGATATTCGTATCCGCTATCAATTAGCATTGTATAGAAGGGAGGGCTATCATGCCTATAGGGATGAGGCGGGAGAATTCGAGGCCTGTATCCATGATATAGAATCAACCGGGCATCTTTTGCTAGCGTTACGGGATGGAAGCATCCGTCGTTATGCTTTTAAGGAGGTGTCTTATTGTAAGTGACCTCTTCGGGCGCGAATCTGGGATTTTTGCGAGGGCTTTCTCCTATGTTCTTCTTTCCTTCTAAGTAGCTCGTTTATAGAATCTCTTTTCATGTTAGTAGTTTGAGTGATCACAAAAAATGAACGAATTTGAAGGATGAGGCTTTTGACGTAGGTCTGATTGGGATGATGTGTATTGGGATTGGGTGTGTGAGGAAGGCTTGGTAACGGGCGAGGATTTTGGGAGCAGTTATACTTACTTGGTTGGGGAAGTATATATCCTTTGGCACTTATAATATATATCCTATGGGGAGGTAAATAGTACTTTGTATCCTTTCAAGATACGGTAATTCCAGTGGAAGTAATCTTTATAACATGAATAATAATGTACGTGTACATTAATTTATGTTGATTGGTGGTTGAGGGATTATTATGCTTGGCCTTGGTTCGAGAATGGCTTTTATGGAGTGGGGGATATAGGTAAGGGATGGGTAGTTCGTGGTTATAATCCGCTATTTCGTAATGAATAGCCTATTTGATTGATAAGAAAGCGTGTAGGATGACAAAAAAATAATAGGGAAGATTTGCGCGAATCGAAGAAACGCGTACCTTTGCAAATGATAGATAAAGTCGGCTGTCAGTATTATGGTTTTGTGAAGGCAGCCCAAAGAATGAGCTTATTACACTTTAGTATTAATATTAAATTATTTAATTATGAACAAAAAGTTTTCTACTTTTTTGTGCGCTAGCTTACTTTTAGCTTCAGCATTCACTACTGCGAATGCGGCAGATTTGACTGGCGTTAACAATGGTGCGGATGCTTTTATGGTATCAAAATTGGATAAAGCTGCGTTAAGCGGTTTGTATCAATTAAGAGTAACCAGCACCGCTGCAGGCAACACGACAAACGGTGTCCTTGCTATAGAGAATGGCAAGTATGTTGTCAAAGCTTCCAATTACAATTTACTGAATTCATTGTGGTGTATTACGATTACGGAGCAAGGTCAAGGTAAAGAGCCTATCTATGACTTCGTGAACAAAGCTACAGGTGAATTTTTGGCGATCAATGAGGCTGATGTTCAGGGCTTGGCGGTAAACGCTACTTCCGGGGCTCTTCAAGTTGGTGAAACTTACGGCGGTTGGGCTTTTGCTAGAACTTACAAGGAAGTGTTGGAGAAAAATCAACCGATGTTTACTTATCAAGAGGCTGACTATGTTCTTATCTTGTTGGAAGATAATGGTGTGTTAAAAGCTAAGAAAGTTTTAGCTAGTGAAGCTAGAGATTTAACTGATGCTGTAAAGTTTACTGTGTACGACGCAGGTACTTACGTGTTGAGTGCAGATGAGATTAACGCTTATTTGAAAGATAATAAGAATGTTCTTAATTTCAATCAGGATGCTAATGCTGACGTAAACCCGTTTACGACTAAAGCGTTTGTCGCAAAAGAACTAAAGGGTGGTCTTGCTGCTGATCACAATTTCGTTTATGTGACAGATAAAGAGAATGAGAACTCTTATTTGAAAGTTGATACCGCTGCTAATGGTGTAGGTATCCAATTCTTGAAGTTTGGCTGGACAAATGCTGAAAAAGAGCCGAACAAAGATGTAGAGAATTCAACGTTGGCTAATCAACATAAGTTCTTGTTCTCTTACAAACCTTCTACAGATAGCTTGTTTATCCAAGTAAAGCAGGTTCGTTATAAGAATGAAAAGAATGCCGAAAAATATTGGAAAGATGTAACAGATATTAAGAACTATGGTTCTAAGTATGTAGGAGTTTCTGATACTGACGTTAATTTAGATAATAACGCTGTAGCTGAGATGCCTGGTGATGCAGTTGCTCCTTCTCAATTGTTCGTTAAGTTGCAGAACTTTACGGTAGCTGACAGAATTGCGACAATCGGTGCTAGACCAATCAATACACATATCGGTTTTGGCTTGAAGGGTTGCAATGCTGCAAGTGACAAGACATCTATTGCTAACGGTTTGTATATCATTAAGAACGCTAAGGGACAAGTTCTGGCTGCTCCTATTCATGAGAATGATAACGTAGGTCACAACCAGGTTGAGTGGGTTACTTTGGATGAGCAAGATCCTATGCACATGCCAGCTTATCAATGGGTAATCACGAAGACTTTGAACTCGGAAGCTTCTCAGGCTACATCTCCGATTAAGGTGGTTAACCGTGAGTTCTTAGAGACTTATAACAATGTTCAATTGAGATTGAATGACAAAAATGAGATCGATGCTTCTTATGATCTTTTGGATGGGGTTACTTTTGTCCAGATCACAGACTCTGCCATAATCAAGGATAAGAAGTTGGGTTATAAGTATCTTGCTAAGAACGAGTTGATCGTTAATAAGTATAAGTTCAACTATTTGAATCCGTTCACTCAAGATTATTGGATCGCTAACGGTGCAGACAAAGATTCTTTGATTTACGTGAAGGAGGCTGCTAACGAATATACCTTGACTGAAGGATCTACCGCTGAGTATGGTATTGATGTTGACGCTACATTATTAAAGAAGATCCCGGGACTTGCTCAATTGGAAAGAACAAACTACGTGATCGCTAAGAACAAGACGGCTAAATTAGTTAAGGCTTATGGTAGCAAGTATTCTATGGGTGCTGCTAATTATGGTACTGTAGCAGAAGTGGATACATTCTTCTTCAAAGAGAACAACCACTATGATGGCAAGCATTACTATGCGATCTTGGAGACAGCTTATGATAACACGAAGCATGCGGCATATATCGCTGATCTGAATAAAGAGACTTCTAAAGTTGGTATCGCTGATGACGGTATGACCGCAGGTTTGAAGGTTCAGTTATTGAATGAGTCTAGAACCTCCGCATTTACTGTAGAGCCTAGCGATGCTCCTTTATATCGTCGTTTCAATAAGGCGGTTCTTGGCGAGAACGTGAATGATGGCGCAGATAGCTTGGCATTCGTGGAGAGATATCGTCATGAATACTTGATGGATGAGACCAATGCTAACTTTGAGGATAAAAATGGCGTTGTTGATTATTTAGGTATCTGGAACAAGGATAAAGCGAATGGTAAGTTGGCTATGCGTATTGATACCGCATGGTTGAACCGTGGCGCAGGCAATGTTAAGCCTCAATACTTGATTTCTGTAGCACGTGATGATCAAGGTGCTATTGAGACGATTCCTTGTGATGAGGCTGATGACAAACACTTCTATATCGATGAGAATGGCAACGCTCATAAGACTGATAAATGGCATTGCCAGCATGCTAAGCCGGGACGTGCAGGTTTCGCTTATGGTAAATACTTGGTAAGCTTTGCGGACTCAGCTAGAGCAGATAAGGATAAACCATACATGGATATTAAGAATGGTTATACTCGCGTAGGTTTCGTTAAGGCAATTCATTCCGGTGATAGCTTGTATATCTTGGTGAACGAGTTCAAGAATATGAAACCGGCGGATTTGAATATTGATGAGATTATTAAGTCTTACAAAGCTGCTAAGATCGATGGTGCTTATATCGTAAACTTACAAGGTGATCAACACAAGAATGTAACGTGGTCTTTCCGTTATGTAGATCCGGACAAGGCAGCGAGTGTGACAGAAGAGGGCGAAGCTAATGCGTTCATGTTTGAGTCGAATGTTTACTCAGATAGCCCTGAGACCTCTGTAAATGGAAATGTTCCTTTAGGAAATGTTCATGGCTTGGAAAATGCGATCGCTCCTAAGTATGCAGCTTGGTTGAAGATGCAAAATGGTTGCTTGGTATTAACTCGCGGCGATTCTGATTTCAACTCTTCTAAGACCGGTGGTGATGCAGCGTTGGTATTCAATGTAGACCCAGAGGCTTCTAAGGGAGATATGGTAACTTCTAACGACGAAGTAGCTGTAGAAGGTGTATCTGTAGTAGCTGGCAACGGTACTGTAACTGTTCAAGGCGCTGCTGGTAAGTCTGTAGTTATCACTAACATCTTAGGTAAGGTTGTTGCTGAGACAGTTCTTACTTCAGACAACGCAACTATCGCTGTACCTGCTGGTATCGTAGCTGTAGCTGTTGAGGGTGAAGAGGCTGTTAAGACAATCGTTAAATAAGTAGAAAACTGATCGAATTTCCGTAAGGAAAGACACAGTTCATAAGATAGAGCTCCGTCGATGTACTTCGGCGGGGCTTTTGTGCGTTCCCCTACGAGTGTTTCATATTTAAATACAAAAACAAGGTATCTTAGTTTCATTGAGCAAGTATCCTAAGTTCATTGGCGAAGTATCTTAGGCGTATGGGGCGATGAAACTAAGATACTTTTCTCATGAGCACCTTGTGTGAGTATCGGTGTCGTCATATGCGACTACCGGCGTGGATTGTAAGGACTACTCGTGCAGGTTCTAGGCTCTACTGCCCTGTTATTCTTTCTTTTTGATAGATAAATGTCTATATGTGTGACATCCCTTTTCGGTGGAGAGCGTAAAATAGCAGAGGCTGGATGACTGTAAACGGCATTTTTCATTGAAAAAGCCCCCTTTTTGTACGTGATAAGTGGTGAAAGCCTATGCGATAGGTCGCGTTGGGCAACGCCGGTAGTGCCGATGGGCATCGTGAATAGTCAAGAATAGGGTTGTTGATACTTGTGGATGGGCATCATAACCTTGTTACGACCCAGTTCTAACCCCATAAACCCCCTCAAGCAACCCACTAAATATGAATTACAATGAATGAATTCCGCTAGAATGAAAGGCCGTTTTTCGATAAGACGCTGTCATGTAAATGATTGCTGAAATTTTTTCTCGTATTTGAGAATGAACTGTCCATCAGCCCGGAAAAATCGATTCTCCGGGACTTGATATTACAAATTGTCAAAATGGTAAACGTGGTTTAGCTATGGTTTCTCGTTAGTCATATTTATGGAATTCTTGATATGGTATATTGTTTATTCTGCTTATATTTGCGATATCATGGAAGAAAGGAAATGGTTTGAGGAGCTACCGGACTTATGTCCACCTTCGGATGCTATGGCGTGTAGTGGGGTATTTTATAGAATTGCGGAAGGAGATCCTGTGAAATCATTGGATTTCTTCTCGCAAAGAAGATGGCATGATTAAAAAGACATTCGGTGTGGCTCATTATTCTTGGTGGCGATCTTATTGTTTTGATGTAAATAAGGCAAAGGTAATGATGTTATGACTAATTTGTTTTTAGATAGGATCCTAGAGTTTTATGGTGTGCCTCAAATCCTTGTGGCTAAAGATTCTTTTGGTACGCAATACTTATGCCTGCTTTTCGATGATGGGGCTGGATGCAGGTATACGGGTATTAAGATTTCATCCTCTAGGCTGGATGATTATTGGGGAGGAAGGATCGATTTAAGGACTCTTTATCTGAATCCGGAGAATGACAATGAATATTTCAATGTGTCTTATAATGATAATCATTATGAGCTACAGTCTTTTGAGGGAAAGGCCTTGCCGGAGGAAAGGCTTCCGGAAAAGGGATATTTTCATGTGGAATCACGGTCTGAGATCTATACGATAAAGGTTCCTTCCTGCGATAAAAATATATTCCAAGACATTGCCCGGAGGATGGGATGGGTCTGTATGTAACTTAAAACTTCGTTATCATTTCCAAAAAAACACCTATATACCAGCCTTATAACCCCCTATTTGATTTATTCTGCTTATATTTGCGAGTTATCAACAGTTAGGGCGATTTATCAACAAAACAAGCATTGTTTTGATTGAACCCTGTTTGGTTCAGTTTTTAATGTTTAGTTTTGCCCTCGAATTAATTAGGTATAGTATGGGAAAGATTATCGCTTTAGCAAATCAGAAAGGTGGAGTCGGGAAGACAACCACCACGATTAATCTGGCTGCGTCATTGGCCGCTCTTGAGAAAAAGGTGCTGGTCGTAGACGCTGATCCGCAGGCGAATGCCTCATCCGGTCTGGGTGTGGATATACGTAATGTAGAACTTTCTATCTATGAATGTCTGGTAAACGGTGAGGACGCAAGTGGCGCTATCACACAGACTGAAGTGGAAGGACTGGATATCATCCCCTCTCATATCGATTTGGTGGGAGCGGAGATCGAGATGCTAAACTTGGAGAATCGTGAACGGATCTTGAAGCAGATATTGACACCGCTGAAAGAGAAGTACGATTTTATCCTGATCGACTGCTCTCCTTCTTTGGGATTGATAACCGTGAATGCCTTGACAGCCGCCGATTCGGTGATTATCCCGGTACAATGCGAGTATTTCGCCTTGGAAGGTATCAGTAAGCTGTTGAACACGATCAAGATTATCAAATCAAAGCTGAACCCGGCGCTGGAGATAGAGGGATTCCTCTTGACTATGTATGATTCCCGCCTGCGTTTGGCGAACCAGATTTATGAGGAAGTGAAACGTCCGTTCCGCGATTTGGTATTTACTACCGTGATCCAACGAAACGTGAAGTTGAGCGAGGCTTCCAGTTACGGTAAACCTGTCTTATTGTATGATGCGGATTCGAAAGGATCTATCAACCATATGCAGTTGGCACAGGAGATTGTTGAAAAAAATAAAGGATTATGGCAGCATTAAAAAGATCGGCGTTAGGCCGTGGATTAGACGCGTTAATTACGATGGATGACCTGAAGACAGGTGGTTCATCGTCTATTAGTGAGATCGAGTTAAGCAAGATCCAGCCTAATCCGGAGCAACCTCGATCCATCTTTGAGGAAGAGACCTTGGAGGAGTTGGCTACCTCTATCCGCTCGTTAGGCGTGATACAGCCGATTACGTTGAAGGAAATCGGCCCCGAGCAATATATGATCATCTCTGGCGAACGCCGTTATCGTGCGTCGCTAAAAGCAGGTTTGGAGCGTATTCCCGCTTATATTAAGACGGCGGCCGACGAAAACGTGGTGGAGATGGCTTTGATAGAGAATATCCAACGAGAGGACTTGAACTCTATCGAAATCGCGTTAGCTTATCAAAAATTAATCGATAATTACGGCTTGACCCAAGAGGGGCTGAGCGAAAGGGTTGGAAAGAAACGTGCTACGATCGCTAATTACCTTCGTTTATTGAAACTTCCCGCCGAGATCCAAGTAGGATTGAAGGACAAGAAGATCGATATGGGACATGCCCGGGCATTGATCCCTGTGGATGACCCGGAGGTTCAGTTAGCTTTATATGAGCAGATATTGGCTCAAGGACTCTCCGTTCGTAACGTGGAGGAGATGGTGCGCAATATAGCCGAGGGAATACAACCGGAATTGCCGGAAAAGAAAAAATCGGATCGTAAGCCGATACTTCCGGAAGAGTTTAAATTGCTGAAAGATCATTTGTCCCGTTACTTCAATACGAAAGTCCAGTTGACTTGCAATGAGAAGGGAAAAGGAAAAATTACGATTCCCTTCGCCACGGAAGAAGAGTTGGAGCAATTGATCGGGTTACTGGATAAATTGAAATGAGAAATCGAATCATACTCCTTTTGATCGGATTCATGTGCTATGCCGGGATGGGTAACGCACAGGAGGATAAGACGGAGAAAGCCGTTCCTGCTATAGTTTCCGATTCCGTGGAGGTAGTTGCCCCGGATTCTACCGTGCAAGCCGTCTTGATGGCGGCCGATTCGGTGGGTGTACCGGAAGTGAAGATGAAGCTGGCTTTTAAGCCGAATCCGACAAAAGCGGTCTTGTTCGCCTTAGTACCGGGTCTGGGACAGATCTATAACCGGAAATATTGGAAATTACCGATCGTTTACGGTGGCTTGATGGGATGTATGTATGCCGTGACTTGGAATAATAAGAATTATAAGGATTATTCGACGGCTTATAAGGATATCATGTATGATGCCGCTAAGAATCTGGAAAATCCGGATGCTTGGAGTAAAAGTTGGCAAGACTTGACTTCCATGGCTCCTGAGGATGCGATTAATAATTCCAATTTCAAGGATCAATTGAAAAGACAGAAGGATTATTTTCGTCGATATAGAGACTTGAGTATAATTATTACGGTCGGGGTGTATGCGTTGAGTATCGTGGATGCCTACGTGGATGCCCAGTTATTCGATTTTGATATATCACCGGATTTATCCTTGCATTTGGAGCCGGTTGTTAGTCCGAAGACGAGTGTCACGCCTCGTACTTACGGATTGAATTGCAGTCTAAAATTCTGATATACATGAAAAGATACCTGCTAGCACTCATTTGTTTAAATTGTTTGGTCTCATTGGTCTATGCGCAGGAAGAGACCCGAATTGAGGAAAAAGATACCTTAAGCTCGCTGGAGTCTGAGGTCGGATTGATTCCGGAAAGCTTGGATGCGAACGTGGATAGTTTGCTCCGTACTTGGCATGTGCAATATTTCTCAAAAAGAGAGGACTTTTGCCATGATGACGACGAGAATGTCTATTTCCCGGATTCGGTCTATATCGACCGCCTGTCTAGGCTTCCCAGCGTGATCGCTTTGCCCTATAATAATATAGTGCGTGATTGTATTGACTTATATGCGGAGCGTAAACGAAATTTAGTGCGTTATATGCTGGGGATGGCGGACTTTTATTTTCCGATAATCGAGCAGGTGTTGGATGAGCATGACCTGCCTATTGAATTGAAATATCTCGCCGTCGTGGAAAGTGCCTTGAATCCGGTAGCCCTCTCTCGAGTGGGCGCTTGTGGTTTATGGCAATTCATGCTTCCTACGGGTAAGAGCTATGGCTTGGAGATTAATAGCTTGGTGGACGAGCGCCGGGACCCCTTGAAAGCGACCGAGGCCGCTTGTAAGTATTTCAAGGATATGTACGCTATCTATGGGGATTGGAATTTAGTGTTGGCATCTTATAACTGCGGGCCGGGCAACGTGAATAAAGCGATCCGTCGTTCGGGGGGCAAGACGGACTTCTGGGATATCTTCCCTTATTTACCGAAAGAGACTCGTTCATACGTCCCCTTATTTATCGCCGCCAATTACGTCATGAATTATTATTGCGAGCATAACATCTGTCCGATGCAAACCAGCTTGCCGCTAGCCACGGATACGGTCATGGTGAATAATGCCCTACATTTGCAGCAGGTATCGGATCTATTGCAAGTAGATATTGAGACGTTGCGTGCGTTAAATCCACAATATAAAAGAGACATCGTTCCGGGTAATACCCGCCCTTCGGTTTTGAAACTACCTGCGGCGGAAACCTATGCTTTTATCGATAAAGAAGATACGGTCTATACGCATCGGATCGAGGAACTGTTGGCGAATTGCATTTCTGCGAATAACTCTAATGGCTCTTTACCAAGTGGTGCGACCCGGGAAAAAATCACCCACGTGGTATTGAGTGGTGAGAATCTTTATACGATCGCTAATCGCTATGGAGTGACAGCGAAAGATATCCGTAAATGGAACGGGCTAGGCTCCAACCGGGTAGCGAAAGGAAAACGGTTAAGATTATATGTAGATAATGGGGGTGTCGCTTTTGCCTCGGCTACCAAGACTCCGGTGAAATCAACTACCGTGACTGCGAAATCAACTGCGACAACAACGAAAAAGTCGGCTTCCGCCGCTACAAAACAGATCGCTTCCGCTAATAAAGATTTTGTCTCTTATAAGGTTAAATCGGGAGATTCGCTTTATTCGATTTCCAAGAAATACCCTGGGGTTACCGCCTCTTCCTTACAAAAGGTGAATGGGCTGTCAAGTCCGGATATCCGTCCGGGTCAAGTACTGAAGATACCGGTAGGATGATCATTCGGGGATAATTCGTCTTTAACTCTTTTTTTTCGCTTTCTTCCTGCACTGGAGAAGGATGTGAATGATTTTTTATTCCTTTGTATACGAAAAAAGATACAATCGTATGGGTTCATTGGATGAAAAGATATCAGTGGTCAAGGCTAAACCTTGGTTGGTCAGTTTGGTTTGCGCGGTGTTTATCGCCTACCCGAATTTGGCATGGATCTTTTGTGACATGAGCTATCTGGCTCCGAACGATCATCAAGGATTTTTACTCTTCTTTGGGTTCCGTTTTCTTTACTTCTGGGGACTTATTTGGTTTTTGCTGAAAAGTAACTTGAGGCATGAGGATTGTACCTCCTTCTTCGAGCGGTTGCTCTGGAATGCCCTGTACGTTTCCGGAGGCTTTGTTGTCTATAAATTGATCTCCTTCCTGACTATTAGTTATGATCGTTTTTTGAGTATCATTATCTTCCAGTTTATCGTGTTGGCGTTGTTATGTACCTTGATCGGCTATATACAAATGCTATATCACAATCAACGGGAAAAGGATCAATTGATCGAGAATCTGCGTGTCGAGAATTTGCAGAGCCGCTGCGATGCATTGGTGAACCAGATCAATCCGCATTTCTTTTTCAATTCATTGAATGGAATCTCCTCCTTGATACGGAAGAAAAACGATGAGAATACCTTGTTGTATGTTACGAAATTGTCCGATATATTCCGTTATATCCTTCAGAGTGATAAAAAGAATTTGGTACCACTGTCGGAGGAGCTTGCGTTTATAGAGGCTTTTCAGCATGTAATGGTAGTCCGTTTCGCCAATAAGCTTACTTTTACGATCGAAGTTCCCGAAGATAAGCGGAACTTGCGAATTCCCGTATTATCTTTGCTTCCGTTGGTAGAGAACGTGACGGTACATAATATTATAGACAGCGAGCACCGGATGGATATCTTGATCCGGCTGAACGAGCGAATGGAACTGGTTGTTTCTAATCCAATCTATCCGAAATTGACCTTACCGGATACGAATGGAACCGGGCTTAAGAATCTGGAGAATCGTTTCTTGCTATTAATGAATAAACAAATACGGGTAGAATCTGATGAGGATGAGTTTCAGGTATACCTACCCCTAAAATGATGCTATATGAGAATACTGATCGTAGAGGACGAGACCGCCGCCTATGAGAACTTAGCGGATATGTTGGTTACAATAGATCCCACGCTTGAGATCATGGGAAATACGGAGAGTGTCCAGCAAACGGTACGTTGGCTGCAAGCCAATCCGAGGCCGGATTTGATTTTTATGGATATTCATTTATCGGACGGTTCCGCTTTCGCTATTTTTGACCAGATAGAGGTGGAGGCACCGATTATCTTTACTACGGCGTACGATCAATATGCGATCGACGCTTTCAAAGTAAACAGCATAGACTATATCTTGAAGCCGATTAAGTCGGAAGAATTGAAAAGGGCCTTAGATAAGTTTAGCCGATGGAATCATCAAGATATCATCCATTATTTATCCCAATTAACACAGTTGTCTACTACTCCTAAATACAAGGATAAACTACTGATTCCTATTAAGGATAAATTGTTGCCTATTAGCTTGAAAGATGTGTCTTGTTTCTATACGGCTGATAAGAATACATATGTTTATTTAAAGAGTGGTAATTCGTATCCATATGCTAAAACATTGGAACAGATAATTTCTTCTTTAAGTCCTGCTGATTTTATTCGTGCGAATAAACAATTCATCATTTCTCGTGATAGCGTGAAGGACATAACAATTTGGTTTGATAGCCGTTTGCTCGTTACTTTGGATATAGAAGTGCCTGAGCGTATATATATTAGTAAAAATAAAGCATCCGAGTTTAAGTCTTGGATAGTAAGTCTGGAATAATAATTAAATAGAAATGCCGGTTCTCTTAAAGCCGGTATTTTTTTGCCCTTTTCGTGTTCAATCCCCATTTTTTCCTTTTCGTCAACAATCGGAAACTTCCTATCCGATAATTCTTCATCTTTGCAATATAAACAAGGAGATACATCAATAAGATGTAAGTTGAAATTTTGATGTTAATCCGAGTTTTATCATACACATTAGATAGGTTAATAGGTTTGTAAAAAAGGATTAGTCCGAAACAAAAGAATGTTTAGGCTATCTTCTCTAAAATGAGTGTTTGTTTTGTAAATGGTTTTGTAATAGGTAAATTGTAGGTATTATGAGAAAGTTAATTATGGCGGTAGCGGTTTTGGGAATGAGTGCTACAATGAATTTTGCGAAAGCGCAATGTGTGAATGAATATGGGAATAAAGAACCGTTTGCGGTAGAGTTTAGCCGATTGAGTTCTTATCTAGGATTGGCTCCTTACCAAATGGAGGAGGTACTTAACATTAATGATTATTTTGTACAAGAACAAAGAAAGAGTTTGAGCAAAGACCTGAAGCGTCAGGATGAACGATTGCAAAAAGCCGTGTACGGCAATTTGAAGCTGATGAAAGAGGCGTTGACTGCCGATCAGTATCGCAAGTATGTCATATTGTTAAATGTAACTAACAACAATAACCGATTAACCGGAGCTGTGACATTTACGGATATCTATTTGGCTGAGAATAAATGAGTGTAACCTTGGCTCGATGTGATGTTGATTAGAAAGGCGATCCTTGTGTCGAACAGGGATCGCCTTCTTTGCTTCTGTCCTTTTCCTTTTGGAAGTGCGCTATCAGATTTTAGCGAAAGCTTGATCCAGATCATCTATAATATCATCTATATATTCGGTTCCGATGCTCAAGCGTACGGTGGATGGTGTTATGTGCTGTTGGGCAAGTTCTTCCGGGCTCATCTGGGAATGAGTGGTCGTGTATGGATGAATGACAAGGCTCTTTACATCGGCGACATTCGCTAGTAGGGAAAATATCTCCAGTGAGTCGATGAATTTCCAAGCGGCTTCCTGCCCGCCTTTGATCTCGAAGGTGAAGATACTGCCGGCACCATTCGGGAAATATTTATTGTAAAGTTCATGGTCCGGATGGGTAGGAAGTGATGGATGATTCACTTTTTCTACTTTCGGATGTTTTGATAAATAATCCACGACTTTCAATGCGTTTGCTACATGGCGCTCCACGCGTAGGGATAAGGTCTCTAATCCTTGCAACAATATAAAAGCATTGAAAGGAGAGATCGTTGCCCCGGTATCGCGAAGAATGACCGCACGGATACGGGTGACAAAGGCGGCGGAACCTGCTACGTCCGCAAATATGGCTCCATGATAACTTGGGTCTGGTTTAGCTAATGTAGGGAACTTATCTGCATTCGCCTTCCAGTCGAAAGTACCTCCGTCTACAATTACACCTCCTAGGCTACTGCCGTGTCCTCCTATGAACTTTGTGGCGGAATGGATGACAATGTCAGCTCCATGTTCGATCGGACGAATCAAGTAGGGGGTTCCGAACGTATTGTCTACGATTAATGGAACATGGTATCGGTGAGCGACTTCCGCTACCGCATCCAGATTCGTTACGTCAGAGTTAGGATTCCCGAATGTCTCTACATAAATGGCTTTCGTGTTTTCCCGGATGGCTGCTTCTAATGCGTTTAGGTCATTTACATTGATAATCGTATTAGTAATGCCTTGGGAGGCCAGTGTATGGGTGATCAGGTTGAAGGAACCGCCATACAAATTATCGGCCGCGATAATATGATCTCCTGCCCTCACTATGTTCTGTAACGCATAGGTGACAGCCGCTGCTCCTGAAGCCACGGCCAAACCTGCCACACCTCCTTCTAAGGCAGCTACACGTGCCTCGAAAACGCCTTGCGTGGAGTTTGTCAAACGTCCGTAAATATTCCCTGCGTCACGTAGGCCGAAACGGTCTGCCGCATGTTGTGCGTTATGGAATACATAGGAAGTTGTTTGATAAATGGGTACTGCACGTGCGTCGGTTGCGGGATCCGGTTGTTCTTGTCCTACATGAAGTTGTAATGTCTCGAAATGTAACTTCTTTGTTGCCATAGTCATCTTGTTTATTTAGTTCTTATTCTGTTGGCAAATGTATGATGTGTGTGCTTTTTGGACAAGATTCGTTGAGAATATAGAAAATAATACTATTTTTAGGGCTATAAATAGAATACATCTTCGGCGAAGGACGCTGGGGAATCAATCCGATAGAATTTTTTTCTTATGAATGTTTCAGATAAGTTAGACAAGGTGGATCTGCAAATCCTCCGAACGTTACAAGATAATGCCCGGTTGACTACGAAAGAGTTGGCGGCAAGGGTCAGTCTCTCGTCAACCCCGGTGTTCGAGCGTTTAAAACGTCTTGAGAATAGTGGATATATAAAGAAGTATATAGCGGTACTAGATGCGGAGAAGCTGAATCAAGGCTTTGTTGTCTTTTGTAGCGTGAAATTGGTTCGGCTGAATAAGGATATAGCTTTTGAGTTTACCCGGATTATTCAAGAAATCCCCGAGGTAACGGAGTGCTATAATATTTCAGGCGATTATGATTACTTATTGAAGATACACGCTCCCAATATGAAATATTATCAAGAGTTTATTTTAAATGTGTTAGGAACGATCGATAGTTTGGGCTCGTTGAGAAGTACTTTTGTCATGGACGAGGTTAAACACGACTATGGGATCCATATTTAAGCAGTAGATATTCTATTTTTGTCTTTTGTTAGGGTTTCCTTCCAAATATTTGTATATATTTGTGGCTATACAGTATAAAAATGGGAGGTGTAAAACCATGGACGATACAAAGGACACAAAAGATATAAAAGAAACGGGCGAGGCTGCGTCCGTTCTCTCTGCGGACGAACAGATGATACAAGATGGGTTCAATGCGTTGTTGAACGATTATTTGAAGTCAAACCACCGCCGTAAGGTCGAACGAATCACGAAAGCTTTTAATTTCGCCAATCAAGCGCACGCCGGAGTGAAACGGCGTTCCGGCGAACCTTATATAATGCATCCTATCGCCGTGGCTCGTATCGTATGCCGGGAGATGGGTTTGGGCTCTACCTCTATTTGCTCTGCGTTATTGCATGATGTCGTGGAAGATACCGAGTATACGGTGGAGGATATCCGGGATATGTTCGGAGACAAGATCGCCCAGATCGTGGATGGCTTGACGAAGATATCCGGTGGCATTTTTGGGGAACAGGCCTCGGCTCAAGCCGAGAACTTCCGTAAGTTGCTGCTGACTATGAGTGACGATATACGGGTGATTCTAATCAAGATCGCAGACCGTCTTCATAATATGAGGACTTTGGGTTCCATGCTTCCCGCCAAGCAATTTAAGATCGCGGGTGAGACTCTTTATCTGTATGCTCCTCTGGCGCATCGTCTGGGTCTCTTCTCGATCAAGACGGAACTGGAGGATTTGAGTTTTAAATATGAGCATCCGCAAGAATATGACTTCATCAGCGCTAAGTTGAAAGCGACAGAAGAGAGCCGTAATAAATTATTCGAACGTTTCGCCGCCCCTGTGGACGAGAAGCTGAAATCGATGGGACTTCAGTATGAGATGCGTGCCCGTGTGAAATCGGTCTATTCCATTTGGAATAAGATGGAAAGCAAGGGTGTCGCTTTCGAGGATATTTATGATATTTATGCGGTCCGCATTATTTTTGACCCGCTTCCCGGTGTGGACGAGAAAAACCAATGTTGGGATATCTACTCGGCTATTACGGATATTTACCGGATTCGTCCCGACCGTATCCGTGATTGGGTGAGCCGTCCGAAAGCGAACGGTTATCAAGCGCTTCATCTGACCGTTATGGGACCGGATGGACAATGGGTAGAGATCCAGATCCGTAGCCGCCGTATGGATGATATCGCAGAGAAAGGCTTCGCTGCCCATTGGAAATACAAGGAATCCAACGTGGAGGAGGATACGGAATTGGATAAATGGATACAAACCATTACCGAGATATTGGAGAGTCCGGACCCGAATGCGCTGGATTTCTTGGATACGATCAAACTGAACTTATTTACTTCCGAGATATTTGTTTTCACTCCGAAAGGAGATATAAAGACATTGCCCCAAGGGGCTACCGCCTTGGATTTCGCTTATGCGCTTCACTCCGATATCGGTAATAAATGTATTGGCGCTAAGGTAAACCATCGTTTGGTGCCATTGAGTCATCCGCTGTCCAGTGGAGATCAGGTGGAGGTCTTGACTTCCCGCTCTCAGGAGCCGCAACCGGAGTGGTTGAATTTCGTGACTACCGCTAAGGCTCGTGCGAAGATCGATGCCGTATTAAAGCGTGTCCGTAAAGAGGTCGCTAAGTATGGAGAGATAAAAGTTCTTGATGCCTTCAAGCGTTCGGAGCTTGAGGCGAGTACATCCAATCTGGATAAATTAGGCATGTATTTTGGATTCTCGAAACGCGAGGAATTCTTTTATGCGGTAGAGAAGGGGGATGTGGTTTTGCCCGAGAATTTAAAGAAGCTGTTGAAGGAGAAGACGGATAATGTCTTGTTTAAGTATGTGAAACAGGCGTTGGGTGTCGCTTCCAAGAAGGTGAAACAACCCGAAGAGGAGGAAGCCAAGAAAGAGAAGCCTAAATATGATAAGAAAAAGCCTTATTTATTGAAAGAGGAGGCTTTTGAGCGTAATTATGTAATTGCCGAATGTTGTAAGCCGATTCCGGGAGATGACTCTTTAGGTTTTATCAATGATGATGGAAATGTAGTAGTTCATAAACGTTCCTGCCCGATCGCCATGCGCTTGAAAAGTAGCTTTGGCGAACGTATCTTGAATACGGTTTGGAGCAGCCATATGAACGCTTCTTTTGAGGCCACGCTAGAGGTGAAAGGTATAGACTCGATAGGCGTACTGAATACGATCACGAAAACGATTTCCGAGGATTTCAACGTGAACATCATGCGCTTGCTGATCGAGGCGAAAGACGGCGTGTTTGAAGGTAAGATAAAGATGAAAGTTCATGACGTAGAAGATATCCAGAAAATGTGCGTGACTTTGTCGAAGATACAGAATATTAAATCTGTCGGACGTGTAGCGGATTAAGTGTAGCGAAGTGCTTCGCTACACTTTTGTTTTATAAAAGCTTTATCAGCCGACAATCAAATAAGTTATATAAGCTATATAACAAGCGATCAATAGGATTCCCTCCGGCCTAGTGATGGTCCGTTTCTTGAAGAAAAGGCCAAAAATATAAAGCAATACGCATGAACCGATCATGACGCCCAAATCCAGATTGGTAATGCCTTGTATGTTCATCGGCGTGATTGTCGCGCTACAACCTAATACGAAGAATATATTGAAGAGGTTGGAACCGATAACATTTCCGATCGCCATCTCCGGGTTCTTCTTTAATGCGGCCACGACGGAAGTCGCTAACTCAGGAAGAGAGGTTCCTCCGGCCACTAAAGTCAAACCGATAATAGATTCGCTAACACCCAGTCCACGGGCGATACCAGAAGCTCCATCCACGAAAAATTGTCCTCCGTAAATCAAACCAGCCAATCCACCAATGATGAATAAACTCGCTTTCCAAATGGGCATTATTTTAATCGTGCTCTCTCCATTTTCCTCTCTATTATGTGCGATCGCGAATGTATAGCCAAGGAAAATGGCGAAGAAGCATAATAGTAACATTCCATCGCTACTACTGATACTATTGTGCGATGCGCCGTTGATCAAAACGTCATTCGCACAAATAAATAATACGATTGAGGCAAGCACGCAAAGAGGGATCTCTTTGCTCAACGTACCTTTCGTGACGCTGATCGGTACGATAGCGGCCGTACAGCCGACAATCATCAAGGCGTTAAATATATTGCTTCCTACTACATTACCAATAGCGATATCCGAGCTTCCTTTCAAGGCGGATACGACACTGACCGTTAATTCCGGTGCGGAAGTCCCAAACGCCACAATAGTTAGCCCGATTACTAAGCTGGAAATATTGAAGCGTTTGGCTACCGAGGCGGCACCATCTGTCAAGGCGTTAGCCCCGACTAAAATTAGTAGTAAACCGCCAATTAGTAATACGATATCCATTAGTCTTTAGAATGGCAAATCATCGATTGGATTGGCCGGTCCGAAATCAGGAGCGGATGAGGCTGGAGCCGTAGGAGCGGAAGCCGGAGCGAAATTATCCGGAGTTACTCCCATCGGAGCGGCTTGAGGAGCTGCCGCCATCGGACGGTCTACTTTCCATGCGTTGATACTGGTGAACCAGCGGCCTTGGTACTCACGGCTGTCAATGTCGAAAGAGACTGTCAATTCCTCGCCCGGCTGAATGGCCGCTTGAGCGATCTTATCCGCTCCGAATATCTGGAAGCATACTTTCTTGGGATATTGATCGTGTGTCTCTAATACGTACTCTTGTTTTTTCCATTCGTTTCCGGCTTTGCTGACACCGCCTACTTCCGGTAGGACTTGAATAATTTTTCCTGTAATTTCCATGTCTTGTATTTTATTTGCTTATGTTTTATTTAATTGGGGACGAAGGTACGGTTTTGTTCTGGTTTTATCAACAGAATAATCACACTTTCGGGGCAAAAGCATCGAATGCGTCTTTCATAGCTAACAGCTCTTCTTTGATCTGTTTCAGGCGGTTTACGATCTCTTCTTGCCGGATCGTCGTCTCTTTATTGTCCTTCAGTTTTTGCCGTGCGCCGGCCAAGGTCATCCCTCTCTCTTTAACCAGATGGTAGATGAGGCGTACCGCGTCGATATCCTCCTGCTTGTAAAAACGGGTACCTTTGCTCGTCTTCCTTGGATTGATGATATCGAACTCCTTCTCCCAAAAGCGAAGGGTGGACTCGTTCACGTCGAACATCTGCGCCACCTCGCTGATGGAAAAATAGAGTTTGAGATCTTTATTCTTTTTTAGACTCATACTGCTAATGAAGTTTAATCCATAACCTGACCATGATTCTCGGCAATCTGGATCATACGGTCGTATTCCTCAGGTGAGAGATCCATGTAATAGTATTTAGATGGGTTATCATACTTCCCTCGTACGATTACCTCATAATGCAAGTGAGGGCCGGTAGATTTCCCGGTATTTCCAACCTCGCCAATCACCTCTCCACGAGTAACCTTTTGTCCGACACGTTTCTTGAACTTACTCATATGACCGTATAAAGTCTGATAGCCGTAGCCATGATCGATAATCAAACAATTTCCGTATCCCTGTTTCCAAGCGGCGAAAGTGACAACGCCATTACCTGTCGCATAGATCTCCGTTCCCACTTTAGCCGAGAAATCCATTCCGGAATGGAAACGAGGTGTACGGTAAATCGGGTCGATACGTACGCCATAGCCGGAAGCGGTACGACGCAGATCCTTATTGGAAATCGGCTGGATCGCCGGGATACATTTACTTCTCTCTTCTTGGTTCTTTCCTAGAGAGATCAGTTCTTCCAAGGAATTGGATTGGATATATAATTGCTTACGTAGCATATCCATCTTTTGGGTCGTGGAGACAACAAGCTCCGGATTGGACAGGCTCATCAAATGCTCGTAACGGTTTGTCCCTCCAAACCCGGCTTTCCGAACGGACTCGGGTATAGACTCAGCTTGGAAGATAGCCCGGTACAGATTCTCGTCACGCTGTTGGATATCATCCAATACGTCCAACGCGTTATTTAAGCGAAGGGAAAGCACCTCGTATTGAGTTTGCAATAGGCGGTTCTCCTTACGTAACTGAGATTCCATCGGAGAGTCCACCAAATGCATCATGACGAAAAAAGTGGCTACGCCGAATGCTATTCCGGTGCTTAAATGGCGGAGAACGGTGAACAGCCGGTCTTTGCTAGATGGGTATACACGCTCATAATTGAGAGTGTTCGGATTGTATAAATAGTATGTTTTGCGACTTTTAAAGAGTTTCATCTACATTTTTTGTTATCTGAATGCACGCAAAAATAATAATTTGCAGTACTTTTGCAAATTGTTTTTCAGAATATTAACGAGAACTATATAAATAGATTATGTTGACAGCAAAAGAAATCCGTGAATCCTTCAAGCAATTCTTCGCTTCTAAGGAACACCAGATCGTGCCTTCCGCTCCAATGGTGGTAAAGGGTGACCCCACGTTGATGTTTACGAACGCGGGAATGAATCAGTTTAAAGATATTATCTTGGGCAACGTGCCCCGTAAGTATCCTCGTGTCGCGGACTCTCAGAAATGTCTTCGTGTTAGCGGTAAGCATAACGATTTAGAGGAGGTAGGACATGATACCTATCATCATACGATGTTTGAGATGCTCGGAAACTGGTCGTTCGGAGATTATTTTAAGAAAGAGGCGATCAACTGGGCTTGGGAATACTTGGTAGAGGTATTGAAGCTGAATCCGGAGCGTTTATATGCCACCGTATTCGAGGGAAGCCCCGCTGAAGGCTTAGATCGTGATAACGAAGCTGCTGGTTATTGGGAGCAATATTTACCGAAAGATCATATTCTGAACGGTAACAAACATGATAACTTCTGGGAAATGGGGGATACGGGTCCTTGCGGTCCCTGTTCCGAGATCCATATCGATCTTCGTTCGGACGAGGAGCGTGCGGCGGTCAGCGGCGCCGATATGGTAAATAAGGATCATCCGCAGGTAATCGAGATCTGGAATCTTGTATTTATGCAATTCAACCGTAAGGCCGATGGTTCTTTGGAACCGCTGCCGGCTAAGGTGATCGATACCGGTATGGGATTCGAGCGTCTGTGTATGGCATTGCAGGGTAAGACCTCAAATTATGATACGGACGTATTCCAACCGATTATCAAGGTAATTGCGGGAATGGCGGGTACGACTTACGGTACGGATAAACAGCAAGACATCGCCATGCGTGTGATCGCCGACCACATCCGTACGATCGCTTTCGCTATCACGGACGGACAGTTGCCTTCCAACGCTAAGGCCGGTTATGTAATCCGTCGTATCTTGCGGCGTGCTGTTCGTTACGGTTATACGTTCTTGGATCGCAAGGAAGCGTTTATGTATAAGCTTTTGCCCGTATTGATCGAGACGATGGGCGACGCTTATCCGGAATTGATCGCTCAGAAAACCTTGATTGAGAAGGTTATCAAGGAGGAGGAAGAATCTTTCCTTCGTACCTTGGAAACCGGTATCCGTTTGCTGGATAAGAAAATGGAGGAGACGAAGGCTGCGGGCAAGACGGTCTTGAATGGCGTAGATGCCTTTACATTATATGATACCTACGGATTCCCGTTGGACTTGACGGAATTGATTCTTCGTGAGAACGGCATGGAAGCCGATATCGAGGAGTTCAATAAGGCTATGCAGAAGCAGAAAGAGCGTGCCCGTAACGCCGCCGCTATCGAGACAGGCGACTGGATCACGCTGAAAGACGGTGAATGTAAGTTCGTGGGTTATGATTTGTTCGAATGCGAGGCAGAGATCTTGCGTTATCGCCAGATCAAACAAAAGAATAAAGTATTATACCAGATCGTTCTGGATCAAACCCCGTTCTATGCGGAAATGGGTGGACAGGTCGGTGATACGGGTTGGTTGATCGCCGACGACGAGAAGATCGACGTGATCGATACGAAACGAGAGAATAATTTGCCGGTTCATTTGGTTACTAAACTACCGAAGGACGTAACGGCTACATTTACCGCGAAGATCAACGTGAAAAAGCGTATCCAGTGTGAGTGTAACCACTCTGCCACGCACCTTTTGCATGAGGCGTTGCGTGAGGTATTAGGTACGCACGTAGAGCAGAAAGGTTCGTATGTTTCGCCTGATTCTTTACGTTTCGACTTCTCTCATTTCCAGAAAGTGACGGACGAGGAAATCCGTAAGGTGGAAATATTGGTTGGAGAGAAGATCCGTGCGAACTTCCCGTTGGAAGAGCATCGCAATATGCCGATCGCCGAAGCAAAGGCGCTAGGGGCTATGGCTTTGTTCGGTGAGAAATATGGCGATGAGGTACGTGTCGTGAAATACGGAAGCTCCGTGGAGCTATGTGGTGGTACGCATATCCCGGCAACCGGTATGATCGGTTCTTTGCGCGTGATAGGAGAGAGCTCTATCGCCGCAGGAGTCCGTCGTATAGAGGCGGTTACGGCCGAGGGCGCCGAGCAATTCGTATATGCCCAGCAAGATCTGATCCGTGAGTTGCGTGCGTTGATGAACCATATGCCGAATTTGGCGCAAGCGATGAAAAAGTCTATCGAGGAGAACGCCGAGATGAAGAAACAGATCGAGGATTATATCCGTGAGAAGTCTATGCGTTTGAAAGAGGAGATCGTGGCGAAAGCTTCGGAGAGCAATGGTATTAAGGTTATGCAGTTCGTTGGTAAGGCAAATGCGGACGCTATGAAGAACGTGGCTTTCCAGATCAAGGCGGAGACAACCGATAGCTTTGTCTTTGTTGCCGGTATCATAGACGATAACAAATGCACGCTCATGCTTATGTTAAGCGATGATTTGGTGAAAGAGGGCTTGCATGCCGGTAAGATCGTAAAAGAGGCCGCTAAGCATATCCAAGGCGGTGGTGGTGGACAACCCCATTTCGCTACGGCCGGCGGTAAGAACATGGAGGGCCTTTCCATTGCGGTTGGCGCTGTGAAAGAGGCTGTTGGAGTACAGTAAAATCGGTTCGGAAGAAATTGACTTTTCTTTCGGACTTAATGATAGATTCCTTCGGATCGAATAAGAATTCCATCCGAAGGAATTTTTTTATGTCGTTTTGATAATCGGAATACATGTTTTACCTTTGTGGTCTAAGGTTTTAAATAAAAAAGATATGTCAGAGCAAAAAGTGGTTATTTGCAAGGACCTGAAATCGGAACTGCAAGATTTTCTCTCCTCTCTAAAATACGATAAGTTGTTCATCCTTATGGATACGAATACCAAAGAGAAATGTTTTCCCTTGGTAGAGGATATACCGGCCTTTCAAAAGGCGCCGATTCTCGTGATGGAAGCGGGTGATATGAATAAGGGTTTTGTCTCATTAGCCCAGATATGGACAGCTTTGTCGAATGAGGGGGCTTCCCGTAACTCCTTGCTGGTGAATTTGGGCGGCGGTATGATTACGGATATGGGTGGTTTTGCCGGCGCTACTTTCAAGCGGGGCATCCGTACGATCAATATCCCTACGACCTTGATGGCGTCCGTCGATGCTGCGGTTGGCGGTAAGACGGGTATAAACTTCAATGGGTTGAAGAACGAGGTCGGTTCTTTTTATCCCCCCTTGTGTGTATTCATCGATTGCGATTTTTTGCGCACGTTGGATCGCGATAATATCCTTTCCGGTTATGCGGAGATGATCAAGCACGGGTTGATTAGTTCGATGGAGAATTATGCGTCTGTCATGCTTTTTGATATCGACACCATGAATTATTCGTATTTGAATAGTTTGGTAGGCCAGTCGGTCGCCGTGAAAGAGCGGATCGTAGAGGAAGATCCCAAGGAACAAGGTATTCGTAAGGCATTGAATTTCGGTCATACGATCGGCCACGCTTTCGAGAGCTTGTCTTTCCTGAAAATGCGTCCGATCTTGCATGGTCATGCGGTAGCGGCGGGTATCGTGAGCGAGCTTTACCTCTCGCATAAGCTGTGTGGCTTCCCGATGGAGAAATTGAGTCAAGTCGTTTATTATATAAAAGAGTATTATCCGGCGCTCTTCTTTGACTGCACGGACTACGATACCTTATATGAGTTAATGACACATGATAAAAAGAATGAGGGCGGTATCATCAACTTCACTTTACTGAAAAATGTAGGGGATGTCCGTATCAACCAATCGGTCACCAAGGAAAAAATCTTGGAGTCTCTTGATTTTTATCGTGAAAGTTTTGGCATTTAACGGAAAAAAACTACCTTTGCACCCGTAAAATAAAAGCGGGATGTAGCTCAGCCCGGTTAGAGTACGCGTCTGGGGGGCGTGTGGTCGCTGGTTCGAATCCAGTCATCCCGACTAAAGCTGAGAGAAAAGGAGTTAAGTCTATGGCTTAACTCCTTTTTTTGCTCTCTATCACTTTCCTAAAACAATGAGGCAGTAGAAATTCCGACTCATCCGATATTCATGGGGGATAGCCTTAAATCATGACAATAGATTAAAATTGATATATTTCCGTTTGAATTTAGTGCGGTCATTCCAGCCTATTTTAGCCATTATTTCTGTTAATGGTTGCTTAGTGCCGACTTATCGGTGCATGCTCTGTGAGTTCAAAGTCTTTTGGGGCACGATTGTTTATCGGAGTAGGGAGGCCTAGCTGTTTGATAGAGTGCCATTGGCTGCTGAAGTGAATAACTAACGGCTTGTCGAATGAATAACTAGCGGCTATATATAGCCGCTAACTAACGGCTCGGGAAGTGAATAACTGATCACTTGGAAAGCCTTCTACGGCCTGCGAAATCAAGTATGCGTTAACCTAGAGGAGGATTTTTGGAAATTATATTATATATGTACACGTACATTAAAGAATATGATGTATATGAATAGGCTTTAGTAATACATACCAATAATATCAAGGACTGATTTATCTAATAAAACGGCTAATATAAACGATCGTTTTAATTCGTCATTTGCAAAGGTACGCGTTTCTTTGATACCTACAACCCTTCCGAGCTATTTTTTTCATCCCTTATTCGCTTTCTTATCAATAGGATAGCCTATCCTTTACGAAACAACCGATTCCGTAAACAAACCTCCCGTTTTCCCTCTTCAAAAACGCAAGATCTAAACGATGGTCTAGACTAGTCGTTTTGGTATGGCGAAGGATAATTAAAGAGTTGAGAGATATTTAATTAACACTATTATTAATATTTAAATTAGAGATTATGAACAAGAGAATTTCTACTATGTTTGCGTCGTTCTTGCTTATGGCAGGTGTGGCGTTTGCTGCGGATGGAACTACTTATTCTCAGAAAGAAGCTAAGCCAACAGAAGGCTTGAAAGTCTATTTGGGAAATGAAGAGGGTACATCTTTCTTGAAATCAGCGAAAGTGACGGACGCTGCTTATAAGTTTGCGAATACCGTTACAGAAAGCGAAGCTGGTGTCTTCACGGTTACAGGCGTAAAGACCGAGAATGGTAAATTGATGTTTAAACTGGTAGACGCTGCTGGAAAGGTGGTTTATGGTAAGGAAGGAACCACGTTTGTTGAGGCCGCTAGCGAGGATGATGTGAAGAAAGGTTATTGTTGGTTTACTTATGATGACAATAATACCGATGATAACTATAATGATGATAAAATTACATTAGGAGGTAAACCTTTGGCTTATGATATGGCTACTGCCGCAAATGTAGCAAAAATGCTTATCGCTAAAAAAGGAACAACCTCTAGTGATTTGAACAGCAATCTTTCCGGTAAGGGGTTCTCTTTTAAATTCCCGAACGCCGCTTCCGAGGCTGACGTGAATCCGTTTGGAGAGCAGATGTTCGCTATCGACGCTTCTACTGTTAATTCTACATTGGAGTTAGGTGAGACTGAGGTTTCCGGCGAGTGTTTCGTTGTAGCTAACGCCGCTGGTTTGAAGTTGGCTAAGGAGGGTGGTGTAACCGCAGATAACTTGAAAGCCGCTACTTTCATCGTATTGAACCCGAACGCTACTTTCGGTATCACGAGCTTGGATGCTGCTAAAGGTGAGGGTTTCGGTTTCACTACCGTAAAGGGCGAGAAACTGAACGCTACCAATGTTAAGAAAGACGGTAAGATCGCTTTCATGAACGCTATCTATGGTGTTTCTGAAGATGACTTGGCAAACAAGGCTGGTCAATATACGATCAAGATGACAGGTGTGAAGGTAACGAAGGGCACAGATGAGAACTTTGGTTCAGAGTTAACTGTTTATGTAGGAGCTTATTCCTTGACCACTGGTGGTTTGAAGACTTATATCACTACGAAGGGTTCCACTGATAAGCTTTCCTTGGCCCAGACTACAGGAAATACATGGGCAAAGGCTTCTGATCTGTTGAAGACTGACGGTGCCGCTATCTATAATATCTACTTCACAGGAACTAAACCTGCCGATGGTGAAGAAGGTGAGTCTTTGTATGGTAAATATTTGGTTTCTACGTATGCGAAAACTGAAGAGGCTCGTGCTATCGCTTCTTTCTCTAACGAGGCTTTGGCTCCTGCTAAGGTTGACTTGAAGGCTCCTGTTGCACAATGGGTAATTGTAAGTATGCAGGGTTCCGGTGCTGTTACGTTTAAGAATCTTGAGACGAATGAAACGTTTAATGCTAATTTGTATAAGACAGACAAGGCTGGAATTTATCAAGCCGTAAAGACTTCGGTTGGTGATATTCCTGCCGAGAATATCAAATTAGTTGCCGTAAGCGCTAATGAAGGCTTCTTGACTCTTTCTGACGCTCAATTGAAGCAAAAGGCTCAGTTGGTATTTAATGGCGAGTCCTCTGTTGCCGTAGAGAAAGTGTATATGAGCTGTAATGCCGATGATTCTAAATTTGAGCCGGTAAGTGATGCCGCTAAGAGCTACGCTTGGAGCTTGGAGAAGGCAGAGGCTGTTAAAAACAATGTTGAGTACATCTATTTGAAGGATGACGAGGTGGCTAAGAAGAAAGCGGATATGTTGACTATTCAAGCTTACTATTTGGTTGACGATAAGAAGGGTTTGAATCATGAGGGTTCTGATTATAAGTTGGTTGATCATAACGATAAGAAAGCGGACAATCTTTCTCGCTTGGTATTCAAGAAGAACGTTGACGGCACTTATTCCGTAATCTGCTTGGATGAGGCTCTTGACGCTGACGAGGCTGCCGATAATTATATAGAAGTTGTCAAGGCTGACGCTAAAATGTTGAAAGTGGATGTGAATACTCCTAGCTTCGCTGAAGTTCCTGTTGGCTCGGAAAAGGCGGATTATGCGAAAGTAGTGGTAGATTTCTTCCAGATGGGTGCTAGCTTGGATGCTGTTCCGAGACATGCGACATTGGATAGTGAGGAAGGTTCAATCTCCTTGAAGGAAAACAAGAATGGTATCCTTGAGGGTATCATTGGCGCGGAGGGTTTGACTTTCTGGTTGGATACGGCGGATAGCAAGGCAGAGCTTCCTTCTTTCTATATCTCTAAAGGTATCGCTGAAGGTGACTCCGTTGCTCCGGTAAGAAATTTCTTGTATTTCGCTCAAGACTCATTACGTTATTGGAATGAGGCTCAAGCTAAGTTTACTTATGACGAGAACTATGGCTTGGAAGGTACTTATGGAGCTGAAGCTAATCAGAATACAGATGTTAAAGCCATTTTCCGTCCGGCTACTTTAGCAGGTGTTGATACGATCAATACAACTGTAAACGGAAAGAATGTGGTTGTTGCGGCAGAAGCTAAGGAAGATGTTTGCCTTGGAGGTATAAATAACTTCAAATTTTATATCACGAAGTTGGATGCCGGTTATTCGGTGAGACCGGTAGACCAACCTACAAAATATTTGTATGCGTTGAATGGTAAGTTAGGCTTTACTTCTGATACTTCTAAAGCGTTGCCGGTAACAGTAGGTGAGGGTAATCCTACATCTAATGAGTCTATCGATAACTCTGCGTCTTCTTCTGTCGTAGTGATCGGCAACGCCGGTTCCGTAACGATCCAAGGCGCTCAAGGCGAGACCGCTTATGTTCGCAACTTATTGGGTATGCCGTTGGCAGAGACAGTTGTCACTTCCGATAACGCTACGATCGCTGTTCCTGCTGGAATCGTTCTTGTAACGGTTGGCGACGAGACCGTAAAGGTTGTCGTTAAATAAGACATGTAAAGGAATAATGAAAAGATAAATCGAAAATCATTCCCGTGCGGATTATCCAAGTACCCCGAGAGGGCGAACAAGCGGGAATGGATTAATATTAATACTAAAGTAATAAATTAAAGTTCATCCGTAAGTACTTCCGTGAGGATGGAAACGGATCAAAGGCAAGGGGAGACAGTATTGCGCTGTTTCCCCTTATTTGTTGATAAGGGTAGATAAGGGCTTTGTTGGTGAAATGGACGGTATTCGATCTTTTTGATTGATATAAGGGGGATATCGTGACATACCCTTTTCGAGAGAGGTATGAAGTAGGGGAGATCGGAGGGGTATAAATAGCCTTTTTCATGCAAAAGGGCCGCTTTTTACACACGATAGGCGGTAAAAGGCAGTGCGACTAGTCGTGTTTGGCAACGCCAATAGTGCCGTTGGGCATCGTAAACAGTCATGAATAGGGTTGTTAGTACTCATGAATGGGCATCGTAACCCTGTTATATCCCTGTCGTAACTCAATGAGATAGCCCGGATAAGCTATAGGATATGAATTAGGATGAATTAAATTCGCTAGGATAAAAGGCTGTTTTTAACTAATGCGGTATAAGACAAATGATTGCTAATATTTTTTCTCGTATTTGGGGATAAGCTGTACGTTTGCCCGAAAAAAGTGATTCTCCGGCAGTTGAGTTTACAAATTGACAAAATGCCAAGGTGCTTTTTTTGTGAGCTTATAGGAAGGGCTAGATCCGAAAACAAACCTTGATTTTAGAGAATGGCATGGGATAAATTCCATGCTTGTACGTGCTTTATTCCTTCTTTGGAAGGAAGCGGCAGATCATCGAGCGAGACAACGATCTTCTCGTAATTATCCTCAATGGCCTCTAACGAGGCATATTCCCGTTCGATGGTTTCTTTGTCGATTAGTAAATAAGTGGATTGGAGATAGATAACCCTCTCTCCTTTGATAGCGACGAAATCCACCTCTTTGTTCTTTATGCTGCCTACGTATATTTGATAGCCGGCCCTTAATAAATCTAGATAAATGAGGTTTTCTAGTTTATACCCAATGCCGTAGCCAAAGCCTTGATATAAATAATTGTTGAAACCTAGGTCATTGATGTAATACTTACAATTCCCGGCGATGGTCTCCTTTCCCTTGATTTGGTATTTCTCGACTTTATGTACCAAAAAAGTGTCCTCTATGTAACTAATGTAGGAGGCGATCGTATCATAGCTGGTCTTCCTTCCCGAGCTCTTGAAATAATTGGTGATATTCCGAATTGATATTAAATTAGATGCGTTATTTACCAGATAGACAAAAATGTCCTCAAGCAACTTAGCGTCTTTTATGTTTTGTCTTTGTATGATATCACGTAGTAATACGGTGTCTTTTAATGCGGATATATAATTTCTTTGTACTTCTGGTTGAGATAGATGGTATAATTCAGGCATACCACTACTTTGCATATATTCTAGGTAGTGTACCTTGTTGTTTTCTTTTTGGGTGATTCCAAGAAACTCTGTGTATGAAAAAGGATAGATGGCAAATTCCACATAACGTCCGGCTAATAACGTGGCGAGTTCTCCAGATAGCATTTTAGAGTTGGAGCCACTAATGAATAACTCATATTCGGCGGTATAGTCTTGTGAGTATGAGTTGGCGAAGCGTTCCCATCCCTCTACATTTTGGATTTCGTCAATGAACAGATAGATACGACCTTGAGGATTTATTTGTTTTAAGTAGAGATTAAACAGGGAATCAAGATCTTCATTGGTTTTCAAAAAATAGAAGGCGGATAGCTCACAGTTAATGAAGAATATATTTCGGGGATTTACTCCACTATTGGCGAGATGGCTAGCTAACTGACGAAGGAGATAGCTTTTCCCTACACGTCGCTGTCCTACCAAGACTTTGATTAATCTGTTTCCGGTGTAGGATAATATCCTATCTAAATAATCTTGCCGTTTATAGCCTGTTGGAAAATCGTTTCCACCCCATAGGTTATACTTCTCTAATGTCTTAAATCTATCGTCCATACTCGAAACTTTTGCGTAAAAGTACAAAAGTTTCGAATGAACTCGAAACTTTTCCCGTTAAGAATGGGATATACCCTTAAAAAAATAACGGCAACCGCCTTCCGCCGAAAGCCGAGTTGCCGTTCAAAGTTAGGAATAAGGTTTGGTTTGTTCCTTTGTAATGATTCTAACATTAATATGTAATGAGAGTTTTCTACATTTTATCGATACAAAAGTAAATGCCACTTGTTACGATTTGATTACGGGAGTGTTACATTTTTAGTAAAGGTCTCGCCAAATCGGTTGATAACCTTGATCCGTACGTCTTTGACTCCGGCAGAAGGGTGGCAACGGAATAAGTGCGATGTATGATATCCAGAAGGTTTTCCGTGCATGTCGATATAGTCTTGGTCTTCATCATCGAATTGCTCCATGCGACCTTTCTCTATGCCGTTTTCGCTCCATGTAACTTGGTAGGTCGGGTCCCAATCCCATACGTTCACCACTAGGTAATCCGCTTGCGATTTGAACTCATTCGGCTTATAAACCCTGAATTGATAATTCGAATCATGGCCGGTTGCCTTATAATACCAAGTAGCGGCATTCCCTTTCACCTCAACGACCAGATAACCGTTCGGGGTGCCGCACCGGTTTACATGGCCGGCCCACCAAGCTCCGCAAGCGGCTCCGATATTATGCTCGTACAGATTCGGTGTGACTTGGTTGTTCTCGAAGAAATGCGTATGCCCGGCGAAGATATGGACATTATAAGGGCTGACGATCTCTTTCAGGCTCTCAGCGTCCTCGGCGTTTCCTCCCCCTTTATCCGTCTGGTTGAATACCGGGGCATGTACGTTGATAAATACAAGTGTTCCGGGTTTAACGTAACTCAGGTCGTTTTTCAGCCATTCCAGTTGTTCCTTTCCGAAGCGTTCGTCATATTTCTTGTCTTTATAATAATCAATATCTTTTAAGGTGATGATATGTGCATCCCCGACATTGAACGAATAATTGTAAGGGCCGAAATGATCCTCGTAGATACGCTCCGCATAGCTCTCCTCGGTTACCTTTTGATTGGATAAGGCCGGGTAACGTAAGTCGTGGTCGTGATTGCCGATCACGGAGAACATCGGGATGCCTAAGACCGAGACCGCTTCCTTATAAGGAGTGAATAAATCCATGCGATCCCAAGTAATGTCTCCCAGCGCCATACCGTAGACCTCTTTTCCTTGGTAGCGCTCTATAGTCTGCTTCAAGTCGGGGATGGTCTCTTCACGGAAACGTTTCATCTGCCGTTCGTCGATGGTCTGAGGATCGGAGATTGCCAAGTAGACAAACCCGTCGATTGGCTGTTTCCTAGGGGTGAGCGTAAAATCATGTTCATTGATCTCTTTACTTTTATCAAGTTGCTGATAGAAAAGATCCGGTATACCTTTTGTTTGCTCGATCTCATAGTCACCCGGTACGGAGAGGTAGACAAAGCGGCTTTTGTCCAGATTCGAATCTAGGCTATATTCTCCCCGCTCATTTGTTTGCGTGAAATTATAACCATCCGTAACGACTACGCCTTGTAGCGGTTTGCCTGCCGTATCGGATACAGTGCCTCTTACGGTAGCGGCTTGCGCTATCCAAGTGGATAACGCAAGTAAAAGCGTGAATGATAAGAATTGTTTCTTCATCGTAATTTTTTTTATGATTTGAATATAGAATATGTTAGTTAGAATTTATAACGTACGCCGATTTGAATCTGCCAAGGGTTTCCGTTCATATTGGATACACCCGTGTTTTTGTTTACGTTATATACGTATTGCTTCTTCTCCGCGTCAAAACTCTTGATGGAGTAGATATTCTGCTTGCCTAGATTATGTCCGGCACCCCAGTCCTTGTTCAGCATATTCAGGAAATTGAAAAAGTCTATCGAGGCCTCGATGGAATGAGTCTTATAGATCTTGAAGTTCTTGTTCAAGCGCAAATCGAAAGTACCGTAGAAGCCATTTACGCCACCGTTACGCTCGGCAACCTTCCCATAGTTTTTACGGATATAATCTTTTACGCTCTTCTCCGCTTCCGGATTGTCCAAGATCGCTTGGATACCCTCACGAAGATATTGAGGCGTATTACTATCGTTCGGGTCATAGATATAAGCCAAGTCGTTGGATGATACGAAATCACCGTTCATATTACCACTAACCGCTAAAGAGTAGCGGGTTCCACCGATCCCGGAGAAACGCAAGCCTACGCTGATTCCCCAGAAAGAAGGAGCCGTACCGTAGAATACGACCTTATGGCGGAATTGGTTGTCCGAGTAAGTCATGGTACTCAAATCACGAGGATCATCTTTTACCATCAAGGCTAGAGTCGCTGTATTCGCTACGTTACCGTTGTAAGAGGTGTTATCCTTGGAATCGTTCCACGTATAGCTGAAAGAAAGCTCGCCATCCTTGAAATAACGCCAAGTTCCATCTACCACGAACGCATATTGGTTGATTTTTCCATCGCTGATTAATTCCAGCACACGGCCTACCTTATTACTTTTACGTCCTTGCATCCAGTCGGTAGCTCCGTTCTTAGTATTGATACTCTCGGCGGGGACGAACACGCCACGATTCCCCTCGGCGGCGATACGGAAGTAAGGCTCATCCACCATATTACGGTCTACGTACATATAATTATGGCGTGCCCAGTTGGCGTAAGCACTGATACCTACCCGCAAGCGATCGGAGAAGAAATGCGTGTAGCTGGCGTTCAACTTATATACTACCGGTACACGGGCATCCTTACTATTCATATTGATCGTGCTGATCTTTTGGATATTCGGGTTGTTGAATAAATCAACGCCCGGAGCGGTAGAAGGATCTTTGCGGTATGCCGGGAAATTCGGTGTCGGAACCAAATTGCCTTGTATATCCACGGACGCTACCTTCGTACCGTCGAACAGCATATTGTTGATCATGGAATAGTTGTTTAAATCCGAACCGAAGATACCGGCGCCAAGGCGGATAATATCTTGATGTTTATCATTCACGTCCCACGTGAATTGAACGCGGGGTTGCAACTGGAAGGTGGAGATTACGTTGTCCGTACGTAAGCCTAGTTCGTCATAAACAGTCTGGTTAAAGTTCGCGTGGTTGAAATAACGGGTATAATCCGCACGGATACCGGCCATGACCTCGAATCCGGTGAAAAGCTTCGTTTGTAATTGTCCGTAGATAGCGGAGTTCAAGGTATTCATCTTTACGGTAGGATCATCTACCAAGGCGATTTCCCGGGCATAGCGGTAAGGAGTCATATGCTCGAAATTATCCAGTCCCGTGAAATAAAACCGTCCGTTCATCTCACTGCCGTAGAGTGATTTCATATTGGTGTACATGAAGTCCGCTCCGAATGTATAGTTGATGCGGTCCGTATTATAATACATATTGTCTACCAATTGAAGTACATTATCCTTAAAATGTTCGGGAGCGTAGCGTTGACCTCCAAGTTGGATGGAAGTGTACATGCTCTTGTCACCAGAAATAGATTCCACGTTCTCTACGATTGCTCTCGGAATATTAGAACTTGGCAATTGCTTGTTCGGGGTCGTGGCCTCGTAAACCAAGAAATGTTGAAGCTTCAACTCATTGGTCAGTTTCGGGCTTAATACCGAGCGTAAGGTAGCGAGTAAGCTGTTGTTATGCGATTTGCGATCGATCCAAACCTCGTAAAGATTGATGCTGGAGTTATCGCTCTCGCTCTGTTTATTATCCTCGTTGATGAAATTATTGCGAATGGTTAACAAGTTGGTAGCGTTCAACTGCCAGTCGATACGGGCGAAGACTGCGTTCGTCTGCTTCTTCTTGCCGAACTCCCCGAATTGAGGATCATTGGAGACTCCGTATTTAGTACGGGCGATATCCAGATAACGGTCTAGCGTAGATTGAGTGACATTATAGCGAGACTCGTCCGCCGCCGTCTTGATATCCGCTATATAAATCGGACGGGAATCCTGTTGGTGATCCCATACGACATAGAAGTGCGCACGGTCTTTCACGATCGGGCCTCCCAAAGAGAAACCATATTGATAGGTAGAGAAGTCGGAAGTCGATTTATTTCCCCGTATATCATAGGAGCTGGATAACCAATCGGCACGACCGAATCCGAATACACTTCCGGTGAAAGTATTGGTTCCTGATTTCGTGACAGCGCTCACGGTGCCGCCCCCGGAACGTCCGTTGGTCACGTCATATTGATTGGTTACCACCTCAAATTCGCGGACGGCTTCCATGGATATCGTATAAGCGCCGGAAGTCGTTCCGCTCGCTACGGTTCCTTTAGCCGTCATACCGTCGATGGTGTAATTCGTTGAGGATGATAATTGCCCGGCGATATTTCCTCCGCTACTCAATGGCGAGAGATCCATTAGGGATGTGAAGTTACGGCCGTTTACAGGAAGCTTCGTGATATTTTGAGCGGAGATAGATGTTGCCGCACCGATCTTCGGAACCATGTTCTTCAAGGAATTAGCGACTACCTCGACGGCTTGTATCTCCACCGATTCCTCCGCCAGCTTGAAATCCACTCGAAGCATATCCCCTTGGTTCAATGCGTATCCTGTCTTTTTCTGTTCTCCATAACCGATATAAGAAGCTGTAACGGTATAAGGAGAACCTAGCGGAAGCTGCTTGATGGTGTATTCTCCTTTATCGTTCGTGATAGAACCCGTGAAGAATCCGGTAGATTCATTCTTGACTTGGATCGTGGCTCCGATCACCGATTCCCCTTTATTATCCATGACCGTACCGGTGATAATCGCTTGCGTTCCTTGCGCAGACAAGAGAGCCGGCAAGCAATTAAAAAATAACAAACAGGCAAGCAGCCTGCATGTAAGTTTGTTAAACATCCTCATAATAATCTTTTTAAAATTAAACCTAAATATCTTTTACGGCGCAAAAGTAAATGTCCGGTTTTGCAAAGAGATTACATCCGTGTGTAGGTTTAAATAAAGAAAAAAGCCTAATGAAGGATATCCATTAGGCTCAACGAGAAAATTATAAATGTGTCTATAAAAAAGAAGGTTAGTCCTCGTCCAAAGTCTTGATAATGGTAGATGCTATCTTGGATGAACTCTTGCGGCTGCTCTTTCTGAGTTTATCCGGGTTCTCAAGATTCATGCAGGTAAAGAAGTTATTCCCCCTATATACCTCATTTTTATCTTTGTCGAATAAGGTATAGCTGACGATATGGAAAAGCGTGCGCAAGGGTTGGTCTTGCCATTTAAGATAATGCTGGTTTAATACTAGCAGATAATCAGCGTCAGCATTATCCAATACCTTTTGTAACTCTTCGGTCGGCACGGCTGAAAGATCGGAATAGCAATCCTCGCTCTCCCCGTTAACCTTGATCTCATTCAGTACCTGTCCGGTCACTTGTGTAGCGTTTGCCGGAATAAACTTGCAATCTCCGTTCTTTACGGATGCGGCGATATTCTCGGCGATGATCGTATTATACGTTTGGTCGATACTATCCGCTTTCATACCGGTCTCTTCGGCGATCATCCCATTGTAGAAATAGTTTGATTTCACGTTATCGTGCAAACCTACGATGAGAATTTGCTTTGCATGATAATTGTCACCTTCCTTCTTACTTTCTTTAGCGTTCGCTGCTATAGAAGCTACGGCTAAAAAGAACATAACCGTAAAGATTCTGATTTTAAATAACCTTTCCATGATTCTTCTATTAAATTCTGTGTCTATTAATTTCGGAGGCAAAGATATTAGCGGGGTGTTGCAGGGATATTACGGTTGTATAAAGTAATAGTTACCGATAATCCCCCCTGTACCGGCTTGGATATTAAAATCGTGGATTCGTTGTAAAGTCTATTCTACCGTGTGGATGAGTTCAATCAAAAGGCGGTTACCAAGAAACTTTAAGGAGATATAGAAACAAGGGTTGTTTTTAAGGTTCAAAGAACGCTAAAAACAACCCCTGTTATTTTTACTTATTATTCTCGATCCACTTGCGAGCGTTCACGAACGCCTCGATCCATGGAGTGACCTCGTCGTTCTCCTTACGGTCGGCGGGGTAATAACCGCACTGCCAAGGGAAGATCGCACGTTCGGGGTGAGGCATCATGGCTAAATGGCGGCCGTCCTTTGAGCAAACACCGGCAACGGACCAAGGAGAACCGTTCGGGTTGGCGGGATAGCCATCGTAGTTGTATTTAGCGATGATGTTGTACTCCTTCTCCTCGTAGGGGAACTCGAACTTACCTTCACCATGAGCTACCCATACACCCAACTTCGTGCCGCTCAAGGAGCCGAACATTACGGAGTTGTTTTTCGGGATCTCCAAGCTAACGAAGTTAGACTCGAACTTATGGGAATCATTGTGAACCATCTTATGCTTTTTCTCGTGCTCCGGATAAACCAAGCCTAACTCGGCCATCAACTGGCAACCGTTACAGATACCCATGCTCAACGTATCTTTACGTGCGTAATAGTTGTCGATCGCTTTCTTGGCTTTCTCGTTATACAAGAAACCGCCGGCCCAGCCCTTGGCGGAACCTAATACGTCGGAGTTGGAGAAACCACCGCAGAATACGATGAAGTTTACATCCTCCAAAGTCTCACGTCCGCTAGCCAAGTCCGTCATATGGACATCCTTCACGTCGAAACCAGCCAGATACAAGGCGTAAGCTGTCTCACGCTCGCATTGCGTACCCTTCTCACGGATTACCGCAGCCTTGATGCCGTTCGGAGCGCGGCGTTCGGCTGAGAGTCCGTAAGAAGAAAGCTTTCCGGTAAAGTCCTTGTGGAACTTGTACTGTACGGGCTGCATCTTATAGTTCTCGAAACGGTTTCCGGCACAAACGCTTCCGCTCTGCTTTACATCCAGTTTATAAGAAGATTCGTACCATACGTCACGCATATAGTCGATGCCGAAGTGATATTGGATGCCGTCTTTCGATACCAATACATGGCGCTCGTCGGTCGGTTTGGCGATGATGGCGAAACCTACGCCAGCTTCTTCCATCAACTTTTCGAATGCCTTCTTGTCCTTTACCTGAACCAAGATACCCGGATTCTCGGCAAACAGGATCTTCACGATATCGCTCTCGGAGATCTTATCCAAGTTGACATCCAAACCACCCTCTACGTTGGCGAAGCACATCTCTAACAGGGCGGTGATCATACCTCCCGCTGAGATATCGTGTCCGGCAAGGATGAGTCTCTTCTCGATCGCATCTTGTACGGCGTTGAAAGCGTCACGGAAGTATTCCGGATCTTTCACGGTCGGAACCTCATTACCCAGCTTGTTCAAAGCTTGAGCGAAAGCGGAACCACCCAACTTCAAGGTATCGAAAGAGAAGTCTATATAATAAATGTATGTATTCTTGTCTTGAGCTACTACCGGGGAGACGATTTTCTTGATATCGCTAACCTCTGCACCTGCGGAGATAATCACCGTACCCGGGGCGATCACCTTATCGTCGCCATATTTCTGCGTCATGGATAAGGAGTCCTTACCGGTCGGGATATTAATACCTAAGCTGCAAGCGAAGTCGGAAGCGGCTTGTACGGCTGTGTACAGACGGGCATCCTCACCTTCGTTACGGCACGGCCACATCCAGTTGGCACTTAAGGATACGCTCTCCAACTTATCTGTCAGCGGAGCGAATACGATATTGGTCAATGACTCGGCGATTGCCATAACGGAACCGGCGGCCGGATCAACCATGGCTACCTGGGGAGCGTGACCGATAGAAGTTGCGATACCAGCTTTCCCGCGGTAATCCAACGCTACGGCACCTAAGTCGCTCAACGGCAATTGTAATTCACCTTGACATTGCTGGCGGGCGATCTTACCGGTTACGGAACGGTCTACTTTGTTTGTTAACCAATCCTTGCAGGCTACGGCCTCCAATTGAAGTACGTTCTCCAAATAATGGTGAAGTTCGGATTCTTTGTAAACAACCGGTTGATAAGATTCAGTGACCGTATGGTCTGTCATAACCGTTCTAGGCGGTTTACCGAACATATATTCCAGCTTGATATCGATAGGTTTTACGCCGTCCGCTTGTTCGAAGACAAACTTCATGTCGTTAGTAGTCTCGCCTACCACATACATCGGGGCACGTTCACGATCCGCGATACGTTTTACACGGGCTACATCTTCTTCTTTCATCAATAAGCCCATGCGCTCTTGGCTCTCGTTTCCTACGATCTCCTTCGCTGAGAGAGTCGGGTCACCAATCGGCAATTTGCTCATATCGATGTGTCCGCCGGTAGCCTCCACCAACTCAGACAAGCAGTTGAGGTGTCCACCCGCACCATGGTCATGGATAGAGACGATCGGGTTCTCGTCAGACTCGGCGATCGCACGGATCACGTTAGCCGCACGTTTCTGCATTTCCGGGTTGGCACGCTGTACGGCGTTCAACTCGATACCGCTTGTATATTGCCCCGTGTTTACGGAAGAGACGGCTCCACCACCCATACCGATACGGTAGTTATCGCCACCGATCACAACCACTTTCTCGCCCGGTTCCGGATCGCCCTTCAAGGCATCACGCATATTTGCGAAACCTACACCGCCGGCAAGCATGATTACTTTGTCGTAAGCGTATTTCTTATCGTTCTCCGTGTGCTCGAAAGTCAATAAAGAACCACAGATAAGCGGCTGGCCAAATTTATTACCGAAATCGGAAGCGCCATTGGAAGCCTTGATCAAGATCTGCTCCGGAGTCTGGTATAACCAAGGACGAGGGTCTAGGACTTTCTCCCATTCGCGAGCGCCTTCCGTACGAGGGTAAGAGGTCATATAGACCGCTGTTCCCGCTATCGGCAAGGATGCCTTACCACCGCCCAGACGGTCACGAATCTCACCACCTGTTCCGGTAGCGGCACCGTTGAACGGCTCAACGGTTGTCGGGAAGTTATGCGTCTCGGCTTTCAAGGAGATAACCGTCTTGATATCTTTTACGGCGAAGAAATCGGGTTTGTCACCGGATAGGGGAGCGAATTGCTCTACCGTCGGTCCTTCATTGAACGCTACGTTATCTTTATAAGCGGAAACCAATTTATTAGGGTTCTCGGCGGAAGTTTTCTTGATCAAGTTGAACAAGGAACTTTCTTTTTCCTCGCCGTCGATGATGAATACACCTCCGAATATTTTATGTCGGCAGTGTTCCGAGTTTACTTGGGAGAAACCGAACACCTCGCTATCGGTCAACTTACGTCCCAACTTCTGGCTTACCTCGTTCAAGTAAGCGATCTCCTCTTGGCTTAGAGCCAAGCCCTCTTGTTGGTTGTACACTTCCAAATCCTCAATGTAGACAATAGGATCCGGTTTTTTACTGATCGTGAAGATCTCCTGATTCAAGCCATTGTAGATACGTTGCAACATCGGATCGTGATCTGTGTCGCCAGAAGAAACAGGAAAATATTCCTCAATACGGGAAATACCGGTCAGGCCCATGTTCTGGGTAATTTCAACGGCGTTCGTACTCCACGGGGTAATCATTTCCCGGCGTGGCCCTACGTACCAGCCTTCCAATGTTTCTGATTGAACAGGAGTCGCCTCGCTAAACAACCAAACCAGTTTTTGAGTGTCTTCAGGAGAGAAAGCGTGCGCGGCCTCTACAGCCAGCACCGTCTTTGTTGAAGATTGAAAGAATAGAATCATATCGTTGATTTATTAGTATTTATCACGAAATAACGAATAAGCCTCTTTTAGAGAGTGCAAAGATAATGATTTCCCGTGAATTATTATGTCAATACGTTTTAAAAGAAAAGAGGGCGGAACCTCCCGGTCTCGCCCTCTCATGTCCCCTGCATAGTAAAAAATAAGAGTGTGTCTATATTCTACCAGCCTGCGTTCTGTTGTGCGGCTAGCGTGGGGTTTCTTAATATATCATTCAATGGAATCGGCCAAATAAAGCGTTTATCCGTGTACGGGATGAACTGTTTGCTGTTGCCGAACCATTCAGCTTTCACTTCTCCACCAACAACGAATGCGCCTTGGTTCTTCACATTGTTATATTCGATTTTAGCGGGAATACCACCGGACGGCAGCAAGTCGTCAGCCGCTAAACGATGAATGTCTTCCCAACGGCGACCTTCACCTTGGAACTCAATGCGACGCTCCCAAAGGATAGCTTCCACCAGTGCTTTCGTGTTGGCGAAATCGCTTGCCTTATACGTCTGTGTAGCGGGGTCGGCCAAAGAACGGTCTCTTACTTGATTCAATTTCTCCAATGCGAGAGTCTTGTCTCCCGCACGTGCGGCAGCCTCGGCCTCGTTTAGCAATACCTCGGCATAGCGCAGGATCGGGGCGTACTCTTCACGTGTTTGGGGATTCTGGTATTTATCACAGAAGTAATAATCGTCAGACGCACGATAAAGGACGAGGTTACGACGCTTGTCATCCCCTTTCCAGAATTTGGAGTTGTAAAGGGTAGGGGATGTCGGGCACATCGCACGGCCACCTTCACGGGCAGACATCATAGCGGACATAGCTCCATTTACAGATGCGTTATCTTGAGAGTCATTCGGAATGGAGAATATAGATTCCTGATTGTCTTTGTAAGAAACGAAAGGAGTGGCAGGATTGGTTTCCAGAATGAAACGTCCGCCTTCCAGTTTCTTAGCTTCAGTAACTACATTGTTCCAATCACGCATATGTAAATATACGCGCGTTTTCAATGCGATGGCGGCACCTTTGCTCGCACGTCCGATCTTATCAGCATCAATAATGTCCGGAAGCATGCTTTCCGCATTATTCAGGTCGCTTAATATCTGATCGTAAGTCTCCTTAACGGTAGAACGGCCTATGCTTTGTTGCTCAGCGAGTTGGCTGGGGTCGTTTACGGCTTTCGTGTAAATAGGCATACCGTAGTTATTGTTACCTTCTACGTTGTAGGGCAGGGCATAATGGATCATCAAGTTGTGATAGGTTAACGCACGTAAGAACAGGCATTCTCCTTTGTACTGATTCCCTTTCTCTTCGGTTATGACACCCGCCGCTACCGCGCCTTCTATACCTGCGTATACCGTATTATAGCGGTTAATAGCCTCGAAAGAGGTTTCCCACATCGCCACGTTATTAGCGGTAGTCAAGTTATAGGTTGCGGAATAGGTATAATCATAGAATTGGGCGGTTAGGTTCATATCTTCACCGCGCATTTCGCCTTGCAATATACTGGCCGCTCCAAAAGGATAACCGCGTGCCCACCCAAAGTCATTCGGATCTACGTACATACCACATTGTGCGGCATCGTAAGCTCCGACTACGGCTAACTCGCAACGTTCTTCTGTCCCGTATGCCGTAAGCTCGGAGAATTTGTCAACAGGTTCAAGGTCTACGACGTCGCTTTCGCAGGCGGTGAACACGGGTAGCGAGAACAGGGCTGTCCCTAACGCTACTACTGAAATGTTTTTATATAATTTCTTGTATAACATAATTGTAACTTTTCTTAGTTTGTGAAATTAGAATGTAATGTTCGCTCCAAAAGTGAATGAACGTTGCTGTGGCATACCGTTCCAATCTACACCTAAACGAGAGTTTGTCTCAGGATCCAATCCGGAATAACCTGTGATAGTGAGTAAGTTCTGTCCTTGAACATAGAAACGAATCTTTGTCATGTTCAGTTTGGATACGACCGCCTTCGGTAGTGTATAGCCTAAAGCTAACGTCGATAGTTTTAGGTAATTGCCGCTCTCAACGAAGTGTGAATCCGTATATCCATCATTGAATAAGGAAGAGGCGTCTCCATAACCGATTTTTGGAGTCATGCCGTCACCCGGTTGCTCTGGAGAAATCCAGCGGCCTAAGATTTCTGTTCCATTGTTGGAGAAATCCATATTGAACAATGCGCTTTGACGAGAAGCGTTCATGATCTTATTACCTCCGGAGAAGCGGAAGAATACATTTAAATCGAAATTCTTGTAAGAAACTGTATTATTCCAACCTCCGTACCAAGTAGGCATAGATGAACCTAATACCTTACGGTCGCTAGCGTCCAAGGAAGAAGCCTTGGAGACATCCGAAGGGTTGGAAGGATCATATTCCGCATAGTCGTAAGAGCCGAATGTGTCGAATTGCACTAATGAACCGTCCGCCTTACTCCAGATCGGATTACCGTTTGCGGCGTTTACGCCGTAATAATCATATCCATATAAAGATCTATATGACTCTCCTTCACGAATGATTGTGTAATTGTCTACGATGTCTGTTCCGCCGTATAAGCTCTTCACCGTATTCTTAGCTGTGGAGAAGTTGAAATTAGTTTGCCAGTTCCAATCTTTGGTAGCGATGATTGTAGCGTTAACTGTCAATTCCATACCGGAGTTCTTGATCTTACCGATATTATCAAAATATGAGTTGTAAGGAATACCAGCGGTAGGTGCTGTAGGAACTTCCAACACCAAGTCTTTGGAGTTCTTTTGCCAATAAGCTAGCTCGAATGTCAGGCGGTTATTAAAGAAAGAGCCATCCAATCCGATATCGAAAGTCTCGGTTGTTTCCCATTTAAGCTGGCTGTTACCCATACGGTTCCAAGCGATAGCTGTATTCGATCCTGCTTTCTTCGCCCCGTAAGTTCCCAGATAAGGGAAATAATTCCCTAGGTCAGAGTTTCCGATTGTAGCGTAGCTGGCACGGATACGTAAGTCGTTAAACCAATCATTAATAGTTGATTCGCTCCAGAATTTTTCGCGAGAGATACGCCAAGCGGCTGATCCTCCCCAGAATGTACCCCAGCGGGTGTCTTTCGGAAGGCTGGATAAGCCGTCTGTGCGGACGGAGGCTCCGATATAATATTTACTATCATAGTTGTAATTCGCACGGAACATATAGGAGGCTAATCCCATAAACGTTTTACCTCCAGATACGAATCTCTCACCAAATGTGTTGGAAATGATATGGTCGGTGAAGAAAGCATCGGATATTTGTTGCACGGTTGCGTCCGTATATTCATATTCTTGATGGGTGTACTCTTGTACCGCTGTCGCCGTCAGATTATGTACATCATTGAATGTACGGTTAAAGTTGATTACGTTTTGCCAGTTCCAGTTCGTGTATGTGGTATTGATTTCTTCCAATAAGCCGCCATAGCCGTATCCGTCTCCTGATTCCGGGTTCCATACCATGAAATCTTTAACATTCGAGATGTCTAAGCCAGCTTGTGTCTTTAAAGTCAATCCGTCCATGAATGTGATTTCAGCCCATCCACCACCTAATACACGGGTATTGGTCGTACGGTTTACGTTATTGTCTAATGCCCAGACGATATTCTGGATACCATTATCAATATAGGAAAGGTTGCTTCCGCGACCTAATGTCTTACGGTTTTCAGCGTCGATATTGTAACCAGTAGGATCATCCGGATTGAATACAGATACGTTTGGAAGCATACGAGTGCCGGCGAAACCTACGCCACCCAATGAATTCTCGTCATTCATGACACCATTAACCCGGGTACGGGTCATCTGGCCATTTAATCCGATGCGTAACCATTTTGTCGCTTGTTGTGTCAAATCTGCCTTTAAGCTCAAACGGTTTAAGTCATTGGCGCGAATGATACCTTCTTGTTCCGTGAAACCTAATGATACATAATATTGGCTTTTATCCGTACCACCACTGGCGGATAAGCTATGATTGTGCTGGAAACCTGTACGGAAAATATAATCATTCCAGTTTGTGTCCGGTCCGTTCGGATCGTAAACAGCCTGTCCTTTCATTCCCCAGTTCTCGTATTTCTCGTTAGCGATAGTCACGAAATCTTTCGCTCCCAGAAGATCATGCAATTTAGCTGCGCTGGCTGCGCTTACATAGCCATCGTAAGTTACTTGAGTACGTCCCTTGGAGCCTTTTTTAGTTGTGATCAATACAACTCCATTTGCCGCACGGGAGCCATAGATAGCTGTAGCCGCACCGTCTTTCAATATTTCAATGGATTCGATGTCATTCGGGTTAATATCAGACATCGCATTGTAAGAAGCGTAAGCCATTCCTAAGCCGGTTTTTCCATCGGCGTTATCACCGGTGGCGATCGGCATGCCATCTACGATGAATAACGGCTGAGAGTTAGAACTGATCGTACTCATACCACGGATCTTGAATTGAGGACCGCTTCCCAATACGCCACTAGGAGTCGTAACCTGTACACCAGCGGCACGTCCAGCTAATTGAGAGTCGAAAGACGCTGTTGCCAAGTTGCTTAAGTCTTCACCTCCTACTTTAGATATGGCACTCGTCACATCCTTTTTTCTTTGAGTTCCGTAACCGACAACCACGACTTCATCCAAGTTCTGAGAGTCGGACTCCATCGTGACTTTAATGATTGGTTTTACTGCCACTTCCACAGATTTCATACCGATGTAGGAAACGATTAGCTTTTTCGCGTTAGAAGGAACATCCAAGGTGAACGCTCCGTTGTAATCCGTTACAGTACCGGTAGTAGTACCAGCTACTACGATAGAGGCTCCAATGATAGGTCCATCGTCTTCCGCCGAGATAACCGTACCGGTCACCTTCGTGGTCTGAGCCGTTGCGAACGCTATACTTGCGAACAAGCATAGTAATAGATAAGTCAACCTTTTCATAGACACATACTTTTTGTTTAATTTGTTAATAAATAGATCATTGTAATCAATTGTTGCCACTTAGTCGATTGACTTAGTTTCCGAAGAACTTCATGAGGGTAAGGTACTTTGGTGTTACTTCCTAGCATTGATGCGGGATTGAGTTAAAAATAACTTGCATATTAATACTATATATTAATACTAGAATGTATTAAATTAACATATAACTTAAAATAATCCGTATTGACAAAGTTCCGTGTAAGTTTATTTTTATTGTCAATATGTTTGTTTATTGCAAATATATCTTTATATTTGCCGTACAGCCATTAAAATAAAATGCTTGCTGTAAATAGTACAATTAGACATAACAGATGTTTACATAGGTTGCATGTTCTATAATTTATTAAGATATTTATAATAATTAATAAATATTGAACGGAAAAGTGATTTAGTTCTTCGGAGACTAAGGTGTTTCATAAATACTATCTAATGTATTTAAATAAAAAAAGAGTATCTAATAAAGATACTCTTTAGATATATGTGAATAGAGTGACCTATTTTGATTTTTATAGGCTTTTCGGAGGATATAATGCGTCCCACCACTCCGGTTGATCTTTCAACCACTTAGCGAACCATGCGTAAATTGTGTTATTCCACAAGATACGTTTGTCGTAATCCAGTATATGGTGGTTCTCTCCTTCTACCTGGACAAACGCTGTAGGCTTACCCAATAATTTTAATGCGGTAAACATCTGGATGCTCTCTCCAATCGGAACATTCGTGTCTGCGGTTCCATGTAAGAACAAGATCGGGGTATTGATCTTGTCTGCGTTAAACAGCGGACTTTGTAAAGTGTACATATCCCGGGCATTCCATGGATAACTGTTAGCGCTAGCCAACGAGCTGTATGAATATCCCCAGTAACCTTCTCCCCAATAGCTGGTGATGTCGCTGATTCCCGCGTGAGACATGGCCGCCGCGAATATATCTGTTTTTGTTTGTAGGTATTGAGTCATGAAACCTCCGTATGAAGCCCCCATGCAACCGATTTTCTTCGTGTTGACAAAAGGATGCTCCTCACAGAACTTTTTCGTGCCTTCGATGATCTCGTCAGCGGTAAGTTTACCCCATGCGTTGACATGGCGTGCGGAGAACTCTTGGCCGAACCCTGTCGCTCCACTGGGCTGTATGATGTAGACGATGTACCCTAAGCCGGCGTATACATGCGAAGGATAACGGCTTTCCATCACCCGGGCCGTAGGGGTTGTTCCTCCGTAATAATTCACGATCATCGGATATTTCTTGGTCGCATCAAAATGAGGAGGGAGATAGAAGCGGCCGTAAATCGTATCCCCTTGGGCGGAAACGAAATTCCAATCTTGCACTTCTCCTAAAGTGACGTCTCTCAAGATCTCTTTGGAGAGATCGATCAAGCAGGAAGAGGCGTCGTTTTTCAAGTTATAGGTATAAAGCCTTTGGGAATTGGAAGCGCTTAATCCGAAATAAACCATTTCGAAAGCTTGATTGGCGATGGAGTAATCGGAGATGACATCTTCCTTGGCTTGAAGTTGCTTAATCTTTCCGTTGGACGGGTTTAGACTATACATGCGAACACGGTCCTTATCTTTCGCCGTGATATAGATTTGTTTATCGAGGGCGTTCCACTCGTAGGAATCGACAGAGGGGTCAAAATTTTTCGTAAGCGGCTTTATACTTTTATCTGCTATATTGTATAGGAATAATTGCCCGTCGCTCGTATTCGATGTCTGTCCTTCTTTGATCTTTAATCCGATACCATCGAAAGCCTCTCCAGACGCGTCAACGAGTAATTGGGTGGCATCCGGGGAGAAAACGGCACGGCTTACGAATTTCTCACCTTTTATAAGGGTATCCACATGCATGGTTCGTAGATCCATCTTATATATATATGTACGTGAGAAAGGACGCTCCGTTAAATTCGGTTCCCTGCGACTGAATAGCAGATAGTGGCCGTCTTGAGATATATCGTTGATGTAAGTAGAAGTATGTCCATAGGTGAGCCGTTGGAACAATCCGGTTCGCAGGTCATATTTATGGATAAACATACGGTTTCTCCATCCCGGTTGGCGATCATCCGGCACCAGTATCTCTTGGATCTCTTTTCGTTCTTGCGGTCCTTTCTCCCGTATGGAGAATAATAGATAGTCCTCGGTAGGTCCGAAACTGAAAGAACCCTCGGGCAATTGGCAGGCAAGGATGTTCTCCTTTTTGCTGGTAGGGTCTAAGGTCACCAATTCCGTGCCTTTCATCCCTTTCCGGGTGTAATAGGCCAGATTGCTTTTAGGCATCCAGCGTAAGCTCTGTCCGTTCTCAACCAATACGGAACCGGTAGCCTTGTCTAGTATCTGGGTAAATGAGGACTGCTTTCCGCCGGGATAGGTTTCTTGATAGGAGACGATAATGAATTTTCCATTCGGGGACAGGCTGGCGGATTGGATGCGTTTACCATCAAATACATCACTTAATGTATAACGTTTCTCCGGATTGATGGTCGTGGTTACCACTGCGTCTTTTTCCGGGTTGAATGAGGCTTTTAAGGCATTCTCTTTGTGGCTCTCAGATAAATATTTAATTACGATTTCATAGCGTCGCGGCTCCAAGGTCAACGAGGCTTCTCCTTGGGTTAGTTTTGTGAGTTGTCCATCCACGTAGACTTCTGAAATCTCAGGGCCATTGATCCTTAAGGTGCCTTTTGTATAGCGGTCACTATTCAGGTAGAAGGAAACCAAATGTAGCGCGTAGGAAGAGGCCGAGGTTGGCAAGGTCAGCTCTCCGGAAGACGCCGCGTCAAGGGTTTGTCCGCTTTGGGAAAGGTTGCAGAAAGGAACAGTCGTGTTCAATAGTTCCTTGTCTGAGAATCTCTTACTGTTTACATCCAGGCTATCTGCCAAGAAGGGTTTCTTCACCTCGTAAGGGCCGGCATAATTATAATGTCGCACGACAACCTCATCCGCCCATAGTGAGCAACAGGAGCATAGGGCTGAAAGAATTAAGATGTTTTTGTTTATCATGATATTTATTATTTAGTATAAGATAAGAAAGCGAGATGGCAGGTATCTCTCAGCCATCTCGCTGTATCATTATCTTATAAGATTTCTATCTCATCTACGAACAAGAATGCGGGACTTCCGGCGCCACCGTGCCATTTCGGTAGTTTGCCGCTGTTGATGATAACCTCGACATAGCGGGCCTTTACCGGGGCGAAGGATATCTCTTGGGGATATAATCCGTCCTTGTCGTTTTGGGTCAGCTCCGGGATTTTCTTGGAAGCTACTTCCTTGAAATTCTTGCCATCATCGGATACCTTTACGGTTACGGCGGAGGCGCCCATGATCCAGTCACCTTTCACCACATTCGTATTGAAAGATACCTTTTGGATTTCGGTTGGTTCCTTTAGATCGATCGTGGCGTCAAGGTCTTTTCCTTGGAAACCCAGCCAATGGCCGGTCTTGTAATTACTACCTCCGCGCAAGCCGTCTACCAATACCTGTGCCCCATTGAAAACGTAGCCTCTGCTGGGCTGCTCTTTCAAGGTGATGGGCTTCATCGTCGCTTTGTTGAAGAAGATCTCCTCGGAGAAGACGCGGCTCGTACCGTTCGGACGGACAACGATCGCCTTGAATTCGCAATCTTGGTTGATCTGTACCGGGCCTTCATACTTGATGCTGGCGATCGTAGGATCGCTACCGTCTACCGTATAATAGATATCTCCTTCACCCAGCTTCGTCAAGGCTATGTCAAGCGTTCCGTTCTCCGTATTGGTGGTCAGGGAGGCGTTAATATCGAAGATATGCTTTCCGTAATTATATCCCAAGCGATCGTAAAGTTGTGTCATGCGGGCCACACGGGGCAGGAACGTCTGATAATCTTTCTTGGACGGATCGCTCCACTGGATATCGGCTACGGCGTCGATACGGGGCATGATCATGTATTCCACCTGCGAGAAGGTCGGGATATATTCCGTCCAGAGGTTGGCTTGCGCCCCGATCACGTACTTCTGGTCTTCAGGAGAGATACCGGCTGTCGGCTCAAAAGAATATACTTTCTCTAACGGCAAGTAACCACCGATAGCATCGGGCTCAAGATCCGTATCCGCTGATTGATAGTAATCCAGATATACATATGTATTCGGTGTCATGACCACGTTATGCTTTTGCTTGGCGGCCTCGATACCTCCATCCATGCCTCTCCAGCTCATTACCGTGGCATTCGGGGCCAAGCCTCCTTCTAGGATCTCGTCCCAGCCGATGATATGGCGTCCTTTGCTCTCCACGAATTTCTCCATGCGGGAGATCACGTAGCTTTGCAAATATTCCTCGGCGGAATGTTTCTTGTCCCCCTTGATACCTTCCGCCTTGATGCGAGCTTGGCATTTCGGGCATTTCTCCCAACGTACCTTCGGGCACTCATCACCACCTACATGGATATATTCGGACGGGAAAAGATCGATGACCTCGCTCAATACGTCTTCTAGGAATTGCATTGATTTCTCGTTTCCGGCGCAGATCACGTCGTCGGCTACTCCCCATTGGCCCCATACGTCATAAGGGCCTCCGGTGCATCCAAGTTCCGGGTAAGTAGCCAAGGCTGCCAATTGATGTCCCGGCATATCGATTTCCGGGATGATCGTGATATGGCGTTCGGCGGCATAGTTGATGACATCGCGAATCTGGTCTTGTGTATAGAAGCCCCCGTATTCCTTTCCGTCATATGTTCCGGAGTTATGGCCGATCACGGTTTCCTTGCGTTTAGATCCGATCTGTGTCAATTCCGGATATTTCTTGATCTCGATACGCCAACCTTGGTCATCGGACAGATGCCAGTGGAACGTATTTTGGTTGTGCAAGGCAAGGATATCGAGATACGTTTTTACCGAATCCACGGGGAAGAAATGGCGGCTGACATCCAGCATCATGCCTCTATAGGCAAAACGGGGATAGTCGTTGATGGTAGCTGCCGGTAATTCTACGTTCATCCCTTGGGCCGTGGCCGGGATCGATTTACGTAATGTCTGGATACCATAAAATACGCCGGCATCCGTACTTCCGGCGATCCGTATCCCGTTATCGCTAACGGTCAGTTGATATCCTTCCGGATTCTGGATGCTTTGGTCGATAACGAGGCTGATCCCCTTACCGGGCTGGCCAGTAGCGGTTGCTAATTCATAGCCCGTGATTTCCTTGATATAAGAAGCGAGGAACTCGGCGTTCTTCTTCATCTTATCATTGCCCTCCGGATAAAATATCTTCGTGGATGGACTTAGGACGAAAGGATTTCCGTTCGTCAATGTTACTTCTTGTGGCAAAGGCACTACTCCGTAATCTCCTTTTACGGCCTTACCACCGGAGCAAGCGATCATTCCCGTGCAAAATGTCAGGACGAGCGCTAGTTTGCTTAGGCTGTTCATGTGTTTAGAGTTTAGAATGTAAAACAATAATTGATTCAGTATCACCGCCCAAAGATAAATAGAATTAGCCGTTTTATCTAATGCTTTTACACTTTTGATGCGATAACCTTAGGGATTTTGTCTATATATATAGACTATTTATCAACTGGTGCATGATCGTCCACCAGCCGTTGCATGATCATCCAACAGTTGGTGGACGATCATGCAACGGCTGGTGGATAATGAATACTTCTATAAGAAATGTCTAAGAAATATGGAAGAAACACCTAAGGTCTAAAGGGAAAAGGGCTAGGGACTAAGGGAAAAGAAACGTCTTCTTGAGAGGTATTTCCTTGTCTTTCTTATAATATGTATTCACACGTTTTACGGTTGTGCAGCGGATGTAAGCGTCATGGCAGTAGATGAGCGCTTGCCTTTTTTCGGCGGCTTCGGCAAGCATGCGCAGTTTCTCGTTGTATGACGTGACCGGATACGTGTCGTAAGCGGAGATCCATTCCGGGGATACGCTGGCTACAAGAGGGATAACATCTCCGGCAAAGACAAAAGTCCGATCTTCCGTATGGATATAGGGAACAATTTGCCCCGGAGTGTGCCCATCATACAAGCGTAGCTCTATCGTGGGGCAAATCGAAGTGTCGGCATCTAGCAGCCGTAAGGAATTAGCATCCGCGACGGCTTGCATATTCTCGATAAAATAGGAATCTTTCTCCAAGGCGTTCGGATGAAGGAAATTCTCCCATTGCTTGCGGCTAACCCAGTGGTTCGCGTTTGGGAATGAGAGAAATAAATGTCCGGTAGATTCATCCTTTTGCGTGGTATAACCGCAATGATCGAAATGGAGATGGGTGAGGACAACATCCGTGATTTCCTCCGGTTGAATTCCCCGGTTTCGTAGTTCCGTGCCGAGGTCTACCAAGTTGAAGAAGCGGTAATAACTTAGTTGTTTTAAGTGTTTATTTCCCGCTCCGTTATCTACTAGGACGATGCGTCCGTCATCTGTTTTTATGACAAGGCTACGCATGGCTAGCACGCAACCATTTGTCTCGTCGCTCGGATAGCGACGGCTCCAAGCGCTTTTAGGAATGGCCCCGAACATGGCGCCTCCGTCGGCGTAGAAGTAGCCGGTATCGATGATTTGTAGTTTCATGGTTTCTGCATTCTTTCTTTGGGGGAGTAAAGGTATGGTTTTTATCATACTCAATAGTATAATAAATGTAAAAATGACTGGTTTAAACGTTGGTTTAGACTAGTCATTTTGATGGATGGGATAGTGCATTTGACACAATTTTAATATTGGATGTAATGTATTGATTATAAGTCTTATTACTAATAGAATCGAAAAATGATTTAAATGAATGTTGCTTAATTTAAATTAATGGTTAACTTCGCGGACGACTAGTCTAAACGAACGTTTTAGCTAGTCATTTTTATTAGGGACTGCGCTCAGAGATAGCAGAAAGTAGGTTTTTGGTGTTTGAATATTGTTAATCTCAATTAATTATAACCATTTAATAATAAAGATGGAAAAATGTAGTAAGAAGAGCAAGCAATTGTGTTTAAGCTTGTTCAAACCAAGTGTTATGATGCTTACCACGGGATTCCTATGTATGGCCTCCTTTCAAGGATTGGCGGCTGTGGAACCCTCGCACAACTACGGACCGAATGTTGAATCGGTCATGCAAAATGGTAAGACTGTTACGGTTAAGGTTTCAGATTCAATGGGTGAGTTGATCGGCGCGAACGTGTTGGTCAAGGGAACTACTATCGGTAACGTAACCGACATGAACGGCTCGGTTACGTTGCAAGATGTGCCCGCAAACGCTGTTTTGGAAATCTCTTATATCGGTTACACGACCAAGGAAGTCCCGGTTGGCAGTCAAAGTGTTATAAATGTTACGTTGTCGGAAGATTCCCAGGCTCTTGAAGAGGTCGTGGTCGTAGGTTACGGTACGATGGAGAAGAAGCAAGTGACCAGCTCCGTTACCTCATTGTCTGCCGGCGATATGATGAAGGGTGTGGGTGGTGCCGATATCACCAGCTCTTTGCAAGGTAAGATCAGCGGTTTGATCTTGCAAAATAATGGTAGTGCCAATGGTACGACCACGATCCAGTTGCGTGGTTTGACCTCTATCAACTCTGGTAAGGCTCCATTGATCGTTGTCGATGGTTTCCCGGGAGGTGATATTCGTGCCTTGAACCAAGACGATATCAAATCTATCGATGTGCTGAAAGATGCTTCCGCTGGTGCGATCTATGGTACACGTGCTGCTTCGGGTGTGATCTTGATCACAACGAAGAGTGGTTCTAACACGAATGGTAAAGTAAAATTGAATTATAGTACTGAGCTTTCGAAGAAACAAAACTATGGCCGTCCAGATATGATGACCGCCGATGAGTATCGTAATCGTACGGACGTGAATATCATTGATTACGGGCAGAACGCTGATTGGTGGGACGCTCTTTTGCAGAAGGATAACTTCTCGCAAAAACATCACCTCTCTTTGGAGCTAGGTACCGAGAACGCACAAGTGTACACCTCTTTCTTCTATGAGACCAACGAAGGCATCACGATTAAGGATAACCGTAAGGACTATGGTGGACGCTTGAATGCAAACTTTAAGCTGTTCGATGGTTGGTTAGAGATCCGTCCGATCGTGGATTATCGTCAGACTGCTCGTACTTCCGATGGATCGGATGAGGATAAGAAGGCAAACTTCAAGCAGGCGTTGTATAATAACCCGACTCGTTCCCCATTTGACCCGGAAAGCCCGAGCGGATATAACGTATGGACCGGAGAAACTTTGGACTACAATATCGTAGCGGATCGTATGCTTTCCGACTACGAGGGCTTGGATAAATGGTTTAAGCCTGAGGTGACGATGAAATTGAACATCAAGCCGATTGAAGGTTTGAGCTATTCTCAGACATTGGGTTACGAGAACCGTCAGTGGGAGTTGCACCAGTTCCGTTCTCGCTATCACCGAGAGGAGGTGACAAACAACCGCGGTGGTTGGGCGAAATTGGAATTCTCGAAGACCGAACATCTTACTTCTGAGGGTTACTTCACTTACCTGAAAGAATTTAAGGGAGGTCATAGCTTAAATGCCGTTGCCGGTTACTCTTATTTCGAGAAGAATGGAGAGAATTTCAATGCGGAGAACTATGATTTCGGTGTAGAAGGCCTGAAATATTGGGACTTGGAATCCGGATCTTATTTGACCGACGGTAAGGCAAAGATGGGATCTAAAAAAGATATTACGGAACGTTTGTTCGCTCTTTATGCCCGTGCCAATTATTCATATAATGATAAATATATGGTAACGGCTACGATCCGCCATGAGGGTTCCTCGAAGTTTGCCGCAGAGAACCGTTGGGGTAATTTCTGGGCGTTGTCTGGAGGTTGGCGTGTATCTGGTGAGGAATTCATGAAAGAGTTTGATTGGGTAAATGACTTGAAGATCCGTTTCGGTTATGGTGTGACCGGTAATAACGACTTCGATGCTTCCTATATGGCTAATACGTTAAGTCGCGACCAATATTGGATGCTTCCGAGTGGTAGCTGGGCGTTTGTTTATGGACCGAGCTCTAACGTGAACCCTTATTTGGGATGGGAAGAGAAGAAAGAGTGGAATATCGGTGTGGATTACTCATTCTTTGGCAACCGTATGTATGGTAAGTTCGATTACTATCGTCGTAAGATCGATGGCATGATCTACGAGGTGAATGTTCCACAGCCACCGTATCCAAATGGCAAACAATGGCAGAACATTGGCGAGATGGAGAGTAAAGGATGGGAGTTCGAGGTTGGTGGTGACATCATCCAGAATAAGGACTTCACTTGGACTTCCAGCTTGAATATGAGCCATAACTCAGGTAAGATCCTTACGATGTATGGTAACAATTCACGTATGGATGGTAACGCTATGGATGAACCGGGATGGCCGGGCGATGCCTCTCGTATTGAAGAGGGGGCAGAGATCGGTGCGTTCCATATGTGGAAATTCGCTGGATTCGACGATAAAGGAGACTTCCTTTTGTACAATAAGGATGGTGAGGTTATACCTGCTTCCCAAAAGAGTGTAGACGACAAACAATATATCGGTAATTATCTACCTAAGGTGATGATGGGATGGAACAATACCTTTACCTATAAGAATTTTGACTTGGGTATTAATATGCGTAGTTGGATAGGTTTCGATGTCTTGAATACTTATCCGATGTACTTGGGTATCCAGGGACAGAGTGGTGCCGGCCAGTGGAATCTTTGGAAACCGGCGCTTGACGATCCGAAGTATAAGGACATTCGCGGCGTGAAGCAGCTTTGTGACTACTTCTTGGAGGATGGCTCGTTCTTGAAAATTGATGCGATTACGTTAGGTTATACATTGGCGTTGAGTAAGTATACAAAATGGGCAGAGCGCCTGCGTGTATATGGAACTGTCGGCAATGTAGCGACTATTACAGGATATAGCGGACATAATCCGGAAGTGAATATTACCGGTTGGGAAGGCGGTGTCGATAAGGTTTGGAACTGTGATCCGATAGTTCGCACCTATACGTTAGGTATTCAAGTAACATTCTAAAAAGGTAAGAAGAAAATGAAAATTAGCAAGATAACAAATTGGTTGGTAGCCGGAGCTGCTTGCTTGCTGCTGGGTACCTCTTGTGACGTGGATCCTACGTTCTATTCGCAGGTTGTTCCCGACACGTATTATACGAATGCAGACGCGGTTTGGTCGCGTTTTAATCGTCCTTTTACGCATTGGCGTTGGTGGGTAGCTCATAACGACGCTCGTGTGCGCTTGATGGAAGTGGGAACTGATGCTATGTGTGTGCCTACTCGTGGTAATGACTGGTTTGATGGCGCCGTTTATCAGAACATGCATCATCATCATTTTATGGATGATATGAGCCCGATGAAGGATGGATGGGACTTGACGACGATGGGTGTGGCTCAGTCGTGGAGTGCCTTGGAGGATTTGGAGAATATTGATTTCGTATCGGTGGGTTTGACTGAGGAGGATCGTGTATCAATGATTAATCAGTTGAACGTATTGGCTGCCTCTTTTTATTTGGATGGTTTGGACATGTTTGGTGGTATGCCTCTTTACACATCTACGAAGGAGGATGTGAAGGCTCGTGCTACAGATGTGGAGACTTTCCATTTTATCGACTCCTTGTTGGATGTATCTATGCCGAATCTTCCGTTGAAGGAGACCTTGGGAGCACCCGAGACGAACGTTATCCATCGTGCTGTGGCTGCGGCTTTGAAGGTTCGTTTGTATTTCAACGCTGAATCGTATATCAATAAACCGATGTATGAGGAGGCCGCTAAGATTTGTCAGGATATTATCGATGGAAAGTATGGTCAGTATAAATTGGCCAACCATTTCACCGAGATCTTTGGTTGGGGTAATGAGACTTGCCCGGAGATTATCTGGACAGTACCTTCCGAGAATGCCAAAGGTGAGACGGATGGTGGTTTGACTGCCTTCACTCTTCCCTATAATTTCAAGGATTTCTTAGGGGGCTTGCAGGATGCTAGTGGTAATAATGGGCTTTGCCTATGCCCTAGTCGCGATCCGGAGGGTAACTTGTATAAGTTTAACGTAGGTAATCCATACGAGACATTCAACGACAAGGATATCCGTAAGCAGCAGTATGTATATGAGGGTGGTCGCAAATACCGTGGTATGTTTATCGTTGGTGAGTTGCAAAACCCGGATTTCCCCGAGTATAAATGTCTGGGTGCCCGCGAGTATGCCGGCAAGGTCTTGAATGTCGTAGACCAGATCGCTCATATCAGCCAGGTGGGCAATACGGTAGCCAGTCTTAAGGATCTGACTTCTACGATTGCCGATGCAGAGGAGAACTCAGGCGTGCGTGTTCTTAAATTTAGTCCTCTGCCTAATCAAGATGAGTTCAAGGAACGTTTCAACCCAGATTGTCCTGTAATTCGTCTGACAGAGATCTATTATACTTTGGCGGAATGTAAGATGCGTTTGGGCGATAAGAATGGTGCGGCCGATATCATCAACTCCATCCGTAAGCGTAACTTCGAGGGTGGAAACGACCCGGATCCTGTTACCGCTGCCAATTTGGATAAATACCGTATGCTGAAGGAATGGATGCAAGAGTTCTTGCGCGAGGCCCGTCGTCGTACGGACTTGATCCGTTGGGACGCATATGTGACAGAGGATTGGTGGGATCATAAGGCTACGAACGATGAGAAATACAATCGTTATCCATTGCATCAATTGTCATTGGGTGCGAACCCGTTGTTGGAACAGAACCCGGGATATTAATAAGTTAGACTTAATATAAAAAAGGAGGTATGTTGCAGAGGCATACCTCCTTTTTCTGATATGGCGTGGAAAACGCAGTAGTACTTACTTGACTGGAGAATATATACTTCATCGGGCAAATAAGTATATATTCGTAGACGAAGTAAGTACTACTGCGTTTTCCGGCATATAATTTTGATTGATTTATAACGTGATGAAACAACAATTAATTAGCTTGTTTTTTTGCGGTGTATTATTATTGCAAGGGTGTACCGAAAAGAAAAATGAGGCACAACTAGAGAAGACTCTATCTGTCTATCAAGTAGATTTGAAGTCGGAATCACCCAAAGAAAGTATTGATAGATTTCTGGCCGGTATGGAGATCCGGTTGTTACCTTTGGAGTCGGGAGACAGTATCCTGTTTAAAGGCTCCGCCTCTACCATCCATTTGGCAGATGATGATATATTCCTTTTAGATGCTTCTCAGCGTGTGATTTTCCGTTTCGGCAGGGATGGTAAGTTCAAGAACAAGATCTTTCGGAACGGGCAAGGCCCGGAGGAATATAACGTGCTATTCAATATGGCTTTGTTTGACAATAAGGTTTATGCTTTGGATAATACGAAGATCCAGCTGTATGACTATGAGGGTAATTATCTCAAAACTGTTCCCCTGAAAAATGATGGTCGTCAGGTAGCTGTCGCTAAAGATGGCACGATAGCTGTCGCTTCCAATTATATCCAGCCTTATCAGCTAACCCTATATCGTCCGGATGGTACGATCTCCGAATATTTACCTAGCGATAAGAACTTATTGAAACAGCAAATCTCTCAGTCCACCTATCATTCGTTGAAGAGATATGGCGATCGGATCTTGTTGACAAATTATTTTGATCCATCCATCTATCAGCTGGAAGATACCGTGTCTGCCTTCGCCACGCTTGACTTCAAAGGCATGAATATCCCCTCCAATATGTTTAGTGGTACGGATGAGGAGATCGCCAACCGGTTCCGTGAATACCGCGAGGGAGATAAGGCCATTCTCTCATTCGATCGCTTGACCGTTACGGACGACTGGGTTGTGTTTGCGCCTTCTTTGATCTGGGATCCATGTGTGGTTTATTATAACCGTAAGTCGGATACTTATCTTCTGAATAAGAACTGGGGGCAACCTTACGATTTGTTCTTCGGAGGCTACAGGGCACCGGACGGATATGATGAGAAGAGCCGGGAGTTTTACCAACTGGTCAATGCCGTAGAGCTGAAAGAGGTCGTAGGGGAAATCGCCAAAGCGGCCCCGAATTATCAAGATACCTATCCGTTTTTGAAGGGTGTGGATGTATCCCAAATAGATGATAATACGAATGATTGGATTGTATTCTTTAAGTTACGGTCTTAGAGGATATATAACTTGTATGGGAGAATATGACCGATCTCTGTATTATCTTCAACGATGTGATCTGCTATTAGTTCTTATTCAAAATGGGAGGAATTGCGTTTGATCAAGCGTTTTTTCCTGCCAGTCAAGCGTATTGTCAAGGAAAGTTTTTGAGATCATATGTTCTTATCTTGTTCCGATAAAAAGGAATGTCTATCTTTGTTCATGGTAAGTATATCTAAACGATCATCGTTATGAGTCAGACAATTTATCCTATCGGCATACAGAACTTCGAGAAGATCCGTAAAGACGGTTATCTCTATATTGATAAGACAGCTTTGATTTATCAGTTGGTTAAGACCGGAAGTTACTATTTCTTGAGTCGTCCGCGGCGTTTCGGCAAGAGTCTCTTGCTATCTACGTTGGAGGCCTATTTCCAAGGAAAGAGGGAGCTGTTCGAGGGGTTGGCGATGGAACGGTTGGAGAAAGACTGGGAGGTATATCCGGTCTTGCATCTGGATCTGAATACTCGTTATTATAAAGACACTGCCGCGCTGACTAGTATCTTGAATGAATTCTTGGAGAAATGGGAGGCTCTGTATGGAACGGAGAAACAGGGACGTGCCTTGGAGGAGCGTTTTAGCTATGTGATAGAACAGGCTTACCGCCAGACCGGGCATCGCGTGGTGATATTGATTGACGAGTATGACAAGCCCTTATTGCAGAACCTGCACGATGAGGATATGCAGGATCAGTTGCGGAACATGTTGAAGCCTTTTTACGGCGTGTTGAAGACGATGGATGGAGCCATCCGTTTCGCCTTGCTGACTGGGGTGACGAAGTTTGGAAAGGTAAGCGTGTTTAGCGATTTGAATAACCTCATGGACATATCGATGGACGATCGTTACGTGGAGATATGTGGCATCACGGAGAAAGAGATACATACTTGTCTGGAAGATGAGGTGAGGGAACTGGCCGGAGCGCAAGATATGACCTACGAGGAGACCTGCCTGAGACTCAAAGAATGCTATGATGGATACCATTTCGTGGAGAATTCCATCGGTATGTATAATCCTTTCAGCCTGCTGAATACGTTCGCTCGCCGGAAATTCGGCGATTATTGGTTCGAGACCGGTAGGCCCTCTTACCTTGTTGAATTACTCAAGCATACCCATTACGACCTTTATGAGATGGCGAACACGGAGACCGATGTGGATGTGTTGAACAGTATTGACTCTGCCTCGATAAATCCCGTCCCCGTGATCTACCAGAGTGGCTACTTGACGATCAAGGATTACGATCCTGAATTTGGTATCTACCGGCTAGGTTTCCCGAACCGGGAAGTGGAAGAGGGTTTCGTGAAATATCTCCTTCCATTTTACACGAGTGTTAGTGCGCCCAAGACCCCTTTCGAGATCGGGCAATTCGTACGAGAGATACGCTCCGGTGATTACGATGCGTTCTTCCGCCGCTTGCAAAGCTTCTTCGCTGATACACCCTATGAGGTGATCGCCGGTCAGAAGCCGGAGCGTGATACGGAGTTGCATTACCGGAACGTGCTTTTTATCGTATTTAAGTTGGTTGGACTTTATACGCAGGTGGAATATCATACCTCACAAGGGCGTATTGATCTCGTTTTAAAGACCGATCGCTATATCTACGTGATGGAATTCAAGCTGAACGGCACCGCCGAGGAGGCGTTGCGCCAGATTGAGGAGAGACAGTATGCGCTTCCCTTTGCGAGTGATCCGCGGCAAGTTTTTAAGATCGGCGTGAACTTCTCCTCTGTGACCCGTAACATCGAGCGATGGTTGGTGGAATAATAATCTATTAAGTATATGAACTGGAAACAAACGCTTTTCTGGTCTTTTTCGACAGCTGCTATTTTTTATTATTTCCTGCTTTTTGGCGTGTTTGTGTTTGTCGGTCAGGAGGAGATGCAATTGTTTATACCTGAGTGGTGGTATATCCGGGAGTTCCTTTTTCAGCCGGGAGGATTTTGCGCTGTCGCCGGGCAATGGATCATTCAATACTACCGGCAGCCTATGTCGGCGGTGGTTCTCCATACGGTTTTACTCGTTGGTTGCGGGTTTATGGTCTATAGGATCTTGCGTTGTTTTTCTGACAAGACCTACCTGCTGTTCCTTTCTTTATTGCCGGTCCTGTATCTGGTTAAGATGAGTATTCATGGGGAGTATTTGGTGGACGGGACGGTTGGCGTGGTTTTGATGCTTTTAGCTTTGTCGCTCTCGCTAAAGGTGCGTCGGGCGGGTTCTATTGCCGGATACGGAATTGCCTCTACACTTTTTTTATGTGGGCTGACCGGGCTTCTTTCGGTCTGTTACGCTTTCTTATATACGCTGTTAGCCTTACTCCGCTACAAAACGTCGCGGCAAAGATTGGCCGCCGCTGCCTGCTTGATCCCAGCGCTTTTTATCTATTTGTTTAGCGGATGGTTAGGGATTCCAGTACCTTTGTCTGATGGATGGATGCCGGAAGCCTATCTGGAGATACAGCGATTACCTCATTATTATATGTATCGTGTATGGACTTTCTTTACCCTTTCGATTGTCGGTGTTGCTTTATTCGCTCGCTTTGTTCCGGTGATTGGCGAGAAGAGTAAATGGATGGATCGGGTAGCCCTTGTTGTTTGTCTGATCACGGCGCTGGTATCCATCCGGTTTTGCCTGCCGGAACCTTGGCATGCGCAACGCATGATGCTTGACGAGCTCTCTTTCTTGGCCAGGGAGAGACAATGGGACGCCATTATTGATAAGTACCGGGGAAAGCAGATCTATAATTATGTTAGCTTAAACTATTTGAATATGTCGTTGGCCCATAAGGGAGAATTGGCCGACCGGATGTTTACTTTCGATCAGAAAGGAACGAAAAGCTTATGTGCCGATTGGAATCAGACCTTTTACATGGATCGTTTATTGAGCGATGTTCATTTTCTTGTTGGCGATGTCTCTTTGTCTGAAAGCTTTGCGATGGACGGATTTACGCAAGCCAAACGTAAAGGGAGTGCCCGCATGATGCAACGTTTCGTGCAAGTTTGTCTGATTAGGGGTGAGGTGGCGCTGGCCAAGAAATATTTGGACTTGCTTGCCGCTATGCCATTCTATAAAGATTGGGCTTGCCGTTATGCTACCTATCTGGTACATCCGGAATTAATGGATAAAGATCCGGAGTTGAGTGACAAATATATGCCTGTTGAGAAAAGGGATCGACTGAGTTTGTCCGTACCTGTCGATTCCTTATGGAGTGGATACAATCTTCCGGATCATCGGATCGGTTGGGAATACCGGGGATGTTATTATTTGTTGGGTAAGAAGCTGGATGCATTTGGCCGATTCTTGGAAGAGATACCTTTTGTGAAGGGGGAACCGATACCCCGGCATTTCCAAGAAGCCGGATTGTTGTTGGCGGATAAAGACAGTATATCGCTTTCCTCCTATTCCATACAGCCGGAGATCGTAGACCGATACCGGGAATTCAAGCAGGTTTTGGGACGATCTGCCAACCAAGTGGATGTGTCTTCGATGTATCGACAATTTGGAGATACCTATTGGTATTATTACTATTTCAAGATCTTTAAAGGAGAAGAACAATGAAGCGATTATCTATCTGTTGGATTATAGGTTGTCTTTTGGGACTTGTGGCTTGTAGACCGGAAGTTCCTGCGCAAGCGGAACAAGGAGAAACTGACGTGTTTCCGGATTACAGGGAAGTTACTGTACCGGTCAATATTGCCCCTCCCAATTTCAAGTTGGTTGATCAACAGCTACAGGGGATAACTCGGTTGAAAACTATGAATAGGGAGTTGATAATCGCAGCCGATCAGGGTGTTTTCAACCTGCCGGAAACGGATTGGAAGGTCTTATCGCAGGACGCACAAGGAAAACAAATAGATGTGACGGTTTATTTTCGAGAACCTCAAAGTAATTGGAAACAAATGAGTTTCCCTATCTATGTGTCAAGAGATTCCGTTGACGCTTATTTGGTGTATCGCCGTATTTTTCCCGGATATCGGATGTGGAACGAGATGGGGATTTATCAACGATGTGTTGAAAACTATGTTGAAAAGTCTATTCTTGATAACCAATCGACAAATAATAGTTGTATGAACTGCCATGCCTTTTGTGAGCGACAAGGGGAACAAATGCTTTTTCATCAGCGGGGTTCTCATAATGGGACTTACTTGATTGATCATCGGCAGGTAAAGAAGATCGCGTTGGAACGGGACGGTAAGCCGGCTTCGTTCGTTTATCCGTATTGGCATCCATCCGGCCGGTATGTCGCTTTTTCTACCAATGAGACCCACCAGGACTTCCATCTTTCCGATGAGAATCGGATTGAGGTATATGACGTGGAATCGGACGTGCTGATCTATGACACGGAGAAGGAGAGGGTATTCAGTTCGCCATTATTGGCTTCTATGGCGTGTTATGAGACTTTTCCCACTTTTACTCCGGATGGCAACTATCTGCTGTTCTGTTCGGCGGATTCTGTCTGTATGCCAGAAAATTATCGGGATGTCCGGTATAACCTGCTACGAGTCGCTTTTGATCCGAAAGACGGTTCGATTGGAACCCAAGTGGATACCTTATATAATGCGAGGGAAGCGGGCCGGAGTGTTAAGTTCCCGAGAGTCTCCCCGGATGGGAAGCGGCTACTTTATACGGTGTCCGATTATGGCAATTTCTCTATTTGGCATAAGGATGCGGATTTGCATATGCTGGATCTGTCTACCGGGGCAATCGATTCTTTGCCGGAAGTGAATAGCCCGGATGTAGAGAGCTATCATTCTTGGAGCGGCAATAGTCATTGGTTTGTCTTTTCCAGCCGGCGGGGCGATGGGCTTTTCACACGTCCGTATTTGGTGCATGTGGATGAGCGAGGGCAGTGCGGCAAGCCCTTCTTGTTACCGCAAGCGTCTCCGGATTATTATGAGCGTTCCCTGTTCTCTTTTAATGTCCCGGAATTTATACGGACTCCGGTTCTAATCTCGAAGGAAAGGCTGGTCGAGGCCTCGGGAAAAGAAGAGGTCACGACCATTAAACGTATTGAGGGCATCTAATTTTTCGCTTCTTTGTGCCGAAGGTATTTATAAAAGTCGTACTTTTGCGCTAAAATCAAAACGATGCGAAAAGTTCATTTGATCTCCGTAACCGAACCTTTGGTTTTAGATCTAGCCCTAGCACTTCGAGAAAAAGGATATGAGGTAAGCGCTTCCGGTTGTGGTCTGACTGAAGAGATGATAGGAAGACTTCATAACGCAGGCTGTACCTGTTATGGGGATGGGTGGTTTCCGGAGAAATTAATAAAAGATATTCACTCGGTGGTTTTGGGTGCTAAAGTAAAGCAAGATAACCCGGAATTATTGCGTGCGAAGGAATTGGGGATGTTAATCCAATCCATTCCGGAATTTATATTTCAACGGACTCGGTCGAAAACTCGGGTTGTTGTGGCGGGTAGTCGTGGAAAGAAGACAATTATTTCCATGATGGTCTGTGCGTTGCGCCGGCAAAAGTTGGCGTTCGACTATGCGTTGACTAGCAAGGTGGACTCGCTTCCGAATCGGGTACATTTGAGTTATGAGGCACGTATCGCTTTGATCGAAGGAGATGAGCATATCACCTCTGCCTTGGACAAGCGTTTCCAATTGGAATTCTATCGTCCGCATATCGCCATCCTGACGAATTTATCTTGGTCTACCGAGACGGATCATGCGACTCCAGAGGCCTATTTATCCACTTATCAATCTTTCTCCGTTTCTATTGAGCGGGAAGGGAAATTGATTTATTTTGGAGGTGATGATACTGTCAGTCAGTTGGCAGGGGACGTCCGGAGCGATATCACCGCTATCCCTTTTGAGGAACATCCGGTCGTGGAGAAAGACGGGCAGACTTTTCTGCATACTCGCTACGGAGACTATCCGGTGCGGATTCCCAATCGCTATTTCTTGATCAATCTGAATGCGGCACGTTTGGCTTGCCGGCAGTTAGGCGTTAAAGACGCGGATTTTTATCAAGCGTTATCGGAATATAGTTTATCTTTGCCGATATGATAATAGCTAGACAAAAAAGAAAAGAGAATATCGCTGAATATCTGCTTTATATGTGGCAGGTTGAGGACTTGATCCGGGCGAATAAGTTCGATATGGATTCGATCAACCGCACGGTGATCGCCCATTACGACCAGCCCGAGGAGGTGAAGAAGGAAATCGCTCAATGGTACGAGGAATTGATCGAGATGATGCGTAGCGAAGGGGTGATGGAGAAAGGTCATATCCAATTGAACAAGAATGTGATTATTACTTTGACCGATTTGCATCTTCGTCTTTTGAAATCTCCGAAAGAGATGGTTTATAGCGCAGCTTATTATAAGACGCTTCCTTATATCGTACAGCTCCGGGCTAAATCGGGTGGAGAGGATCTGCCGGAGCTAGAAACTTGTTTCGCCGCCGTATATGGCTATCTGCTTTTGCGTATGCAAGGGAAAGAGGTGAGTGCGGAGACGTTAGAGGGTATTAAACAAATCAGTTCCTTCTTGGCGTTGCTCGCCGAGAAATATCGGGAAGATATGAAAGGGGAACTTAAACTAGAGGATTAATAATAGATATAGACATGAAGACAGTTTTGGTAACCGGAGCGAACGGTCAATTGGGAAATTCTATCTACGCTCGTATCAGCCAGTATCCCGGCTATAATTTTCTTTTTACGGATATAGATACGTTGGATATTTGCGACAAGGAGGCCGTCCGGAAATATGTCTTGGAAAATGATGTTCAATATGTCATGAATTGCGCCGCTTATACGGCGGTGGATAAAGCGGAGGAGCATGAGGATCTGTGTATGCGCATCAACCGGGATGCGGTACGGAACTTAGGTGAGGCCGCTCATGCCGTGGGTGCGAAGGTGATTCATGTATCTACCGATTATGTGTTCGATGGAACGAGTTGCCGTCCTTATCTGGAAAGCGATGCGACTTGTCCTGTTTCCGTATATGGACGTACGAAACTGGCGGGAGAGCAGGCCTTGATGGAGGTGTGTCCGGATTCCGTGATTATCCGTACGGCTTGGTTGTATTCCGAGTATGGAAACAATTTTATGAAGACGGTATTGCGTTTGGGAAAGGAGCGGGATGAGTTGCGTTTCATATTCGACCAAGTGGGTACGCCTACTTATGCCGGAGATTTAGCGGTCGCTATGCTTACCGTGCTGGAACGTGCCGAGGCGGGTAAATTTATACCGGGTATCTATCATTTCTCGGACGAGGGGGTGTGTAGCTGGTATGATTTTACGGTAAAGATCTTGCAAATAGCAGGTATGAATAACCGGGTGATACCCATAGAGACCAAGGATTATCCGACACCGGCCAGCCGGCCGCATTATAGCGTATTGAATAAAGGTAAGATAAAAAGCACGTACGGACTGACGATTCCCCATTGGGAGACTAGCTTGGCCTACTGCATGAATAACAAAGTGTAACTGATAACAATATATACATATAAAATAGAATGAGCCAGTATTCAGAAGAGATTGAAAGAAGAAGAACGTTTGCCATAATCAGCCACCCGGATGCCGGTAAGACTACGCTTACCGAGAAATTATTGTTATTTGGTGGCGCTATCCATGTAGCGGGAGCGGTGAAGTCTAATAAAATCAAGAAGACTGCCACGTCCGACTGGATGGAGATTGAGAAGCAACGCGGTATCTCCGTAGCTACCTCCGTAATGGCTTTTGATTATTCCGATCATAAGATTAATATCTTGGATACACCGGGCCACCAAGATTTCGCCGAGGATACGTTCCGTACCTTGACGGCGGTGGATAGCGTTATTATCGTGATCGATATCGCTAAGGGAGTAGAGGCGCAGACTCGTAAGTTGATGGAGGTTTGCCGTATGCGTAAGACTCCGGTGATCGTTTTTGTCAACAAGATGGACCGTGATGGTAAAGATCCTTTTGATTTGCTGGATGAGATAGAAGAAGAATTACAGATAAAGGTACGCCCATTGAGTTGGCCGATCGATATGGGACAACGTTTCCGGGGCGTATACAATATTTTCGAGCAGAAACTGAACCTATATACCCCGAGTAAGCAATATGTGACGGAGAATGTGGAATTCAAGGATATCACGAGTCCGGATCTCGAGACTTATATTGATCCTACGCAAGCCGCAAAGCTTCGTGAGGATATAGAGTTGATAGAGGGGGTTTATCCCGAATTTGATGTGAATACGTATTTGGATGGGGATATCGCTCCGGTATTCTTTGGCTCCGCTCTGAATAACTTCGGTGTGAAAGAGCTATTGGATTGCTTTATCCGTATCGCTCCCTCGCCACGTCCGATCCATGCGGTAGAGCGTGTGGTAGACCCGAATGAGGATAATTTCACCGGCTTTATTTTCAAGATCCATGCGAATATGGACCCGAACCATCGCAGTTGTATCGCTTTTGTGAAGATTTGTTCCGGTCGTTTTGAGCGTAACGCGAACTATAAGCATGTACGTTTCGGTAAGATGATGCGTTTCAGTAGCCCGACGGCTTTCATGGCTCAGAAGAAAGAAGTGGTGGATGAGGCGTTCGCGGGTGATATTATCGGTTTGCCGGATACCGGGAACTTTAAGATAGGGGATACGTTGACTTCCGGAGAGGAATTGCATTTCAAGGGGTTGCCGAGCTTCTCGCCCGAGATGTTCAAATATATAGAGAACGCCGATCCGATGAAGGCAAAGCAATTGAACAAGGGCATCGAGCAATTGATGGACGAGGGTGTCGCTCAGTTGTTTACCAATCAATTCAATGGCCGGAAGATTATCGGTACGGTGGGACAATTGCAGTTTGAGGTTATTCAATACCGCCTGTTGCATGAGTATGCCGCTCAATGTAAATGGGAGCCGATCAGCCTATATAAGGCTTGCTGGATCGAGAGTGATAACCAACAGGCATTGGAGAATTTCAAGAAACGTAAGGCGCAATATATGGCGTTGGATAAGGAAGGCCGTGATGTTTATTTAGCGGATTCCGGCTATGTATTGATGATGGCCCAACAGGATTTTCCGGATATTAAGTTCCATTTTACATCAGAGTTCTAATATGAAAAGTCGATTCTCCATCCTTTGCTTACTTGTTAATATCTTGTTGATAAGTTGTGAACAGGCTCCCCAATACTATGAGGTATCCGGAAGGCTTCATACACCTTATCATATTAAGTTTGAGCATACTAAACCATTGGATAAGGAGATTGACGAGCAGTTGAAATATTTCTACCACCTGTTTAATGCTTTTGATTCTACTTCGGTAATCAGTCAGGTAAACCAGAACCGTGACATACGGGTAGATACGCTCTTCCAAAAAGTCTTTAAGAAGGCACTGGAAGTATCTGCCGAGACAAATGGGGCCTACGACGTGACGTGCGCCCCGTTGATCAACCTTTGGGGGTTTGGCTTCAGCCGGAAGGATAGCGTAACCCCTGCCCATATCGACAGTGTCCGTCAGTTTATCGGTTTTCAGAAAGTTCGTTTAGAAGGGGATCGCATCGTGAAGGACGATCCTCGCTTAATGATGAACTTTTCTTCTTTGGCGGATGGAACGGCTTGCGATATGATAGCTCAGATGCTGGAGAAGAAAGGGGTCCGTAATTATTTGGTGGAGTTTGGTGGCGAGATGCGTGTGAAAGGCGTGAATCCCTCGGGCATGGATTGGCGCTTAGGGATCACGAAGCCTACGGATGACGCTGCCGGCATGAATCAAGAACTCGAGCAGATCGTTAGCTTCCCGAAACCGTTAGGAATGGCTACATCAGGCAATTATCGTAATTTTTATATAAAGGATGGACGTAAATACGCCCATACGATCGATCCCCGTGAAGGTTGCCCTGTACAGCGGGATATCCTTAGCGCTACGATTGTCGCCCCGGATGCCATGACCGCTGATGCGTATGCTACCGCATTTATGGTCTTAGGTTCGGAGGAGGCTAAATCCTTATGCGCTAAAGTGCCCGGCCTTGACTATTTTATTATTTGTTCCGATTCGATAGGAGACGGGTATCATCCGGAATACTCTGAGGGCTTTCGTCAATATCTGGTGACTACCGATAAGTAATCAGTTAATTTATAATGTATTAAGATGTAGTTCTTAGAATAGGCATTGTAAGGTCTTTATGATGCCCATTCTAAGGATCATATAATGCCCATCGTAAGCACTCTATAATGGGCATTGTAAGAAAGGATATCTTATAAGATGGACCGGATCTCATCCAAGGAGCGGACTGTATAGGTTGGGATGAAGCCTACGGCAGGTAATCCTTCAGGATTCAACCATATCTGGTCGATCTTGGATTGGTAAGCCCCAATGATATCAGCTTCCCAGCTATCCCCGATCATTAAGCTCTCGGACCGGCGTGAGTTCGTGTTCTTTAAGGCGAAGTCGAAAATACCTTTATGGGGTTTTTGTATATTAGCGTCCTCGGACAGGATCATCCGTTCGAAATAAGGAGCCAAGCCTGCGTTGCTAAGTTTCTTGAATTGTACCTCACGGAATCCATTGGATAAAATAAATAACCGATAGGAAGGGCGAAGATATTCCAATAATTCAATGGCTCCGGGCACTAATCGGGTTTTGGTGGTCGTGCGTTGCAAGAAATCATTATTTACCGATAAGACGGTTTTCTTATCTTCTATTCCTAACGGACGAAGTACATAGAGAAATCGATCCAAGATTAAGGTTTGCCGGTCTATTTCCCCCGAACGATACTTGGCCCATAAGTATAGATTATGAGGCATATAAATATCAAAGAAAGCCTCGAAGGAGGCATAATACCGATTAAAGTGGTAATCGGTATATAGCTCTTCAAGGCATTCTTTATTGTTATGGTACGTATCCCAAAGGGTATCGTCCAAATCGATAAATATACTTTTATAAATCATTATCCAACTTCGATCACTAAATACTTGCCTAGGCTCCAGAAAGCCTTCTCGTCATTTATTTTCAAGGTCAAGTTTCCGTCTTCATCCTCTACGAACTCATAAGATCCTTCCGGATGATTGGATTTTAGTTTAGCCTTGCTTGCGAACAAAGGAATTTCTTTTACCTCACGGATATCGATAGAGATAAAATAATCCTTGTTGAAACCACTCTGCAATACTTTAGATTTAGAGAACAGGCCACCACCGGATAAGATCTTCTGTTCCTTCAATTCCTTGGAAGTACCGAAACAGTAGTAAGCCGTGTGAAGGGCTTTATCTTGAGCGTTCAATTTCTCGGATTGAGCGGCTGCGGTAGTAGCCAGACTTTCCACATCCTCATTCAAGGAACTTACCATCTCGTCCAATTCTTGGATACGTACGTTCTTCTTTGCCAAATCCTCTTGCAAAGCGACAATCATCGTTGCCTTTTGATCCAGCTCGGAGGAAAGACGATCGATCGTCTTTCGTAATGCGGAAGATTGAATACCGCTTTTCTTCAATTTCTCCTCCAACTGGCTGATTTGCTCCTTGTTCTTCTTCAAGGTCTCGCTGATCAATTGCATGTTCTGCTTGATTTGATCTCTGCGTGACTGATTTAGCTCACCGCCGGTTTGTTGTTGGATTGTCAAATAATTCTCGGCATCACGTATAGATTGAAAATCAGATTCAATATCATTTAGGGTGGAGAGCATATCATTAAGCTCATCCGTGTTCTTCGTATTCTCGATACGTAGAGAATCGTTCTCAGCCTTTAGTTTCTTGTAATCCGCTGAATTTTGGCCGCAAGAGGCCAGCATGGCTGTGCAGACACATACTAATAATACTTTCTTCATGTTCTTTTTGCTTGTTAAGTTAAACATCTTTTTCTGTCTCTTTGTCCTTTTTATCTTTTAAGCCTGCTAATACAATAACAATCTCACCCCTTGGTTCGTTCACGGTAAAATGCTGAATTACTTCTTCTAAGGAGCCTCGTACGGTTTCCTCGTGTAATTTGGATATTTCCCGGGATACTGATACTTGGCGGTCCGTACCGAAAAACTCGGCGAATTGTGTCAAGGTCTTGAGCAGACGGAAAGGTGATTCATAAAAAATAATAGTCCGGTATTCCAAAGCCAATTCTTTTAGCCGGGTCTGCCTTCCTTTCTTTTGAGGGAGAAACCCCTCGAAACAGAACTTCTCATTGGGTAATCCGGACGCTACCAAGGCGGGCACGAAAGCTGTAGCTCCGGGCAGGCACTCTACGTCTACCCCTTGGCGAACACATTCCCTCACCAACATGAATCCCGGATCGGAGATGGCCGGCGTACCGGCATCGGAAACAAGGGCGATATTCTCGCCTCCCTTGATACGGGCCGCGATTTGCTCCACCGTCTTATGTTCATTGAACTTGTGGTGGGACTGCATCTTGTTTTGTATCTCGAAATGTTTCAGCAAGATGCCGGTCGTACGGGTATCCTCCGCTAAAATAAGATCAGCTTCTTTTAGCACACGGATCGCCCGGAATGTCATATCTTCCAAGTTACCAACAGGGGTTGGGACTACAGTCAATTTTGCCATATCGTATATTTATGAGAAGCGTTTTTCCAATAGCTTGATGAAATCGGCTACGGAAGCGTCTTCTATATTCCAGTTCAACACCTTGTTCAGATAAGTGACCGATTCCTCGTACGAGCTAAGATCGTTCAGGTCTGAGATCGCCTTATTCATTTTCTCCTCATTTCCTCCGAATAATTCCCTTCTGAAGCGGAAACGATCATTTAAACTGAATGCCTTACGGAAATCAGAAAGATTCTTTTTCTCCAATATATCATTCAGTGAAATACTGGATTTATCCGCTAATATAGTTTTATGTGGAATCTCTATCTCTTTCAAGGGGATTGTCTCTTGTACGATCTTTTCTTCTGGGATCACTTTTTCGACAATTGGTTCTACTACGATAGGTTCCTCAACGACCGGTTCTTGTACCTGTACGACCTCGATCGTAGGGGATACTTCCGGAGCCGGTTGCACCTCCGGCATCTGTAAAGGTTTACTTACGGGAATAGAATCGATAAGTCGTTGATGTTCCTCCATTTGTTTACGCAAAGCCTCTAACTGAAACTCCTCCAGCGTATGAAGCTCCTTCAATACCTTGTGGGTCAACTGGAAGGTCTGGTTGAAGAAAGAGGCGGGATAAATTTCCGCGTCCCTCATTCCGGCTACCAACTTCTCCAGCTCCCTGATATCGATCAATAGATAATCTATTTTTTCCTTGTTTGCCATTTCTATATGTTTTTCAGATGCTATAAATCATCCGGACATACGTATGTTTTGCAACAAAAATAAGTATTTCTTGTCAATGTTGCCAGTTTCGATCTTAAAATATTGTAAATCATTCGACGAACTCGTCCGGTAAATTCACCAGATATAGGTGATGGGTCGCCCGGGTAAAAGCCGTGTAGAGCCACCGATAGAAATCCTCACCAAGCATTTCCTCCGTGATGTAACCGATATCGAGAAAGACGTTCATCCATTGGCCGCCTTGGGCTTTATGGCAGGTTACCGCATAAGCGTATTTTACTTGGACGACGTTGTAATGAGGATCTACCTTCATCTTTTTCATTTTTCCCGCCTTGGTAGGAATGTCCTCGTAATCTTCCAATATGGTGTAAAAGAGCTTGTCGTTTAGCTCCTTAGGGAGGGCGGGGGAGTCGGTCTGTAAAGTATCCAATAGGATTTTCAAATCGATTTCCAGATCATAATCTTGAAAACGAGCCGTGATGTCGGCAAAGCGGAAGCCATACATCTCCGTGACACGGCGTACCCGCATGACTTGAATGATCTCTCCGTTCGCTATAAAGTCCATCTCCTTGCAATTCGCTGTCCAATAATAATTGTTCTTCGCTACCATTAAACGATCGCCGGACGATAGCTCTTCTTCCCTGTATAGGATACGGTTACGTATGCCGTTATTATAAATCGTTGCTCGTTTATTCGAGCGGGAGATAATCATTGTCTCTTCCATACCGTCGCGGCTATAGGCGGAAGATATTTCCTCAATTAGCTCATCTCCATTGACTTTCGTGAAATCGGAGAAGCCTTTTAATTGTAATTTCGGAAAGATCTCGACCGTGTGGTTTCGTAGTGCGTCTCGTAGCCGGGTTGCGTTGAACAGGATTCCCGAGTCCTCGCTTTGGCGTACGACTTGAGTTAACGCTATCTCCCAAACCTGTAGGTTGTAACCCCGTAATATCTCGGGATTCAAGGCGGGACTCTCCGTTTGCATCACCGGAGGAAGCTGTGCGACATCTCCCATTAGGATAAGACGGCAGTTTTCCCCGGAATAGACATACTGGATTAAATCGTCCAACAGGCGTCCGGAGCCAAAAACAAATGAATCCAATCCCTCGTTGGCGATCATAGAAGCCTCGTCGACGATAAAAAGTGTATCTTTATGTAAATTATCTGCCGGCATGAAGCCCGTCGGCTCATTGGAAAACGCCCGTTGACGATATATTTTTTTATGAATTGTATACGCTTTTTGGCCAGCGTAGCCCGAGAAAACTTTAGCTGCTCGTCCGGTTGGAGCCAACAAAAACGTTTTTTGCTTTAGTTCGTTAAGCGTTTTCACCAAAGCCCCGACCAGAGAGGTTTTTCCGGTTCCTGCGTAGCCTTTCATCAGTAGAAGGCTGTCCGGTTCCTCAGACAAGAGAAATTCGGTAAGCGTATGAAGCGCTAAAAACTGATCATCCGTCGGTTTATAGGGGAAATTTCGTTCGATTTGCTGGCTTATGTAACTATTTATCATTTTGATCGCAATAATTTTCGCGATAAAGGTAGTGTATTAAATATTCTTTTTTAAATTTGCCGAACGAAATAAATTCAAAAAACAATACAAACCATGAAAGTTACATTAAAGATTTTATTAGCTGCCGCAGTTGTACTGCTAGTTTACATGTGCTACAAGAGCGTCACTGGTCCGATTGAGTATGATGATCAGAAGACTATTCGTGACAATGCGATCATCGCCCGTTTGATTGAAATCCGTAAGGCTCAGATCGAATACAAGAACATGTATAAGACTCATGCCGGAAGTTTCGACGATTTGGAGAAATTCTTGAATACGGATAAGTTGCCGTTCTTGATCAAGGAAGGTGTATTGACGGATGAGCAGTTGGAGAAAGGTATGACAGAAGCAGAGGCTGTTAAGAAAGGTTTAATCAGACGTGATACCATGTGGGTATTGGCGAAAGATACTTTGCTGGGTAAGAACTATGATGTAGCGGCTATGCGTTATGTTCCGGCCGTTCCGGGTGAAAAGATTACTTTCAAGATGGATACGGCTACGTTGAAATCTGGTTCTGGTTATGAGATCAAAGTATTCGCTTGTGAGGTTCCTTACAAAGAATATTTGCGTGACATGGATGCTCAGTTGACTTATAACTTGATCGACAAGGCAGAGAAACAAGGTAAGTTCCCGGGATTGCGCGTAGGTTCTTTGGAAGAAATTAATAACAACGCAGGTAACTGGGAATAATCAGCGGCTCATATGACTATCAGCATTCCTGATACGTTAACTACTGATAATTCGGAAAAGTATATAGTGTCCATCCGGCTTCGGTCGGGTGGACTTTCTTTTTCCGGGTATGATCCCTCGGCTGGAGGAAGTTTCTTTTATCGGGAAACGGAATTCGATCGGGCGGTCTCTTTCATTTCTTCCCTTAAGGAGTTTTTCTTCGCTCATGAGTTTCTTACGTGGACTTATAAACGGATTAACGTGATCTGTGTATCTCCGGAATATAGCTTGGTCCCTGATAATTATTGGGGGGACGGTAAGGAAGGGCATTTATTGGATTTCTGCTTTTCTACACTGGAATTGCATTGCTTAACCGATATTTTAAAGGAACAACAGGCTAAGTTGGTGTTTGGTGTGGACGAGGAGGTTTACGAATTTTGCTCCCGTTCTCTTTTGCATCCTTTTTTCTCCCACTACATGACTTCTCCGCTAACGCTATGGACAAAAGAAAGTAGTGCTAGCTTACCCCGGCAAATGTATGTCGTGATAGAACGAAAGCGGATGGATGTGGCGTGCTATGCTCAAGGGAAACTCTTATTTGTGAACTCTTACCCGATCGACCAATCGGACGATATAGTATACTATATATTATATGTATGGAAACAGGCGGGATTGGACCAAGAAAAGGACCAGTTGTTTTTAGCGGGGGAATCTTCCTCGCGAATGCGGGTTCTGGAGCGATTGCGAACCTATTTACGCTATGTTAAGCCGGTGGAGATCCCTTCGGAAGCCTATCTGCTGGGAACGGATGTAACGAAAGCCCCTATGGATTTAATATCTTTATTAATATGCGAATAATAAGCGGTATATACGGTCGTCGGCGTTTTGACGTGCCCTCTTCGTTTAGCGCACGTCCTACGACGGATTTTGCGAAAGAGAATATTTTTAACGTAGTAAATAATTTGGTGGATCTGGAAGGTATGGATGCGTTGGATCTTTTTGCCGGAACCGGAAGTATCTCTTTTGAGTTGATCTCACGAGGATGCCGGAATGTAACCGTCATAGAGAAAAATAACGCTCATGCCTCTTTTATAGCCAAGGTAGCGAAAGAGCTGAAGACGGATGCATTGGCTCTGATTCGTGGGGATGTTTTCCGCTATTTGAATTCAGCCCCTAAGCAAAGTTTCGATTTCATCTTTGCCGATCCCCCGTATGCCTTGCCGGAGTTGCCGGAAATACCCGCCTTGGTTTTCGAGCGTGATTTACTAAGGGATGGAGGGATATTCATCATGGAACATCCTAAGACCAATGACTTCTCATCTTTGCCTTATTTTTATCAGCACCGGGTGTATGGCTCCGTGAACTTTAGCATCTTCCTTAAAGAAGGGGAGAAAACAGACGCATAAATGATTCCGCCATGCGTTGCTTGAGGGGGCGCTTTAACCAGCGGGAAGGGATCAAACGCTCACAGTGATGCATGTCGTGTGTAAAGATGCGTTTCATTTGCAGGGCGAATTCCTTTTGATATACGAAAGCGTTAATCTCGAAGTTATGCTCAAAGCTACGGAAGTCCATATTGGCGGACCCGATGCTTGTCAATGCGTCGTCGGACACGACTAGCTTGGAATGCAAGAAGCCCGGTTTGTAGAGGTATACTTTTACGCCGGCCTTTACCATCTCGTCGATAAAGGAATGACTGGCCATATTCGCTGAACGTGTATCGGAACGCTTAGGCAGCATCAAACGAACATCCACTCCCCCTAAGGCGGAGGTTTGCAACGCTTGGTTTAATCCTTCGGTAGGCAGGAAATAAGGGGTTTGTATAAAGATATACTTCTTGGCGTTGGCGATCATGAAAATGGTCGCTTGCAACAAAGTTCTCCATTGACCTACCGGACCACTAGTGGCGATTTGCATAATATTATCGCTATAGATTTCGGCAGCCGGATAGTAAATCCGATCGTTCAAGAGTTTTTTACTAACCACGTACCAATCGATGAGGAATACGGATTGAAGCCCGTGTACTCCTTTCCCTACGAATTTGAAATGCGTATCCCTCCATGTGCCCCAAGAGGTTCCCTTATCGTATCGGTCGGCTATATTCATGCCTCCCATAAACCCGACTTTACCGTCTATCACGATAATCTTGCGGTGGTTCCGGTAATTCACCTTACTGGTGAAAACGGGGAACGCTACCCTCAAGAACGCATATACCTCGATACCCGCTTCCTTCATTTCCTTAAAGAAGCCGTCTTTTACATTCCAGCAACCCACATCATCATAAAGTACACGTACCTTCACGCCTTCTTTTACTTTCTTGATAAGGAGTTGTTGCACCTGTTTTCCTATCTCGTCATCACAGAATATATAATATTGTATATGGATATGGTGAGTCGCTTTCTGGATCTCTTCCAGCAAGTCTTTGAACTTATCGGTACCATTCGTATAAATCGTGATTTGTGTTCCGTATAGGAGGGAGGATTGGTTGGTGTTAGTCAACAAGGTCGATAAAGGTTTATAGGGGTCCGGAACTACGCAGGCGTCTTGAGGTAATTTACCCTCTTGCGGCCTTTTCATGATGCGTTTATAGGTACGCCTCGATATGATCCGTTGTTTCCGGTTATCTTGTCCAAAGAAGAAATAGAAAAGCAGTCCGATACCGGGTGCTAATAATAAGACGATTACCCAAGGAATTGTCTTTAACGGATTCCTATTCTCTGTAATGATAACTAATACCAGTCCTAATATAGTGACGCTATACAATATGATAAATATCGTACCAACGATTAACTGTATATGAATGGCTGCTAACATGAAACTCTCTCTTTGCTATAATCTGCTATAATTTGCTAAGATAAGAATGCTTTCCGAGAATAGCAAATTTCCGTATTTTTTTTGGGCTGTATAGAAGGGCCAAAAAGTAAGCTAACTTAAATGGCAAAGTAAGCTAACTTAAATGCCCAAGTAAGTTAACTTACTTTGCCAACGAAGCTAGCTGACTTTGGAAGCGGGGTTATGTACATTTTAAAATAATGAGGTTGTTCTCTAAATATAAAGTGTCATTTGTTGATTTTGGCGCAGGCTATTATGAGAAGTATCTATGATAACAATAAAAATATTTAGATTGAAAACGACTGTAAAAAACGATCGTTTCAATTATTCGTTTGCAAAGGTAGGCATTTCTCCGAGACTGGCAACCTTTTCCGATTAAATTTTGTCCTGCTATATATCTTTTTCTCAACAGGATATATTAATCAAAGTGTCACGAATATGACAAAAGAGCATCATCTTTTTGCTTTCTAAAAAAATGCAAGATCTAAACGATCGTTTTCACTAGTCGTTTTTTATGTGGAAGGGTAAGAATAAGAAAAACAGTAAACCAATGATAACTTGGAATCAAACTCTAGAGATATGAATAGAAAGTCTTCTATACGAGCCATTTTACTCCGTAAGGAATGCCTTTTATTCTTTTTGCTACTATTGCCTATGTTTACAAAGGCGCAATATAATAAGGTATATGCGGATATCACCGCGAATATGCTGGTCGATATGGGTTTTGAGAATGTTATCTGGTCGGAAGACGAGAAGGAGAGAGTATATGTCTTGGAGAATACCCCTTGGCGTTTGCAGGGTGTGGGACTGGCCCATGCCATAGACCGCATCCAGAAAACAGGCTTGCCGGAGAAGGGCAAATCCTGCCGTATCGTCGTATTGGATAATAATATACCGCAGATCTCATTGATCTATACGGCAAATCCGGACAGCTTGAAGGCGGCTCCCGGCTCCTATGCGGCCCGTTCCGCCTGGGATGCTACTTACGATCTGGGCGATAGCTGGGATAAGGTGAAAAAAGAGTACCGTATGAATAGCTCCTTATTTAAAGTAGACGTGGTGGTTTATCCGGAGTTGTATCTGAAGAACCTCATTATCACGCAAATATACCAAGTGTTATTCAACCTCTCGCCTGCGATCGAGGTCTCTTTCTGGAATGGGATGAAGCTGACGGCGCAGATGGTGTTTCCTATATATAATGATGGATATGGTCCTTGGGCGGGTAAGATTCACCCGGGCATGGTTACCCTTTCCCAATCTTTTCGTTTACCTTATCGTACGTTCGCCAGAGCCAGTATCGGTTTGTTCAATGCGGATCGTTATGGCGTGGATTTAGCGGTAACCCATCATTTGAAGGATGAACGTTTTTCTTTGGAAGGACGTATTGGTTGTACGGGTACGGGATCTTGGCAGAAGTTTGAATATCATTATGGAACTCACCAACGGGTGACATGGTCGCTGGGAGGTAGTTTCTACTGGCCAAAATACAATACGCAAGTCTCCTTGAAAGCCGAGCAATACTTACTGGGTGAGATCGGAGGACGGATTGACTTGATCCGCCATTTTCGCTATTGTTCGATAGGATTTTATGCGATGAAGGCGCAAGGTGCTTTGAAAAACGGCGGTTTCCGGTTTCAAGTGGCTCTTCCTCCTTATAAATATAAACGTAAGAATGTGCGGGTGCTTCCTTCTGACAACTGGGGTATGTCTTACAACGCCGGTAATGAACGCTATTATTATAAGGGGTATAAAGCCTCGCCGAATGATAACATCATGCAACAGAATCAATTCAACCCGTACTTTATAAAGTCGGAATTACTCAATTTTTAAATAGTTTTATTATGAGAACAATTACAAAGTTACAGACCTTATTGGTCTTGTTCCTTACGACAGCCATGGTATGTTTCATGGGCTGTAAGGATGACGATGATGATGTGCCTACTCCGGATGGTGGTGGCACTGTTGCCACCTATGCGATTAGTGGTACGGTCATGGATGCCAGCAACAACCCGATGGCTGGCGTTAGCGTAGCTCTTTCTGGAGCTCAATCTCTTAGTGCTACGACGGGTTCTGATGGAACGTACTCTTTCGACTTGAAAAGCACACCAGGCTCTTACAAAATCGCCTTTAAGTCGGAAGGCTATGCAGACAGAAGCTATGATGTGGATGTGAAGAAGATCGAATCGGGTGTTGGACAGTATGTAGTAAACGCCGTCATGGTAAAGGGCACGACTCCCGATACTCCGAAAGAGTATAAGAAGGCGAAGTACAATCTTTCCGTATCGATCGAGGATGTTGTGGGAAAAGCTATCTCTACTTCCAGCCTTTCTGTTGTCGTAAAATACGGGGATAAAGAGATCGCTAAAGAGAATAAACCTAATTTTAAGGTCTCTGATGTGACTCCCGGTATCTACGACGTAGTAGCTACAGCTTCCGGATATACTAAAGCCGTGGCTAAGGTTGTCGTTTCAGCCGTTCCGGATCAAGAAAAGAAAGAGGGCGAAGGTGATACATTCGACGTTGAGTATCCAGCTATTATCGTGATGAATGTCACTCCTTCTATTCCAGTAGACCCGGATGATCCTTCTAAGCCGACAGATCCTTCTGACCCGTCTGATCCTTCCAAGCCAACAGACCCGTCTGATCCTTCCGATCCTTCCAAACCGACAGATCCGTTAAAAGCGACTTATATCGTATCTGGTATAATAACAGACCTATCTACGGGCGCAGACATCAAAACTGCGGAAGTCACATTGATGTTAGGAAGTGAAGAGTTATTTATTTCTAAGAATGAGAGTGAGTTCTCTTTCAATATCGCATCATCAAAGGTTACGGAGGATGCTCAATTTATCTTGAGTGTTAAAGCCGCAGGTTATACGAGCTACTCTCGTACGATCATCTTTAAGGTCGGTCAGAGTATGAACTATGTATTTCCTATCACATTGAACCCTATAGGTACAGGTGGAAATACGGAGATTGATTTTTCTAAATATGGTGTTCAGGTTCCGGAAAAAGAAGCGGAAAAAGTAGCGGATGAGATTAAGAATGCGATTAACGCAGGCGGAACCGAAGAGGTTAAGGTGTCTGGTGTCACTTATGTGGATGAGAATAATGTTGAACAAAAAGTAGACGTTGTCATTCCTGCTAATGTCTTAGATAACTATAAAGGTGCGGATAATGAGGTTCAAGCTCCAGTTATTAAGGTCTTGAATCAAAGTGATGCTGAGAAATTGACAGAATCGATAGGAGTGATTGAAAGTACGACCGCTGATGGTATAAAAGAGAAAGATGAGGTAAGTTTGGTCGCGGAAAGTGGTAAGCCTGTCGTTATCGTTATGCCGGCAAGTAGTAATCAAACATTGGTGATCGAACGTGATATGTCTGCGGAAGCTCTGCAATCCAATAATGTGACTTCTGATGCTGGTGCGGTAGCCAGTGTAAGCCGTGTATATAAAGGCGAGCCTAGCGGTACGGTATTCTCTCCGGCTTTGAAGATCTCGTTCGACGCTCCGAAGGATTTGGTTTCTTCTACACAGCCTATGGCATTGTTATATGCGACCACAGGCATAGATAATAAGGAGATCATGAAGATTGATCCTACGGCGGACCCTGTTTATATCAATGGTACTGGTGCGGAAATGTCTGTTGCTCACTTCTCTAAGTTTGCCGCAGGTTTTGAGTTGGCATTAGCGGAAACTGAAGATATCAGTACTGATACTACAATCGTAGAAAAGGTTGTTGATTACTGTTCTGATGGTAAGGCAGGAAACATTCCTGTAGTTGTTACAACTACAAATGCTTATGTTGGAGAAAACTTGCAGGATCTAGTCGGAAAGTCTAACGTAGATGGTCAAGTCGCTAAGAATGCGGTTTATAACCGAATCTCTAATCGTTTGCAAGCTGATGGTTATCAGATTGGTACCCAAACATCATTGACTACATCCGTTCCTACGGAAGCTGATCGTACGGTCGCTTCTATGAGCTTGAAGAAGACATATACTACAAATACGTATGTATTTAAGTTTATGACAAAGGGTAAGAAGGTGGAAGAGATTCAGGTTGTAGCTAAAAAACTTATCAAGATAGAAGGTACTCCTGTCTACAAGCAATCCCACGGTCACGGACATGGTGATGGCAATAACGCCGGTGGCGGTATCATCATCCCGGATTAATGCTTGATATTTGAAGCTTGATTAAATAATGTTGAGCCGGAAGTTTATAAGTAAACAAAGAAAAATGAAGAAATTACTCTTATTAATCATATTCTTAAGTTGCTGGACCTTACTTCCGGCTCAATTATCTTATGGCACGACAGGGCTATTGCATGCCCCGTCCGCCGATATGCAAAAGGACAAGACCGTGATGCTTGGCGGAAACTTCTTGCATCAAGAGCTTACGCCTCCCAAGTTTAATTTTAATACGTGGAATTATTATTTGAACGTGACGATCTTCCCGTTTCTGGAAGTAGCGTATACTTGTACGCTGTTTACGGCCGAGAGCCTTGGATTGGATAAGCATGGCTATTCCGGATTCACGAACCAAGATCGTTATTTCTCCGCCCGCTTACGTGTGTTGAAAGAAAGCAAATACATCCCCGCTGTCGTGCTGGGGACTTCGGACCCTTTTACGTCATCCGGGCATAAATTCGCTTCAGCCATAGGGAACGGCTATTTCTGCCGTTATTATTTGGCCGCTACCAAACATTTTCAGCTGGGAAGGGAAACCTTAGGCGTTCATTTATCCTATCTGTATAACCGCCGTGAGGATTATCCCTTGAACGGTGTAGCGGGAGGTATCACCTACAATCCTTCATTCGCCCCGCATTTGAACGTCATAGCCGAATACGATTCGAAAGACTTCGCTATGGGAGCCACTTACCTACTATTCAATCATATACATTTTCAATTTGAATTGCAGCGAATGAAATATTTCTCCGGTGGACTGTGCTATAAGATTTATTTAAAATAAAAAGAGGTTCAGCTTTTGTCCGTTTTTAATCCGCTTGGAGGCGAACGGTTAGGCTGAACCTTTTTATATCTTGTTACGCTGTCGCGCTAGCCATATCTACGGCTTTATTCCCCGATGAAATTCTTGCGTATCAACTCGGCGGACTTGTACTCCTCTTCCAGATACGTCTCAATATGCCGTTTCTTCTTATCCTCTAATATCTCGTTAATAGCTATTAAGATACCCGTTTCTTCCACCTCTCCAAACTCATGGTTGATCGCTGTGCCGAATACACGCATCTTAGGCGACAAGCTCATGTAAGCATTTACCAAAGGAGGCACGTTGATGCCAAATTTACGAACCTCTTGGTTCAATACCTTGTAGTTATCCTTGAAATTATCGTGAGGGAAAAGAGATTTCATCTTCTCTACATCCATATTAGTCTCCAAAGGATATACCGGAGTGATCAGTTGGTCTGCGTCCGGGAAATGCAATCCGAGGAAGTATAAGATCATATTACGGGCCTCTTGGTTGTACGTATTGTACATAGTCACCTTCCCGAAATAATACCGCAAGCTCGGATCAACCACGGATAAAGCTCCCAATCCATCCCACAGGTTATCCAACACGAACAAGCCTTTCGCCCCGGAACGGGTGGATTGATACTCCAGAGCCACGAACGAGCGTCCCAACTCTACCGTATAAGGAAGGATCTCCTTGATAAATTTCTCTGAGAAATTAAACAAGTGCGAGGTCGCCAGGATCGGTTTACCATTCTCGTCGAACTTAACGTCTGAACCGCAAAGGAAACGGTATCCCCCCAAGATCTGCTCATCTTCCGGGCTCCAGACAATCAGCTGGCGGTAAGCGTCTTCCATCGTGTCATACTCATCGATATCCACCGGAAATCCCGTGCCACCCCCGTAATAACGGAAAGCGACCTCCCGCAGACGCCCTATCTCTTGCATGACATTGGGTGAGTCGTGCGCCGTGACGATATAAATCTCATTCTTCGATTTATTGGTACTTCTCAACCTCTTCTCTTTGGTCAATTCAGCCTTCAGTAGTGCCCTGTCTATGGGATTGATAATGTCTTGCATATGTTTCGTCTGTTAATCCTTGAGTTTGTAAACCTTGTTTTTTATCCACTCAGCCCATTCGGCGGGTTTCTTGCTATTGTCGAATGTCTGCCAAGGGATAGGCTTCCCGAAATAAATCCGGAAGGTCTTATGTTTGCTCCGGAACATCTCGTCCGGTAAATAAATCATCTCATAATTCATCTTTATACCCAACGCCTTGCGTATCCGGGCGAGGTTATAGAAGAAATTGGAATTCTTCCCGTCGAAATAGACCGGTACGATATCCCGCTTGTATTGCACCGCCTTCTGGATGAACGATTTCTTCCACTCCAAGTCTTGTATCTTGCCACCAATCTTGCGAGAGCATAATCCGGCGGGGAAAGTGATGATCTGGTCGTCCGAGGCAAAAGCCTCCTCCAGCATCCGTGCGTTGTCCTTTCCTTGGGTGCCGTGTTTGTTGATCGGTACAAAGATGGATTTTAGATTGGAGAGATAAAGTAATAAATCATTGACCGGATACTTGATGCGCCCTTCGAACCGGGAACCGATAACGGCGGAGAGACAGATACCGTCTAATCCTCCGAGCGGATGGTTGGAGGCGAAGATATAGCGCCCTTCGGTCGGGATGTTTTCCTCATGTACCAGATTGAGGGTAAGGTCAAAATAGCCGATAAGCTCACGCATGAAATCTACCCCTTCCTTATCGTGGTAACGGGTTAATATATCATTCAGTTCCTCTTGATGAACCGTGCGAATCAAGTAGTCCACGATAAATCCCGGAATCTTGCGTGACGCCTTGGGCGCCTTTTGTGCCAATACTTGCTTAATATCTATCTTTGTCACACCTTGTTTTGTCATCTATATAAGCTTGTCAAGGGGCAAAGATAAAGTTAATAATTAAAACGAGAGAGGTTTGAGTGAAGTTTTTGCTTTTTCGCCAGCTATCTTAGCCTTTTCCCCTTGATCTTTTAGCCGCTACCATTAGGGAGGTTAGTCCCCGGGAGCTTGACTATCGGTTATCTAACGGCTGTTGGACGATCATGCACCATCTGTTAGAAGATCATCTACCAACTGTTGCATGATCGTCCAACAGCCGTTAGAAGATGAAGGTGAAAGGAAGAATTGGTTAACGGATACCGATGAAAAGCGTAAGAGATAAGGACGAAAAGACGAAGGGTTAACGACCTGTTGATAACTTTTTCCTACTTTTCTTATATAAATGTTGGCGGGTAATTTTGGAAATGTGTACTTTTACCCACCGATAAGGCATGTGCGTGCGTATCAAAGGAGTACGGCGCTTGATTTTAAGAGGAAGTTTAACGTAAGAACGACGAATGGAAGAAAAAGATAGTTGCTATCATGTACCGGTAATGCTGCGGGAAAGTCTGGAGGGATTGGATATCCGTCCCGACGGGATTTACGTGGATGTTACGTTTGGCGGTGGAGGACATTCCCGCGAGATCTTGAAACGGTTGGGTAGCGAGGGCGAACTTTACGGCTTTGACCAAGATGCGGACGCCGAGCATAATGTCCCGGCAGACCCACGATTCACTTTCGTGCGCAGTAATTTCCGTTATTTGTATAATTTTATGCGTTACTACGGAGAAAGTGGGGAGGTGGACGGCCTGTTGGCGGATTTAGGTGTCTCTTCCCATCATTTCGACGATAAGGATCGCGGTTTCTCTTTCCGTTTCGACGGGACGTTGGATATGCGGATGAATACGCGTGCGGGGCAGACCGCCGCCGATATCGTGAATAATTATACGGCGGAGGCGTTGGCCGATGTGTTTTATCTATATGGCGAGCTGAAGGTGTCTCGGAAATTAGCCTCTGTGCTGGTGAAAGCTCGTGAGACAAAGAAGATAGAGACGATCGGAGACTTCTTGGAGGTGATCAAGCCGTTTACGGGAAAGGACAAAGAGAAGAAATTCTTGGCGCAAGTCTTTCAGGCGCTTCGTATCGAGGTGAACGATGAGATGAGGGCGCTGAAAGAGATGCTGCGGAGTACCTTGCGGGTGTTGAGACCGGGAGGACGATTGGTGGTTATCACGTATCACTCCTTGGAAGACCGTCTGGTAAAGAACTTTTTGAAGACCGGAAACTTCGAGGGGAAATGCGAGCAGGATTTCTTCGGGAACGTACGATCGCCTTTCCGCTTGGTCAATAATAAGGTAATCGTCCCGACCGACGAGGAGGTGGAGCGGAATCCCCGTTCCCGGAGTGCCAAGTTGAGAATCGCTGAGAAGGTATAAGGAGAAATAGATATGGAAGAAAACGGACAACATAAGAAAACGAGGAAGAAGGAGAAGCGTCTTTCGTTCTGGTATATACTCGGTGGCGGCGTGCTAAAAGAGGATTTTATCTTGAGGCATACGCGCATGATCGTGTTACTTGTCGTGTTGGCGTTTTTCTTTATCGGTAACCGGTATACTTGTATGCAAAAGCTGCGTGAGATCGACCGGTTGCAACAGCAATTGAGGGATGTGCGTTTCGAGGCGTTGTCGATCTCATCCGAGTTGACCGGCAATAGCCGCCAATCGCAAATCGAGTTGCTGATCGAGGAGCAAGGTATTGATCTGGAGGGTGCGAAAACCCCTCCTTATGAGTTATATAAGTGAGATAAGGTGTAAATAGGTATGTCTGAAGAAAACGAACCGAAAGAAATAGAGCCTAAAGGTAGCCGGATTTTATTCTGTTACTTCGTGGTCGTGCTGTTGCTGGGGCTTGTGGCCGTAGGAATCCTGTTCCGTGCCTTTGATACGGCCTTCGTGGAGAGGGATAAATGGATGAAGGTGGCCGAGAGCCAGAAACGACCGAACCGTTTGGTGTTGCCCGGACGTGGCAATATCTATTCGTCGGACGGTAAGTTGATGGCTACCAGCGTGCCTCGTTATTATATGTATATCGACTTTAAGGCGGATGCGTATACTCCGGCTAAGGGTGCCAAGTATAATTGGCTGGATACGTTCAAGACGTCCAAGAAGGATGGGGTGGACTCGTTGGCGTTTTATCTTTCCCGTAAATTGAAGGATCGTACGCCGGCGGGCTATAAGGCTTATCTGCTGAAAGGGCTGAGCGGTAAAAGCCGCCAGTTCCCGATTTACGCGGGGAAGGTCTCGTATTCGGATTTGAAGGAGATCCGTAAGTTCCCGTTTCTTCGTCTGGGACGTTATAAGAGTGGTTTTTATACGAAGGAGATGGTACAGCGCCAGAAACCTTTCGGGACCTTGGCGTCTCGTACGATCGGTGATATCTACGGAGAGATCGAGGAGGGTGGTACTACGAAGGGGAAGAATGGATTGGAGTTGCAATACGATTCGCTCCTGCGGGGGCAGGCCGGGTTGAGCTCCGTTCGCCGTGTCGGTGGAGGCTGGACGAACGTGATTGAGGTGGACCCGGTGGATGGCATGGATATCCGTACCACGATCGATATTAATATACAGGATATAACCGAGAAATCGTTGGTCGATAAATTGAAGGCGATCGATGCCGAGTCCGGTACGGCTGTCGTGATGGAGGTCGAGACCGGAGAGATCAAGGCGATCACGAATATGGGGCGTATCCGTGAAGGCGTATATGGCGAAACGAAGAACCATGCCGTGGCAGACGAGATCGAGCCGGGTTCTACTTTCAAGGTGGCCTCTATCATGGTGGCCTTGGAGGATGGTTTATGCAATCCGGGAGATACGGTCGATGTCGGCAATGGTATATATATGTATAAGGGGGCCCGCATGACGGACCATAATATGAATAAAGGTGGATACGGCCGGATCTCGGTGGAGCAGGCGATTTGGTATTCCTCCAATATCGGTGTGGCCAAGACGATCCTGAAAGGTTATTCGGATAACCCGACGAAGTTTGTGGAGGGACTGTACCGTATCGGTATGAACGCGGATCTTCGTTTGGAGATACCGGGGGCGGGACGTGCTAAGATACGTCGCCCGGATGATACGACCCGTTATTGGTCCAAGACCACTTTGCCTTGGATGTCGTTCGGTTACGAGACGCAGGTACCGCCGATCAATACGTTGGCGTTCTTTAACGCGATTGCGAACAACGGGGAAATGGTTCGCCCGATGTTTACGAAAGAGATCTTACATAACGGCAAGACCGTGCAGAGTTTTTCCACGGAGGTGATCAACTCTTCGATCTGCTCGGACCATACGCTGGCGTTGATAAAAGATATGTTGCTGGGAGTCGTGGAGAAAGGAACCGGTAAGGCGGTTCATTCGGATATTGTCCGGATTGCCGGAAAGACCGGTACGGCGCAGATCGCTACGGGCGGTGTCTACCGTACGAGCGGGCACCAAGTCTCTTTCTGTGGCTATTTCCCGGCCGATCATCCGAAGTATTCTTGTATCGTGGTGATCCGCCGTCCCCGTATTGGTTATCCTTCGGGCGGTACGATGTCGGGAGGCGTGGTGCGTGCGATCGCCGAGAAGATATACGCCAGCCATATGTCGTTCGATGTCCGGGATATGGAACGGGATTCGACGGCCGTGATGGTGCCTCGTGTGAAAGGCGGCGACCTGAGGGCGGTAGAGGAAGTATTAGATGAATTGGATATTAAGGCGGATACGGACAGTTTGGAGACAAAGTGGGTCGTAGCTTCTGCCGAGCAAGAAGAGAATAAAGTGAAATTGAGCGATCTGACGATTCGGGAAGGATTGGTACCCCGGGTAGTCGGCATGGGTGCTAAAGATGCGGTTTTCTTGTTGGAGCAAGCCGGTCTGCGTGTCTCTTTGTCGGGTGTCGGACGGGTCGTTTCGCAGAGTATTCAACCCGGACAGCGAGTGTCTAAGGGGCAGACCGTATTATTAACATTGAAATAGGTATGGAACTAAGGGATTTAATCGGTGCGTTGGAAGCTCCTATGTTGATGGGGGCGGATAATGTGGATATCACGAATATTCAATCAGACTCTCGTCGGGTGACGAAAGGGTCTTTGTTTGTCGCTGTGAGAGGTACGGCCGTGGATGGCCATGCCTATATGGACAGCGCCATAGAGAAGGGGGCTGTCGCTATCGTATGCGAGGAGGCTCCGTCCTATTTGGAGGGGAGATGCTCGTTTATCGTGGTGAAGGATTCGGCGGAGGCGTTGGGTCTTTTGGTTTCCCGCTGGTATGGTGATCCTTCCCGGAAATTGGTGTTGGTAGGCGTGACGGGTACGAACGGGAAGACTACGATCGCTACTTTATTATATGAGATGTTCCGGAAGATGGGACATAAGGTGGGATTGCTTTCCACGGTATGTAATTATATAGATGGCGAGGCGGTACCGACGGATCATACGACACCGGACCCGCTTACGCTTCATTCCTTGATGGCCCGGATGGTAGAGGCCGGATGTGAGTATGCTTTTATGGAGGTTAGCTCTCATTCGATCGATCAGCGGCGCATCAGCGGCTTGTCTTTCGACGGGGGGATTTTCACGAACCTGACCCGCGATCATTTGGATTACCATAAGACCGTGGAGAATTACTTGAAAGCGAAGAAGAAATTCTTCGATGACCTGCCTGCCGGGACTTTTGCCTTGACGAATGCCGATGATAAATCCGGCTTGGTGATGTTGCAGAATACGAAGGCGAAGAAGCTGACCTATTCCTTGCGTACCTTGGCCGATTTCAAGGGAAAGATATTGGAATCTCATTTCGAGGGTACAGACCTGATCATTAACGGTCGGGAGGTTATGGTGCATTTCGTGGGACGTTTCAACGCTTATAACTTGCTGGCCGTGTATGGTGCCGCGGTTTCTTTAGGGAAAGATCCCGAGGAGGTGTTGATCGTGCTGAGCACGCTTCGCTCCGTATCCGGTCGCTTCGAGACGATCCAGTCTCCGCTCGGTTATACGGCGATCGTGGATTATGCTCACACACCGGATGCCTTGACGAATGTACTGAATGGCATTCATGAGGTATTGGATGGGAAAGGACGTATCATTACCGTCGTGGGTGCCGGGGGAAACCGGGACAAGGGGAAACGCCCGCTGATGGCGAAAGAGGCTGTCAAGCTGAGCGATCAGGTAATTCTGACTTCCGATAACCCGCGCTTTGAGGAACCGGATGATATTATTAACGATATGGTAGCCGGATTGACGAAAATGGATATGGAACGTACCTTATGTATCACGGACCGTACGCAAGCGATCAAGACCGCTACGATGTTGGCGAAGAAAGGGGATGTGATCCTTGTTGCCGGAAAAGGCCACGAAGACTATCAGGAGATCAAGGGGGTGAAACAGCACTTTGACGACCGTGAGAAGTTACGCGAGATTTTTTCGACACAACAATCATAATATTTAAGACGACATGCTTTATTATCTTTTTAATTATTTGGATCAGTTGGATTTCCCGGGAGCGGGTATGTTTAAGTACGTATCTTTCCGCTCGGGGTTGGCCTTGATCTTGTCCTTGTTTATCTCTACGGCGATCGGCCGGCGTATCATCGATAAGTTGCAAATGTTGCAGATCGGCGAGACGGTGAGAAATCTTGGGCTGGAGGGCCAGATGAGCAAGAAGGGAACGCCGACGATGGGAGGTATTATCATTATTATCGCTATATTGATCCCGACTTTACTGTGTGCCAAGCTGAATAATATCTATGTGATATTGATGTTGGTGACTACGGTCTGGCTGGGTGCCTTGGGATTCGCGGATGATTATATCAAGGTATTCAAGAAGAATAAGGAAGGTATGCACGGACGTTTCAAGATCGTCGGGCAGGTAGGACTGGGCTTGATCGTTGGCTTGGTATTGTTCATGAGCCCGGATGTGGTGATCAAGGAGAATATGGAGGTGCGCCATGATAACGTGATCGAGGAGGTGCGTTATCATACGGTGGAGACCAAATCGACAAAGACGACCATCCCGTTCTTGAAAAACAATAATTTCGATTACGCCAATTTGGTGAACTGGGCGGGCGATTATAAGGAGGAGGCCGCATGGCTGGTGTTCGTGCTGATGGTGATCTTTGTGGTGACAGCCGTGTCGAACGGAGCCAATATGACGGATGGACTGGACGGCTTGGCTGCCGGAACATCGGCGATCATTGGGGTGGCTCTCGGTATTTTGGCCTATATGTCATCCCACTTTGAGTTCGCCTCGTTCTTGAATATCATGTTTATACCCGGTGCGGAGGAGTTGGTGGTTTATGCCGCTGCCTTTATCGGTGCCACGGTCGGTTTCTTATGGTACAACTCATATCCGGCCCAAGTATTTATGGGAGATACGGGGAGCTTGACCTTGGGAGGTATTATCGCTGTTTTCGCGATCATCATCCGTAAGGAGTTGTTGATTCCGATCCTTTGCGGTATTTTCTTGGTGGAGAATATATCGGTCATGTTGCAAGTGGCCTACTTTAAATATACGAAGAAGAAGTATGGGGAAGGTCGCCGTATCTTCAAGATGGCTCCTTTACACCATCATTTCCAGAAGCCGGGAAACGCGGGTATACAGGCGTTGATCCAAAAGCCGTTCAATGTCGTGCCTGAATCGAAGATCGTGGTCCGTTTCTGGTTGATCGGTATTATTTTGGCTGTTATGACGATAGTTACGTTAAAGATGAGATAAAAGATGAGTAAGAGAATGGTTATATTAGGGGCCGGGGAGAGTGGTGCGGGAGCCGCTGTCTTGGCGAAGGCGAAAGGATTCGACGTGTTCGTGTCCGATAAATCGTCTATCAAACCTAAGTATAAGGAGATGCTGGACAACCACGGGATTCGTTGGGAAGAGGGACAGCATACCGAAGCCGACATCTTGAATGCCGACGAAATTGTCAAGAGCCCGGGTATTCCCGACAAGGCTCCTATCATACAGTTATTGAAGAAGCAAGGTACGCCGATCATCTCCGAGATCGAGTTTGCCGGAAGGTATACGGACTCGAAGATGATTTGCATCACGGGTAGCAACGGCAAGACGACAACGACGATGCTTACGTATCATATCTTGAAAGAAGCGGGCGTGGACGTGGGCTTGGCCGGAAATGTCGGAAACAGCTTGGCGCTTCAGGTTGCGGAAGATCCACATGCGGTCTACGTGATCGAGTTGAGCAGTTTCCAACTGGATAATATGTACGACTTTAAAGCGGATATCGCTATTATATTGAATATAACACCGGATCATCTGGACCGTTATAACTATGAGATGCAGAATTATGTAGACGCTAAGTTCCGCATCTTGCAAAATCAGACGAAGGACGACGCCTTCATTTTCTGGAACGATGACCCGATCATAGCCCGTGAGATCGCCAAACGGCATCCTGAGGCTACTCTTTACCCATTCGCCGAGACACATGAGAACGGCATGAAGGGATATACGGAAAATAATCAAGTAGTTATTGAAACGGCAAACGGAACATTTACGATGGAACAAGACCTATTGGCATTGACTGGTACGCATAACCTGTATAACTCTTTGGCTTCGGGGATAGCGTCCAAGATCGTGGACATTCATGATGAGAAAATACGTGCCTCACTCAGTGATTTTACGGGGGTTGAGCACCGTTTGGAAAAGGTGCTTCGCGTGCGTGGTGTTGATTATATTAATGACTCGAAAGCTACGAACGTAAACTCTTGTTGGTATGCTTTGCAGAGTATGACGACTCCGGTCGTTTTGATCTTAGGGGGCACGGATAAAGGGAATGATTACTCGGAGATCGAGGAACTAGTGAGTAAAAAGGTGCATTCATTGATTTTCATGGGTGTGGATAATACGAAACTGCATGCGTTCTTCGACGGGAAAGTGGCGAATATAGAAGACGCCCGCTCGATGGAAGAGGCTGTGGCGAAAGCTTATAAGATGGCTCATAAGGGAGATACGGTATTGCTCTCTCCTTGTTGCGCCAGCTTCGACCTGTTCAAGAGCTATGAGGATCGGGGCGATCAGTTCAAGGCTTGCGTACGTAATTTGTAATAAAGGATAAAATGGATCTGGCGAGTAAACTGTTTAAGGGCGACCGGGTGATATGGATCATCTTCATGTTCCTGTGTCTTATATCGGTGGTGGAGGTGTTCAGTGCGACCAGTACGATCGCTTATAAGAACGCGAATCACTGGGCGCCTATCGTACGGCACGCCACCTTTTTATTGGGAGGTTTCGTCATGGTATTGCTGTTGCATAATATACCGTGTCGCTTCTTTTCTGCGTTTATTATATTATTGCCGGTCTCGATGTTGATGTTGATCGTGACGCCCTTTATCGGCGTGGACGCTAATGATGCGCATCGATGGCTGGAAATCATGGGGATACAGTTCCAGCCTTCGGAGTTTGGGAAGCTGGCTTGTGTCGTGTTTGTCGCTTTCTTGCTCAGCAAACGGGGGAAATTAACGGAGAACCAGATTTTTAAGTATATACTGATTGGGGTAGGACTGACCTGTGTCTTGATTCTGCCGGAGAACTTTTCTACGGCGTTTATGCTATTCGGGGTTTGTTTCCTGATGATGTTTATCGGTCAGTTGCCATTTGGTAAGTTGGCGAAGCTGGCGGGTATCTTGATGTTGGCGTTGGTATTGTTCTTGGCGTTGCTTAAGTTTACGCCGGCCGCTATTACCCAGTATTTGCCGGATCGATTCGTTACTTGGCAGGGGCGTTTGGAGCGTTTCTTCGACGGGCATAAGGATAATTTGGATGAGAGTGGTACGTATAAGATAACCGATGATAATTATCAGGTAACCCATGCGAAGATAGCTATTGCCCGGGGAGGCGTATTTGGGCAGATGCCCGGACATGGCCAACAGCGTGACTTCCTGCCACAGGCGTATTCAGATTTTATCTATGCGATTATCATAGAGGAACTGGGTATCGTTGGGGGAATCTTTGTACTGTTGCTTTATATAATGTTGCTAGTGCGGGTTGGGATGATCGCCCGGAAATGTGATAAATCATTCCCGAAATTCCTAGTGTTGGGATGTGGGTTGCTGGTGGTAGTCCAAGCTTTGGCGAATATGGCGGTAGCTGTGAATTTAGTGCCCGTTACCGGGCAACCGATGCCGTTGGTGAGCCGGGGTGGTACGTCTACGCTTATTTCTTGTATCTATTTCGGGATCATATTGAGCGTAAGTCGTTTTGGAGCCAATATCGGAAATGAGGATGAGGAAGAGGAGGATACGGAGAATCCAGAGAATCCTTCCGACGAGCCATCCGGAGAGACAATAAATCAGGCGGTCGAGGGAGAGAGAGAAGATAATCCGCTATCGGCTGTCGAAACGATAACTGTAGAGTCAAAAGTATGAGAAAGTACCGGATCATAATAAGTGGTGGTGGTACGGGAGGCCATATCTTCCCGGCCATATCTATCGCTAATACTTTCAAGAAACGTTTTCCGGATGCGGAAATCTTATTTGTGGGGGCGGAAGACCGCATGGAAATGGATAAGGTTCCGGCAGCCGGTTATAAAATCGTAGGTTTACCGGTGAGTGGGTTTGATCGTGCCCACTTGATGAACAACGTGAAGGTCATGGTTCGTTTAGCGAAAAGCTTGCGCTTGGCGAGGAAGACGATCCGTGAGTTCAAGCCAGATATAGCGGTCGGCGTGGGCGGTTATGCCAGTGGACCGACTTTATGGATGGCGGCTTCGCAAGGTGTTCCCGCATTGATACAGGAGCAAAACTCGTATGCCGGTGTGACCAATAAGTTGTTGGCGAAGAAAGCGAGCAAGATTTGTGTCGCTTACGAGGGCATGGAGAAGTTCTTTCCGGCGGATAAGATCGTGATTACGGGAAATCCGGTGCGACAGGATTTGGAAGAGGCGCTGAGTAAGAAAGAGGAGGCGTTGGCGTTCTTCGGGCTTTCTCCGGAGAAAAAAACGATCCTTGTGGTAGGTGGTAGCCTTGGCGCACGGACGATTAACCGGAGTATTCAAGGGGATCTGGATAAGTTCTTCGCCTCGGATGTACAGGTTATTTGGCAAACCGGTAGGTATTATTACAGCGACGCTTCCAAGCATTTGAAGGCGTACCGGGGAATGCCGGTTTGGTGCTCAGACTTTATTACCCGTATGGATTATGCTTATTCAGCGGCCGATTTGGTGATATCCCGTGCGGGGGCTAGTTCTATCTCGGAACTTTGCTTATTAGGAAAACCGGTGGTCTTGGTGCCTTCGCCGAATGTGGCGGAAGATCATCAGACCAAGAATGCCTTGGCCTTGGTCCATAAGGATGCCGCCGTTATGATCGCCGATAAAGATGCGGAAAAGGATTTGGTGCCTACTGCCTTGAAGATAGTTCATGACGATGAACGTTTGTGTACGTTGAGCCGTAATATCGAGACCTTGGCGCAACGCCATAGCGCGGACCGTATCGTGGATGAGATTGTTAAGATTATAGATAAGAAATAAGGAATATGGATATAAATAAAGTGACAGCGGTGTATTTCGTAGGTGCCGGGGGCATTGGAATGAGTGCCTTGATCCGTTATTTCCTCGCTAAGGGAAAACGAGTGGGCGGATACGATAAGACTCCTTCCGATTTAACCGAGGAGTTGAAAAAGGAGGGAGCCGATATTCACTATGAGGATAATGTAGCTTTGATCGGGGAGGCGTTCAAGTCGCCCGATGATACGCTGGTGGTTTATACGCCGGCGGTCCCGGAGTCGCATACGGAATTGACCTATTTCCGGGCGCACGGTTTTGAGGTGATGAAGCGGGCACGTGTCTTGGGAGAGATCACGAAAAGCAGCCGGGGTTTATGCGTGGCGGGCACGCACGGCAAGACAACGACCTCTTCTATGCTAGCTCATTTGCTGAAACAATCGCCGGTGGATTGCAATGCTTTCCTCGGAGGAATCCTAAAGAACTACGAGAGTAATTTGATGTTGTCGGATACGAGCGACTTTACCGTGATCGAGGCGGATGAGTTCGATCGTTCTTTCCATTGGCTTACTCCTTATATGGCAGTGATTACTTCCGCGGATCCGGATCATCTGGATATTTACGGTACGGCGGAGGCTTACCGGGAGAGTTTTGAGAAATTTACCTCCTTAATTCGTCCCGATGGTTGTCTACTGATCAAGAAAGGAATCAACGTAACGCCCCGTTTACAGGAGGGTGTCAAGAAATATACCTATTCCGTTACGGAAATAGCGGACTTTTACGCTGAAAATATTCGTATTTGCGACGGAAATATTACCTTTGACTTCGTTGGTCCGGAAATCCGTATTCCTGATGTGGAATTAGGTGTTCCCGTAAAGGTTAATATAGAGAACGGGGTAGCGGCTATGGCGATCGCTTGGTTGAACGGAGTGAAACCTGAGGATTTGAAAAAGGGTATGGCTACATTTGCCGGACCTCGCCGCCGTTTCGATTTCCATTTGAAGACTGATCAAGTGGTATTGATCGATGATTATGCCCATCATCCGGCCGAATTGCGACAGAGTATCTTGTCGGTGAAGGAATTATATGCGGGTCGTAAGGTGACAGGTATTTTCCAGCCGCATCTATATACCCGTACCCGAGATTTCGCTGGAGATTTCGCTGCGAGTCTCTCTTTATTGGATGAGTTGATCTTGCTGGATATCTATCCGGCTCGTGAGGAACCGATTCCGGGGGTGAGCTCTCGGATCATTTTTGATAAGGTGACGATCCCTTCCAAGACGCTGTGTAAGAAGGAAGAGCTTTTGGACGTGGTTGCCGCCGGGAAATATGAGGTAGTATTAATGGTAGGCGCCGGCAATATCGACCGTTTGGTGGAGCCTGTAAAAGAGATTTTATGTAAACAAATAAGGAAACCGTGATCCGAATAATTTCCATAGTAGTAGCCACGTTGTTGTTCTGTTACATCGTGTTTGTGTCGTTTTTCTTTCGGGAAATACGTCAAGACTCTATTTGCCAAGATCTGCAAGTCGTGGTGAAAGACAGTCTGGATAAACACTTCGTGAGCGAGAGTGACCTTGTGTCTATACTGAAGAAAGCCGGGCTAGATCCGATCAAGCGGCCAATGGCCGACGTGAATACGGATCGGATAGAGACGGAATTGCTTAAGAATGAGATGATCGCCCAAGTGGAGGCGTATAAGACTCCTTCGGGGATTATCAAACTAGAGGTCATGCAAAAGATGCCTATCCTCCGGATTATGGGCGTAAGAGGTAGTTATTACGTGGATAATCTGGGAACCACCATGCCGATCAGTCGTCGGTATGCTGCGCATGTGCCAATTGTGAGTGGATATGTGGAAAAAGAGCTTGCGGTGACCGACTTATACAAATTTGCATTATTTTTGCAAGAGAATGAGTTCTGGAATGACCAGATTGAACAAATCTATGTCTATCCGGATAATGATATAGAACTTATTCCAAGAGTGGGTAACCACCGGATCATGTTGGGTACTTTGGATGAATTCGAAGAAAAGCTTGCGAATTTAAAGCTTTTCTATGAACAAGCGATCCCTAAAGTGGGTTGGGAAAAGTACAGTATGATTAATTTAAAATATAAGAATCAGATTGTTTGTACTAAAAAATAGATGATATGGCATACACAGACTTTATAGCAGCTATTGACCTAGGTACCTCCCATATGGTAGGAATGGTGGGGACTAAGAATGCGACGGGCGCTCTTTCAATCATCGCCTACGAAGTTGAGAACTCCGGCACCTGCATACGAAGAGGATGTGTATATAACGTGAAGGAGACGGCGAGTAAGATAAGACGCTTGATCCTCAAGTTGGAGAATAAACTGGGGGGGGCCAAGATCGGGCAGGTATATGTGGGACTGGGTGGCCAGTCACTCCGTTCTATCGAGCATACGGTTTGCAAGGTGTTGGGAACGGAAGGAGTGGTCACGGAGGAGATCATAGACTCTCTTTATCAAGAGTGTAAGGATTATCGTCCGGATATGTTGACCGTTCTTGATGTGGTTTCTCCTTCCTATTTTTTAGATGATAAACCAGAGTCCAACCCGGTGGGCGTGCCTTGTAGCCGTATCGAGGCTCGTTACAAGTTGATTGTTGGACGTCCTTCCTTGAAATTAAATATTATCAATAGCATCTCGGAACAAGCGAAGATCGAGATCGCCGGTATTCTCGTGTCGCCCCTAGCGTTGGGTGATGTGGTCTTGAGCGACAATGAGAAGGACTTGGGTTGCGCCTTGATCGGCTTCGGTGCCGGCGTGACGACGATAACTGTCTATAAGGGTGGTAAGTTGGCCAGCCTTTCCGTTGTTCCCTTTGGAGGTAATTTGATAACAAAAGATATAACCAATCTCAGGGTTGTAGAGTCTGAGGCGGAACGCTTGAAGATCACTTATGGTAGCGCGAAAGCGGACCGGGATAATGATATGACCATCCAAGTGAGTTTAGCGGATGGAATGGGCTTGCGTGAGATTAAGCTGGCCGAGTTGAACGGTGTGATCGAGGCCCGTATGGATGAGATCTTAGAGAATGTATATGCTCGTCTGGAGGCTACAGGCTTGATGAGCGTTCTCGGTGCTGGCATCGTGATTACGGGTGGAGGCGCCGCTTTGAAGAATTTACCGGCTGTTATGAGCGAACGCTTGAAGATGGAGGTTCGCTATTCAGCGGTTCGCAAGGGGATTGTCGCTAGTGGTGATTTAGTGGTTGCCAGCAATCCCGAATATGCGGTAGCCGTCGGCCTCTTGGCGAAAGGAACTAAGAATTGCGCGTTATATATTCCTCCTAAACCGGAGCCTAAGATTGAGCCGGTGGTTGAGCCTGAACCGACAGTGGAACCGACTCCGGAACCCGTCAAGGAGAAGCCGAAGAAAGAGAAGAAAAAAGGTCCCGGCTTGTTCGGGCGGTTGACAAAAGGAATCGATACCTTTGGTAAAACCCTCTTCGATGACGATGATAACGAGAGTAAATAACGTGATCTACGAATGTAATAAAACCGGAAGACAATGGACGATACAATATTAAATTTTAATTATCCTACGGATACTCCCAAAATCATTAAGGTGATTGGTGTTGGAGGCGGTGGCGGAAACGCTGTTACTCATATGTATAAGGAGGGCATACACGATGTTACATTCGTGTTATGTAATACGGATAATCAAGCCTTGAACCGTTCGGATGTTCCTATCAAGTTATTGCTGGGACGTGAGATCACGCAGGGATTGGGCGCAGGAAATAAGCCGGAACGTGCGATGATGGCGGCCGAGGAGAGTCTGGACGATCTTCGAGGTATGTTGAACGACGGTACGAAGATGGTATTTATTACCGCTGGTATGGGTGGTGGTACCGGTACGGGTGCCGCTCCGGTTATCGCTCGTATCGCGAAGGATATGGGAATATTGACGGTAGGTATCGTAACCATTCCTTTCTTGTTCGAGGGTGAGCGTAAGATTATACAGGCCTTGAATGGTGTGGAGGAGATCGCGAAAAACGTGGATGCCTTATTGGTGATCAATAACGAGCGTTTGCGTGAGATTTATTCGGACCTTTCCGTGATGAACGCTTTCGGCAAGGCCGATGATACCTTGACGATCGCCGCCAAGAGTATCGCGGAGATCATTACGCTTCCGGGTATTATCAACCTCGACTTCGCCGATGTTAACACCACGATGAAAGATGGTGGTGTCGCTTTGATGAGTAATGGTTTTGGTGAAGGAGAAGGACGTGTTCGCCAAGCGGTGGAAGACGCTCTGAATTCTCCGCTATTAAGTAACAACGACGTAAAGAACGCCAAGAAAATCCTGTTCAACGTATATTTCAGCGAGGAAGCCGAGTTGCGCATGGAGGAGATGAACGACGTGCATAACTTTATGTCCGAGTTCAACCGCGATATAGAGGTTATTTGGGGTACTGCCGTGGATAATACATTAGGTAATAAAGTGAAAATGACGATCCTCGCTACTGGATTTACGATGGATGATATTCCATTGATCGCTGATAAACGCAGGACTGAAGCCGCTCAGATGACAGAGGAAGAATTGCGTTTAGAAGAAGAGCGAATCGAGAAAGAGCGTAAGGAGCGTGATTTGATTGGTAAATATTATGGTGCTTCCGCACAAAAGGCGGGTCGTTTTACCTCTCGTGCGAAAGCGGTAGTTTTGACTCAGGAAGAGTTGGACGATGATGCCTTGATCGCTTTGATAGAGGATAATCCGACTTATAACCGGGATCCGAAGATCGTAGCCCGTGCCCGTTCCAAAGTAGCGGGAGAGGATATTCAAGTATCGGTTCCGACAACGGCGAAGCAACCGACTAACCAACCTCGCCAAGATTCTCAGCGGGGGGGTAAACAAGTGATCAGTTTCCGATAGTTAATAATATAATAAGGATATGGATTTATTTGAACAAGTCAGTGAAGACATTAAAAACGCGATGAAGGCGAAAGATAAAGTCGCCTTGGAGACATTGAGAAATGTAAAGAAATTTTTCTTGGAAGCGAAAACTGCTCCGGGAGCCAATGATACGCTGACGGATGCGGATGCCTTGAAGATCATGCAGAAGTTGGTGAAACAAGGGAAAGATTCCGCTACGATTTATGTGCAACAGGGCCGTCAAGACCTAGCGGATGTTGAGTTGGAGCAAGTAAAAGTGATTGAGAAATATTTGCCTCAACAAATGTCTGCCGAGGAATTGGAGAAAGAATTGAAAGCTATTATCGCTCAAGTTGGTGCCGCTGGCCCGAAAGATATGGGTAAGGTAATGGGTGTAGCCTCAAAAGCATTGGCAGGAAGAGCCGAAGGACGGATGATTTCCGAGACGGTTAAGCGTTTACTTAATTAATTGATTCATACAAAGACCGTACTAAGGGCATTCTGACAATTACTCGTTAGAATGCCCTTGGTACGGTTTTCTCGTATATACCTTTTCCTTTGACAATTTAATTCTTTAGAAAACCATGATTACTTTTACATGTTGTCTGATAGCCCTTATCGTTGGATATTTTACGTATGGTAAATTTGTCGAGCGGGTGTTTGGCGTAGATCCCTCCCGGGTTACTCCTGCTTTCACGAAACAAGATGGTGTCGATTATATACCCTTGCCTACTTGGAAGATTTTCATGATCCAATTTTTGAATATAGCGGGTCTGGGACCTATTTTCGGCGCTATCATGGGGGCTAAATTTGGGGTAGCTTCTTTCCTTTGGATCGTATTGGGAAGTATATTTGCGGGCGCTACCCATGATTTCCTATCGGGAATGCTTTCGTTGCGGCATGATGGAGAAAGTCTTCCTGAATTGATCGGACGGTATCTGGGGAACAACTTTAAGCAATTTATGCGGGGCTTTACGGTTATCTTGATGATCTTGGTGGGTGCTGTTTTCGTAGCTGGGCCTGCAGGGTTGCTGGCTAAACTGACTCCGGAATATCTAGATGCTACGTTCTGGATTATCGTCGTGTTCATTTATTATATACTGGCTACTCTATTACCTGTTGATAAGATTATCGGAAAGATCTATCCATTATTTGCCATCGCTTTGCTATTTATGGCCGTAGGTATCTTGGTTATGTTATTTATTAACCAGCCGCCGTTACCTGAGATTACGGATGGACTTGGTAATACGCATCCGGGAGGCTTGCCTATTTTTCCGATCATGTTTGTTAGTATCGCTTGTGGCGCTATCTCTGGCTTTCATGCTACCCAAAGTCCATTGATGGCCCGTTGCATGAAAAGTGAGAAATACGCCCGTCCCGTATTTTACGGAGCGATGATTACCGAAGGTATCGTAGCCTTGATTTGGGCCGCCGCCGCTACGTATTTCTTCCATAATAACGGAATGGAGGAGAACAATGCCGCTGTCGTAGTAGACAGTATCACGAAAGAGTGGCTGGGCGCTGTCGGAGGTGTATTAGCGATACTGGGTGTGATAGCAGCTCCGATTACTTCTGGCGATACGGCTTTCCGCTCGGCTCGTCTGATTGTCGCAGACTTCCTGCATATGGAGCAAAAAACGGTGGCCAAACGTCTGATGATCTGTATTCCCATGTTTATCGTTGCGATAGGAATCTTATTATATAGTCAAAAAGATAAGGACGGCTTCGATATGATCTGGCGTTATTTCGCATGGAGTAACCAGACGTTAGCGGTATTTACCCTATGGGCCTTAACCGTATATTTGGTACAAGCAAAAAAATTATATGTGATAACCTTGATTCCCGCCTTATTCATGACGGCGGTATGTTCTACCTATATTTTTGTAGCTCCGGAAGGGTTTGGTCTTTCCTCCGGTTTTTCTCAACTTTTGGGGCTACTAGTTACATTGATCGTTTTCGGGATCTTCTTAGTCTGGAAAAGAAGGAAAGTATAAAAAAGGCTGGCTAAATGTAAGCCAGCCTTTTCTGTCGTTATTGTTCAAGTGAATTAAAGCACTTGTATGCCTTCCTCACGGGCTTGTTCCTCCCCGGAAGGAGTGATTAATTTATACCCCTTGCCGTGGATGTTGATGATCTCGATACCCGGATCGTCTTTCAACAATTTACGTAATTTCGTGATATAAACGTCCATGCTACGAGCGTTGAAATAGTTATCGTCTACCCAGATTGTCTTCAAGGCGTAGTTACGCTCAAGGATCTCATTTGCGTGGGCGCACAACAAGCTTAATAATTCGCATTCCTTCGTGGTAAGTTTTGTAACCTTGTCGCCGATAGCCAACGTTTGTTTTTGGGTATCGAACAAGAAGTTTCCTAACTTGTAGAAAGGAATATCTTTCATCTTCTTACCTTTCACACGGCGAAGGATAGCCTCGATACGAAGCAATAGCTCTTCCATGCTAAACGGTTTTGTCAAGTAGTCATCTGCGCCGATCTTGAATCCTTCCAAGATGTCTTCCTTCATAGTCTTGGCTGTAAGGAAGATAATAGGGATATCAGGATTGATAGAGCGAATTTCTTGTGCCAAGGTGAAACCATCTTTCTTTGGCATCATGACATCCAACACACAAAGATCGTATTTACCTTTGGTAAAACCTTTGTATCCGGCTTCTCCGTCAGAGAATAGGTCCGTTACATACCCTTTAGCTTGTAAGTATTCTCTTAAAAGCATTCCTAAATTCTCATCGTCTTCACAAAAGAAGATCTTTAGTTTTTCTTCCATAACTAACTTTTTATAAGAGGTAAAGTAATAATAAATTTTGTTCCAATGTTTCCCGCACCACTTTCGGCACGGATCGTACCTTTGTGGTCCTCAATAATTTTGCGTACGTAAGCGAGTCCGAGACCGAACCCTTTCACGTCATGTACGTTGCCTGTCGGTACGCGGAAGAAACGGTCGAATACCTTTTTCAGATATTCTTTCTTGATACCGATACCATTATCTTCCACGGAGATCAACAGCTTTCCGTTCTCGTTCCAAGTGCGTGCCATCAATGTAAGCGGAACTTCCGGGCGGCGGTATTTAACCGCATTATCCATCAAGTTGAACAATACATTGGTGATATGCATTTCATCCACATATATATCCGATTCTGTAGCTTGCAGGTCTATATCCATTGTACCGCCGTACTTCTCGACCTTTAAAACGAAGGTGTTAGCCACGTTCGCTACCAAATCATTCGCGTCAATTTCTTTCAATTTAAGCGCTGCTTTCTGTCGTTCGAACAAAGACATCTGTAGCACTTTCTCGACCAAGAAGCTCAATCGCTTCGTCTCGTCGTTGATTACGCCGGATATATGCTTGAATACGTCCGGACTCTTCGTTATATCCGAATCCTTCAACATCTGGGCGGCGAGCGAGATCGTGGATACCGGTGTCTTCAACTCGTGCGTCATGTTGTTGATAAAGTCGTTTTTCATCTCGGATAACTTCTTCTGACGGAATACGATGTAAATCGTGAAGACGAAGGTTATCAACAGGATCAATGAGAATATAACCGATGGAACGATGAAAGTAATAGAGCTTGAGATATAATCCCCTTTCGTCGGAAAATAAACTCTCAGGTAGTTTAGTTTCGATGGGGGATCGTTCGGGAAAAGCACTTGGGTGATCACGTCAGAGGCGATCGGTTGCTTTTGGAATTCTCCGCTCTGGTATACTACATTTCCATCTTTGTTAATAACAGAAAACACAAACGGCAAGTTCAAACCGTTGTTAATAAATTCTGTTTTTAAGTAATTGTTCAGCTTTTTAAAATCTATACGTTCCTCGATCGGCTTTAGATTCGCAGTGTATAAGATGTTGTAAATCACCTCCTCTATCAGTCCACCTTGGTACTGGTAACGTCTTTTTAGTGTCTTCTGTAAATCTTTAGATGTGTTTACGATGCTGTTGGCAGACTGCCGTTTTGACAAGGAAGAGAGCGGCTCGAACTTATGGGCGCTAAAACTTTGCATCTCTATTTGTTGAACGGTTCCATTAGAATCCTTGATCTGTAATTGGTATTTCTCATGGTTGATCACTTGTCCTAGGCTTTGGGCATCCGGGGCATTTTGATACATGAAATTTGTCTCATCCCGGTTGATATCATCCTCGAGGTATTTACGGGTCTCATCCAATTCCAGATTCTTAGATACTTGGCGCAGGCTTCTTTTGACAGTCTCATTGAACTGTTCGCTGCGTGTCTTAAGTATAATGCTCACATAGTTTACCTGTAGGTATAATAACCCGGCGAAGGCAAAAGCCATAACTACCGCAAGCAACCAAATTGTCGACTTCCTCATATCAATATCTTTCTCTTAATATTGCAACAAATAACGTATGTTTTAGTTTAATATTTACACAAAAAAGGTAAAAATAATCCGTTTAAAATGTTAATAATACTTTGTGGGCATAGAGGATATATGTTAGCTAAGCATTGAAACTCCGCTGTTAATGCGCTAGTTAGCGTTATTTTATCCTAAGTTTTTTATATATTATCCTAAGTAAAAACAAGTCCGGTGCGTTTTTTGTTGCGTACGGACTTTATAAAGTCTCCACTTAGGGGATTAAAATCGATGTCCCGGAGGAGGACCCATCGGACCTCTTCCCCGTCCGCTTCTACCCGGCGTTTTCACGTCGCTGGCACTGGCTCCGCCTTTGAAGATGCTGAACCGATAGATGAAGTGTACCATGAAATAACTGCCTAGCGTGTTATATTCTGAGTCTTGTATATAGCTAGCGGTAATGGAACGGGAGATATTGCTTCGTTGTTGCAGGATATCGTAGATCTTGAAACGGAGCGTCCCTTGGTTATTCTTTAAGAAAGACTTGGAGGCTGAGGCATTCCATAGGACTTCGTTCTGTTTGAATCCGTCCCCGTAGCCAGAGTTGGTAGACCAGTTCACGTCACTCTCTATCTTGAAATTGAGGGGCAGATAGATTGTCGTGTAACCGCCGGCTCCGTAATTGAAGGTGTTTTGGTTATTTTCCTTTTGCAGGGAGTTGCTGGTGGCATTGTAACGAATATTCCCGTTTACGCCCAGATCCAGATAAGAGGAGCGGAAGTCGATACCACCACGTTCGGACAATATGAGATTCCGGTTCGTATTCTTCTCCTCGTTGATATATCCGTTGCTATTAGCGAACGAGGCCATTGTCATGGAGTTGATGGAGAATTTCTTATTCTTCAAGGGGGTATTCAACATCATACGGACGTTGCCACTATAGTTGCCATTTACGTTTTTGTAAGTGGTGGTCTTTACACCTGTCTCTTGGTTATAAGAGGTATAACTTACGATATCGTTGATGATATAACTACCGTTTGCCATGATCATAAAGGCCCGTTGTTTCTCCGGTGTGAACTGTTGGAAACGAATAAATACGTTGTTCGTATAGCGGGGATTCAAATCCGGGTTACCGATCGTGATATTCGTCGGGTCCGAGATATCCGCTACCGGTTGTAATTGAGTCATGCTCGGTTGGCTGGTACGGCCATTATACATGATACGAAGATTCGTACGCTTATCGAACATATAGTTGAATTGAGCCATCGGGGAGAGGTTGACCACCTTACGGGTTATCTTGGATAAGGTCGTGTCGCCAACGAAATTCTCGCTGCTGGAATAGGATGGGTCCAGATTCAAGCCGATCGTGTAGTTGAACTTTGCCCGTTGAGACTTGAAGCTCAAGCTGGCCCGCTGGCTGATAAAGTTATTGCGATAGCTTTGGCTGTAGGCGGAATCTAATACATTATATATACCATCAGCGTCTTGGTTGTAAACATTCTTCAAGGCTTCTTGTTTCCGTTGGCTGATGCTATAAGTGGCTTGGATGAAATTATTATGCCCGATCGGTTCTACCCACGATACGTAGGCCCGGTAATTGAAACCTTTGTTGTCGTAACGTGAGCGCTGGTCGATAATGCTATTCTTCAAGGCATCAGTCTGGTTGAAATAAACGATGTCGGAACGGTTCATGCCGTCACTGTACGAATCGCTATTGCCTCCAGAAAGGGTGGCGCTGAACACACGTCCTTTGTTATTCAGCTTACGGCTGAAATCGATGCTGGCATTTAGGTTGTACCCGTTACTTTCCGAGTAATTACTGGATTTGTTGGTATTGACCGTATCCCGTTCGTTATCCAAGGTGGTAGCATCACTGAAATTGTCGTTCATGCTGTGGCTGAAGCTGAAACTCGGGCGGAAGATAAGTTGAGTCATCGTATCCGGTTTCCATTCCAAGCGAAAGTCTACGCCAAAGTTATCGCTCTTCGTACGGCTCATCGCCTCGCTATTATCATAGGAGGAACTATCTCCGGGAAGGATATTCTGCCGATCACTCTTGCTGCGAGCGTCATTGTCGGAATGGGAATAACGAGTATTTCCCCCAAGAGTTAGTTTATCCGGCTTGAATTCCTTGCTGAAGTTCAAACCTGCGTTTCCGGAAGAGGTGATACCGCTACCCGCTCCGAAACCTCCTCGTCGGCCTCCACCGCCTCCCATACCGGAGAACATTGTTGAGGCTAGATCGGAAAAGCCCATATTATTCGTGTTATTCGCTCCCCCCATGAACGTGATCTGGTCATTATTCACGAAACGATTGACCATGGCGTTGCCTTCATACCGATCTTTACTTCCGTATCCACCATATGCGTTGCCAAACCAACCTTGCTTCATGCCGGGTTTCACGGTTAGGTTGATGACGGTCTCTTCCTCTCCATCGTCGAAGCCGGTCATTTGGGCCATATCGCTTTTCTTATCAAGTACCTGTAATTTATCGATCATCTTGGCTGGAAGATTCTTGGAGGCCACTTTCGGGTCATCGGAGAAGAACTCCTTTCCGTCCACCATTACCTTTTTCACCTCTTTTCCATTGACGGTGATCTTGCCTTCGCTATCTACCTCCACACCGGGCATCTTTTTCAATAAATCCTCCAAAACGGAGCCTTCGGTTACTTTATAAGAATCCGCATTGTATTCCACAGTGTCGTTGCGAACGGTAACCTCGGGTGCCTTACCTATAACTACGGCTTCTCCCAACTCGATCGCTCCGTCGCTTAATTCAAGTTTACCTACGTTTACGGGGTTTTTCTTTCCGGTGATTTGCAAGGGTTGGTACAATGGATCGTATCCGATGAATGTGATGTGTAGTAAATAACTTCCTTTCTTTACGTTTTTCAAGGTAAAACTACCATTACGGGCGCTCACCACACCTCGTACCATGGCACTGTCTTTTACGTTCAGCAATCGTACCGTTGCTTGCTCGATGGGGGTATCACTACCTTGCTCAACGACAGATCCGGTAACATTAACACCGCTTTGCTGTGCGAAAGCCATCGGTGAAAAAAGGATCATCAACAACATCAAAAGGCACTTTCCCGATTTCATAACTATATGGATTACATTGTTTACAATTACGAAAAGATAGACATGGTTCATTCAAAATAGTTTAATATAACTTTTATGGATTTGATATTATTAACAATCCTGCAGGCCTTTGGATTTATGGAGAGTATTCTTAGAACAAGAACATTATAAAAGGTAAATAGTCCTTCAACTTAACTCGCAATATTTTCAAGGATTGTGTAATCCGGTATTCCACGGTTTTTATAGAAACCCCTAAGGCCTCTGCGATTTGGAGATTAGATTGTTCTCCGAATCGGCTAAGTTTAAATGTCTCCCGGTAATTCTCAGGCAATTCTTCGATTGCTTTCGTGATATTCTCTGTAAGCTCGTTTACGAAATAGGTATCAGGATTCTCAAATTGATCTTTAATCTTATCATAAATCAGGCTATGTACTCGCTCATGATACAATTGCCTTTTGATCGCATTGAGGCAACGATGCTTAACAGCCATAAAAAGATAGGATTTCAAGGATATCTCTACAAATAAGGAATTTCGGTTTTCCCATATAAATAACATTAGCTCCTGAATAAGTTCTTCGGCATCCTCATCAGAAACATATTGGGAAGCATATTCGCATAGTGGCGAATAAAATTTGATAAACATCTGTTTAAAAGCGTCTTTACTTCCTAATTGTATTTGTTCAATTAAAGTAGAATCATCCATAGCACCTTCTTCATCCTTTCTTTTCTGTAAGCAAAGATATATTTTATCTTGGATATTCAAGGTTAAAATTAGGGTAACCACATCGAAATATCACTTTTAGGACATCCTTATCACAAGATATACTTACTTTACCGATGAAGTACTACTTACTTTACTGATGAAGTATATATCCTATGGAAAAGTAGGTAAGTCTAAAGTCTTCCGTAAAAAAATGCTTTTTAGTTAAGGGTGTGTTCGTTCAGGATTGTCTTAGTTATAGAAACAGATAAGAATGAAAACTGAAAATAGACATATTAATATCCAAGAGCCGGAAGGTATGATGCTTTTACGGTATATAAAGGACACAGCTTCCAATGAGGAAAAATCTTATATTGAAGCTTGGCTGGAAGCGGATGAAAATAATAAGAGGATCTTATTACAGACCGCCCGTATATATTATGCGAACAATGCGATGGAACGGATCGCTAGCCGAAATCCATTGATTGCCTACGAAAAGCTGGAACAACGATTAGCAAAACGGACCCGTTTATATTGGCTGAAGAGGTTCTCTGCTGCTGCGGCTTGTATAATTGCTATCATTGGGCTATCAACCTTATTTTCCCATAGAAAGGTTGATTCTGAATTTGGAGATCCTCAAATTATAACACTTCAGGCAAATGCGGGAGTCCGTACACGCTTTAATTTACCGGATGGTACTGTTGTTTATCTAAATTCGGGTAGTGTTTTATCCTATCCGATGTCTTATGACCAAAAAGAAAGAAAAGTATGTTTATCAGGAGAAGCCTATTTTAAAGTCACTCACAACGAAAAACAACCTTTTATTGTCAGTACTTCAGGAGATCAGCATAGGGTTAGAGTTTTAGGCACGGAGTTTAATATACAAGCTTATGGGGATGAGAATATAATTTCGACTACTTTAGTGACGGGCTCCGTAAATCTCGAGGTGAAGAATAAATCAGGGAATGTGAGTCATAGGACGTTACTACCATCCGAAAAAGCGATTTGCAACTTGGATAAAGAAGAAATTTCTGTGATGAAAATAAATACGATCTATGAAACCGCATGGATGGATGGCAAACTGATGTTCAAGGATACGCCTTTACCTGAGGCTTTGAAAAAATTGTCATATTACTATAATGTTGAATTTGTGATTCAGGATGCGGAGATTAAAAGCTATTGTTTAACCGGTATTTTAGATAATAGGCTGCTATCTCAGACACTAGACTATTTGAGAATATCTTCAAATATTGATTATCGTATAGAAGATATGAAGACAGATGATAGCAAAGGTACTAACCGTACTCGGGTTATACTTTGGAAAGGAAAATAAAGAAAAATGTATAATAATTAAATAATATGGCCTATGGAATAAAAGAACAAGAATGTAGACTTGATCTATCTAAAAAACATACGGGAAAATGTTACCAGCATCTTCCCATATGAAACAATTTGATAGAGGTCTTTAAACCGACTAAGAAATTTATTTTTTAATCTTAAATCAATTACAAAAATATGATGAATAATTTATATTTCCAACTTGATGGAGATAAATCAGCGTTTGTCAGGTTGGTATCTAAAATATCAAGAATTATGAAGTTGACCTTATTTCTTGTATGTTTATCAATTAGTATGTCATTTGCTATGACAACAAATGCTCAAAGCACCTCACTTTCTTTTAAAGCGACAGATCAATCTATAAAAGAAGTTTTGGAACTGATTGAAAGTCAAACCGATTTTCACTTCTTTTATAATAGTAAATTAGTTGATATCAATCAAGTAATATCTGTTGATATAAAGGATAAAGACGTGTTCACTACATTAGATCATATATTTAAGAATTCGAATATACGATATAAAATAGTAGGAAAAGATGTGATTCTATCAGTAAAAGGCAGTAAGTCTGATCAAGATGAAAAGACAGTAACAGGTACTGTTGTTGATGAGGCGGGGGAGCCTATTATTGGTGCAAATATTGTAGAGAAGGGTAAAGCAAATGGAACTATGTCTGATTTGAATGGTCATTTCTCTATTGTAGTGTCTTCCGATGCGGTACTCCAGATTTCTTATATTGGATTTTCTCTTCATGAAGAAGCCGTGAAAAATAAAAATGTACTTCAGGTCATTATGAAAGAGGATACACAAAAATTAGATGAGGTTGTTGTTGTTGGTTATGGCTCAGTTGACAAAAAAGAGTTGACTTCTGCTGTAACCGCTGTTTCTAGTAAAGACTTTTTACAAGGAGCATTTACAAGTCCGTTGTCAATGATCGATGGAAAAGTATCAGGCGTTAATGTCTCGAATGCGGCAGCGGCAGATCCTAACTCTTCTCCTAATATCCAGATGCGAGGTGCTTCTTCCATAGAGGCAGGGAATTCGCCATTGGTTATTATAGACGGAATGCCGGGTGCAGATTTAAGAAGTGTCGCTAACCAAGATATTGAATCAATTACAATATTGAAAGATGGTTCGGCTGCAGCGATTTATGGTTCACGTGCGGCGAATGGAGTTATTTTGGTGCAAACAAAAAAGGGAAAGGCTGGAAAAGTTTCTATATCTTATGATGGCTATATCGATCATGATATGGTAGCTAATCAACCAAAAGTACTTTCTGTAGATGAGTTTCTTGCGCATGAAAGAGATGTAGATTTTGGTCATCGGGTGGATTGGTATGACAAATTGTTGAATAAGAGTAATCTGGGTCAAAGTCATTATTTAGCTGTTTCAGGAGGAAGTGAAAATTTGACCTTTAGAGCTTCTGCCAATTATAAGAAGAAAGATGGCTTGGATATAGCGTCTTCTAGAAAAGAGTATGGAGTTAGAATGGGATTCACCGCAAAGACATTAGAAGGTCTGTTAGAGATTCAAGGAAACTTGTCCACGCGAGTTATCAATGAGGAATATGTGGATTATGGCGTATTTCAGCAAGCGGTAAAATTGAATCCGACTCATCCATTGATGGATGAAAAAGATCCTTCTAAATATAGTACTCTGTATGGGTTTGATACCTATAATCCTGTAGGATGGTTGAAAGACAAGGAGGATGGAGGTGATAGACAGTTTTCCCTTGCTGATTTTAAAATGAAACTAAATATTTTACCGACGCTAAATACTGAATTATCTCTAGCTAGACAGGGGCAAGAGTATTTTAAGCGTATATATGTTAATTCAAATCATAAGGAATCTATAGATAATATGCGTTCCGGACGAGGAACTCTGCAGGAAGAAAATTATACGGATTATACATTGGAATGGATCGGTAATTATTTTACGACAATTGACAAGCATACAATTAAATTAATGGCTGGATATTCGTATCAAGAGTTTAATCATCGTAGTTTTTCTTCAGAGAATGCAAATTTTCCTTCGGATGCGATGTCCTATAACAATCTGGAAGCTGGAGATTGGAATATGGCAGCAGGTCGTTTAGGGGTATCTTCGTTGAAAGAAAAAGAAAAGACAATAGGTTTTCCTGCGCGATTGATTTATAACTATGATGATACTTACTATTTGACGGCTTCTGTTAGATATGAAGGAAATAGTAAATTTGGGGCAAATCATAAATGGGGATGGTTCCCTGCAGCCTCTGCAGCATGGCGAATGTCAAGTTTGCCTGCTATTAAAAATATTGAGGCCATCAATGATTTAAAACTCCGTTTTTCATATGGAGTTACAGGACGCTCTGGTTTCCCAAAGTATTCAGCGTTGGCTCGTTATGAGCAAGGTGGGTATTGGCTAGACGATAATGGACAATGGACCCAAGCGTGGGGACCTACGAATAATCCTAATCCTGATTTACATTGGGAAAAGCAGATATCTTATAACTTGGGTGTGGATTTTTCTCTTTTAAAGAATAAGTTATCAGGTAGTTTGGATGCCTATGTAAAACAAGGTAAAGAAGTAATTTCTAATTATGACGCTCCACTACCCCCTTTTATGTTTGATCAGATATTTACAAATGTAGCTTCTACTAGTTCAAAAGGTTTGGAACTGACTTTAAATTGGGATGTTGTAAACATGAAAGATTTTAGTTATTCGACTAATCTAGTTGCTTCTTTTACGAAATCTAAACTGGATAAATTCTCGAATGGTACATATCAGAAAGGATATATGGATCGATATTTACTGCCAGCTCCCGGAAATCCCGGCTATGCCCAACGCTTACAAGACGGAGTGGAAATTGGTTCTTTTTATGGCTTAAGATATGCGGGAGTTGATGATAATGGCAATATGTTGGTTTGGAAAGACGCTAAAATTGGAGGAGAAAAAATACTCGCTAATGGTGAAGCTAGTGATACAGACAAAGATTATATTGGCCATGGAACACCTAGATATTCTTTGTCTTGGGGGAATACATTTCGATATAAAGGATTTGATTTAAGTCTATATTTCCAAGGGCGCTTTGACTATCAAATATTGAATATGTATCAAATGTATTATGGATTAGTTGCTGAACCGGGTATGAATTTATTGGAAGATGCTTATGGAAAGAATGGGCATATTAAGTCTGGAAAAGTGATGTGTGATTATTTTTTGGAGGATGGAGATTATTTTAGGTTGGATAACATAACTTTAGGATGGACTCCAAAATTAGATACAAAGTGGATTAGCAATTTACGGGTATATGCGACAGTTAAAAATGCGTTTACTATTACGAAATATTCAGTAATGGATCCGACATCTGTGGATATAAATGGTCTAGAACCAGGTATTAGCGGTCTAAATGTGTATCCTATTGCCAGATCATTCACATTTGGAATTCAAATTTCATATTAATCTTAATTTCATTTATTATGAAGAAGTTTAAATATATAATAGTTCTTTTCGTGATGGGATTAATCTCATTTTCTTGTACAGATTTAGATGAAGAGATTTTTAGTGAGATTACAACGGATAACTATTATCAAAATAGTAATAATATTTATGCGGCGTTGGTGAATAACTATGCTAAGGCTTTTAGTACGGGTTGGTCTGATGCTCGATACTTTTTACAGGAAGTTACTGCCGACCAGTTAATGATTCCGACAAGAGGAAAACATGGTTATAATGGTGGGGAGTATGTTCGTTTGCATGAGCATAAATGGACTGTGGAGGAGAATTTCGTATATAATGGTTGGGCTGCTCCTTTTCAAGGTATAGCATTATGTAATAATACATTGTCTGATTTTGAAAATCTAGATTTCTCTACGTTTAAATTGACGGAAGAAACGAAAAATGAATATATAGCCGAATTAAGAGCTCTTCGGGTTTGGAATTATATGTTTTTAATAGATTTCTTTAGGCATGTACCAATTGTTACAGATATAGAAGAAGTGAAGGCCCAATCTACACCCCTAGAAGTATTTAACTTTATGGAGTCAGAGCTTTTAGCTATATTACCGGACTTACCTAAAAATAGGGGGGTATCTAGGTTTGATCAAGCAGGAGTAGCTTCTATACTTGTCCGTTTATACTTGAATGCGGAAAAATGGATAGGTATCTCAAAATATGATGAATGTGAGCAAATGGCTCAGGCTATATTAGATGGAAAATATGGAGAATATAGTATTGACTCTGATTATAGAGGCCCGTTCCGCTCGGGGATAAACGGTTATAGATCTAAAGAGAATATTATGGAATTTGCGATTAAGAAAAATTATTTTGAGGCATCTTGGCTATATAATATGTGGATGCACTATCAAGATCGTTATTCCTTGGATAATGACTGGCAAGGTTGGAATGGAGGTAATTTAGCACCGTCTCGGGACTTATATGGAAATTTGTACCAAGATAAATTAGGTATGCCGTTTGAAAAATTCCCGGATGAAGATATCCGAAAGAAAGCTTTTAGAGTTATTTCAAATGATGGATATTATGAGGGCTTTTTCTTGATGGGAACTCAATATAAATTTGATTATGAAAAAGGGTATGGATTTACAGATGAAGTAATAACTGGTACGGAAGAATATAATGGTAAACCTCTAGTTTATGTGGATCAAGTTGGACGCTTTTCGGAGGGAGAGACTGGTTTAGCCAAAGGCTCTCATGTAATTTACGGAGAAGAGAATACGGGATATCGTTTGATAAAATTCCCTTGGTTACCTCAATCGAAAGATTTGTTCCAAATGAACTCTATTCCAGAGATCAGATTGGCAGAGATTTATTATTCGTTAGCTGAATGTAAATATAGATCAGGGGATAAGATAGGGGCTGCTCGGTTGCTGGATGCGGTTAGGAAACGTTATTATAAAGCGGAAGATTGGTCTAAATTTAGTTACGAATCTAATATCTCGAAATTAACTGATGATGAATTTGTCGATGAATTAGGTCGTGAGTTCATAGGAGAGCGTCATCGTCGTATTGATTTAATACGATGGAATCGTTTTAGTGAAGGTGCGTGGTGGGATAAAACTCCGGATGCGACGAATCAAGACGTATTTCCGATCCCTTATCGTGCTTTGAATGCGAATCCTTTGTTAAAACAAACAACAGCTGGCTTTTAATAAATAGAATCGATATATGAAACAGTTTATAAATGTAAAAAGAGTATTTACCGTATTGATTATACTTTTGTTATTAATATCGTGTAGGGTCGAAACTGATTATAGACCATTATTTGACAAAGATTTATCAAATGCTGATTATGATAGTTCGGTTTGGACCTTTAAAAATGGCATACTTACTGCCACTGCCGATCAATCTATTTGGACGAAGGTGCAGTATGAAAATTTTATCTTGGATTTAGAATTCAAGACAGATGTGAATACAAATAGTGGGGTTGTGATTTATTGTACGGATAAGGGTAATTGGATCCCATCTTCCATTGAGATTCAAATAGCGGATGATCATCATCCTGAATGGCAATCATATCCAGAATATTGGCGTTGTGGTTCTATTTATGGACATAAAGGAGCAAATGAACAATTGGTCGTGAAGAAACCGGGAGAATGGAACCGCATGATTGTCACTGCTAAAGGTCAGCAGATAGATATCGAATTGAATGGGAAACATATTGTTTCGGCTAATTTAGCAGATTGGACTTCTGGAACAACAAATCCAGATGGAACAGAGATTCCGGAATGGCTACCAATCCCGTATGCGAATATGCCAACAAAAGGTTATATTGGTTTGCAAGGGAAACATGGAGAATCTAATATTTGGTTTAGGAATATTCAACTGAAACAACTTTAAAATCATCATTATTATGAGACATATATCAAGAAGAGATTTTTTGAAGACAGGAGCTTTAGCAGCAGGTTTAACGATCGTACCAAACTCTGTTTTAGGTAAAAGGCATGGGTTTACTTCACCAAGTGATAAATTGAATATTGCTGGAGTTGGTGTCGGGGGAATGGGCCGTGGTAATTTACGGAATATGAGTACAGAGAATATTGTGGCTTTATGTGATGTAGATTGGAGATATGCAGAGAAGACTTTCAATGATTATCCAAAAGCAAAAAAATTTAAAGATTGGCGTGTTATGTTCGATGAGTTCGGAAAATCAATTGATGCGATATTGGTTGCTACTCCAGACCATACACATGCGGGAGTTACTGCTCATGCTATTACATTAGGGAAGCATTGTTATACTCAAAAACCTTTAACCCATTCTGTTTATGAATCTCGTTTACTAGCAAAACTCGCTAAAAAATATAAAGTAGCGACACAAATGGGTAATCAAGGAAATTCTTTTGATTGGTGTCGTCAAATAGCAGAGTGGATTCAATCCGGTGTTATTGGGGAAGTATATGAAGTTCATTGTTGGACAGATCGTCCAATTTGGCCTCAAGGATTGATGCAACCTAGCGATAATCTGAAATGCCCGAAGACTCTTGATTGGGATTTGTTTATTGGGCCAGCGCAAAAAAGACCATATAATCCAGTTTATACGCCTTGGAATTGGCGAGGATGGTGGGATTTTGGAACGGGTGCTTTAGGAGATATGGCTTGCCATATTATGGACCCACTTTATTGGGCACTTGATTTGAAGTATCCGATAAGTGTGATAGGCAGTTCAACCTTGAGCAATTTATATTCGCCACCTCATGCACAAGTTGTAACTTATACGTTTCCAGCTCGTTCCCCAAAAGGAAACACAAAAATGCCCGAGGTTAAGGTATATTGGTATGATGGAGGTTTAATGCCTCCTCGTCCAGAGGAATTAAAAGATGGACAAATGATGGGAGATGAAAATGGTGGTATTATTTTTATTGGGACAAAAGGGAAAATCATGACTGGCTGTTATGGAATGAATCCAACTTTATTGCCCGTATCTGATATGGAACATTTTAATCAACCTAAGCCTTCAATACCAAGAGTTAAAGGTGGTAATGGCAATATTTGGGCTACGAATGCCCATGAGCAAGATTGGATTCGTGCTTGTAAAGAATCTCCAGAAAACCGAGTAGAATCATCTTCAAATTTCCAATTCTCCGGACCTTTTAATGAAATGGTAGTAATGGGAGTTCTTGCGGTACGTCTTTCTGGTCTTCATGGACTACATAGAGAATTGTTATGGGATGGAGAGAATATGAAATTTACCAATATATCTCCTACTGACACAATTAAGATTGTAACAGTTGATGATTTTAAAGTTGTTGATGGTGATCCTCGTTTTGATCGTCGTTTTGCGGACTTTAATGCTCTTGATGTTGCGAATGAGTGGATTAAGCATACTTATAATAATGGGTTTAGTTTACCTAGTATGCCATTCTGAGAACATAGAAAGGTCGTGAACTACTGTTGGATGTCATTTAGTTAAAGAGTATCCGTAATAGATAGAGGTTATTTCTTTTCAAGAGGAAATAACCTCTTCTTATTTTTTTATTTTATATTTGTTCGGTCAATATATGTGCTAGAGGAGATGGATGTAGAACGGATATACCTAGAACGATTACGAAGCGGTTCATACAGAGACTTTACGAAACTGTATGAATCATACGCTTCACGCCTATATGCGTTCGCATTGCACTTGACTCATTCTGATGCTCTTGCAAAAGATATTGTACAAGAGACTTTTATCAAAGTGTGGGTGCGGAGAGAACAGATTGATTTAGATATGTCTTTCAGTGCTTTCCTATTTACGATGGCCAAGAACCAATTATTGAATGAGTTTCGTAGGCAGGCAAATAGTCCACTTTTTTTGGAAGATGTTGTACTGAATGAGTCTGGAGATGGAGAGGAAACAGCGATTGAACGTAAATTATCTTTTGAGGAATTTAACCATAGACTGGAAATAGCGAAACAAAAGTTGACACCTCGCCAACGAGAACTGTTTGAGTTAAATAAGGAACAAGGTATAACTATAACAGAAATAGCGGCTAAAGCCTTTATTTCAGAACAATCTGTGCGTAACCAGTTATCGCAAGCCTTACATGTTTTAAGAAAGGAGCTCGGTAAGTATGCTTTGCTGTTCTCTCTTTTCTTTATCGGATAAATAAAATTGAAAAAATAATATTCTTATGTTTTATAACATCTAAAAAGACATGTTATAAATTAACGGCTCATGTGTATACCTTATAAAAAGGGTATTATGCAGGAATCACATACATATTATTTGCTCTCAAAGTACATGGATCATACGATCTCTACGGAAGAGTTGAAAACACTACGGCTTTTGGTTAATTTGTCTGATGATGATGAATTATCGTTGTCATTGTCTCATTTATGGGAAAATGGGCGACCCTTTGAAGAGGTTGATGAGAGAATCATACGAGATATGTTCAGCGGGATTCAAAATCGAACGAGAAAAGAACGATTCGTTATGGTGTTTAGGAAACTGGCTCGTATCGCCGCAATACTATTAATACCTTTATTAAGTGTATTGTCTGGTTATTTATATTTCAATCCAGTCAATCAGGAGGAGGGTATTGGTAATTTAGTGGTTCATGCCGATAGAGGGGAAAGATCGGGGGTGACTTTACCGGATGGAACACAAGTAAAACTAAATGCGGAATCGAGCTTAAGTTACACTCACGATTTCGGTCGAGAGCTTCGACAGGTTAATTTAGAGGGAGAGGCCTATTTTGAGGTGACTCGGAATGAGGATAAACCTTTCGTGGTACATACAAAATATCTGGATATAGAAGTGTTGGGCACAAGTTTTAATGTGTATTCGTATGAACGGGAGAATGTCATGGAAATGGCCTTGATATCGGGACGGATCAAGATACAGACTTGTTCAGAGCCTTCTCGTGTCGTTTATCTAAAACCGAATGAAAAAGCATTGTTCAATAAAGAATCGGGTATTATAACCGTGGAGAAAACAGATAATCGATTTGAAACGGCATGGTTAAGAGGAGATCTCGTTTTCCGATCAACGACATTAAGTGATGTCTTGGCTAAACTAGAGCGTAGATATGGCGTGAATATCCATTTGAATGATTCTTCTTTAGCGAATGACTTATTTACCGGAAATTTTGATAGTGAATATATCGTAGAGGTAATGGACCTTTTAGAGAGGCATTATGACTTTACATATGATGTACGAGGAGATGATATCTTTATACATCCTTGAGCGAGTGAAAATAAAAATGTACAACCTTAAATCAGTTCTTATGCGACAAGATTCTTCATAATAAAAACGGAACCGAAAAATGGTCGAGATTTTCCGGTTCCCCAATTAATACTCCATTTACGAGAATGGCGATTAGGCCATAAAACGGATTGTATCAATTTAAAAAAATAATATATGTTCAAAAGTAGAAAAAATCAATGTAGCTATATAATTTTTTTTGCTCTATTTCTGTTTTTTAATCCTATTTTGGTATTAGCTCAGACAGGAAGTGTCACTCTTTCCATGAAGAATGCTACATTAAAGCAATTTTTTGAGGCTGTAGAGAAGCAAACCACATATATATTCTCTTATCGGGATGCTATAGTGGAAGGAAAGAAGGAGGTAACTTTAAACGTGACGAATCAGCCGATTCAGCGTTTGTTGGATGATGTATTGCATCAAAGGGACTTGCAATATACGATGACAGGCCATTCAATTGTCGTAACTTTAAAGACTGCAGGTAAAGTAAAGCAGGTATCTGGTACTGTGGTGGATAGTAACGGCGAACCGATTATCGGAGCGAATGTTGTTGAGAAAGGGACTACGAATGGAACGGTAACGGATATCTCGGGAAATTTCTCATTAAATATAGATGATACCGGTATTTTACAGATCTCGTATATTGGGTTTAATACTCAAGATGTAGCAGTGAACGGAAAATCAAGTTTAATGATAAACTTGAAGGAAGATACTCAAAAACTGGATGAGGTAGTCGTTGTTGGTTATGGCGTGCAGAAGAAGTCGAATGTAACGGGATCTGTGGCTTCTATTAAGACGGATGATTTTAATGATTTAAATATGGATGTGTCGCATGTTATTCAAGGACGTGTGGCTGGTGTCAATGTTTCCAATGGGAACATTATCATTCGTGGAGCGGCTTCTATCAATGGCGCGGATCCGTTGTGGATCGTGGATGGAGTGCCGGGTAGCGCTCCTAATTTTAATGATATAGAATCTATCGAGATCTTGAAGGATGCGGCTTCTACTGCTATTTATGGTGCCCGGGGAGCAGGTGGTGTGATCCTTGTTACCACTAAAAAAGGAAAGATAGGGAAACTTTCTATTAATGCGAGAGTAAACTTTGGAATAGAGACTCCGATCGATTTGCCGGATATGCTGCATACCGCAGACTTTATTGACCGGAAACTGGCGGCAGGCTTCCCTAATAATCCCAATTCCGGCTGGGATAATCCCGCTTCGCTACCAGATACAGACTGGGAAGATCTGGTTTGGCGTAATGCTTTTAGGCAAAACTATTTTTTACAGATGACAGGTGGTAATGAGAAAACTACATTTAATATGTCTGCGGAGTTCTACAAGAATCAGTTTATCGAACGTTATTCATTTGAGGATGCGGGTAATTTTCGTGTGGCTAGCCAGACAAATATAAGTAAACGTGTGAAATTTTCTGAGATCCTGACTGTTGGTTTTAATAATACGGATCCCCATTTGTATGGGCAGACGAATAATGATTATGTTTATTACCGCCAAGTTCCTACGATGGTGCCTTATGATAATACCAACGAAGCTGGTGGAGGTTGGGGGAAACATCCGGCAGGTGGTTACTACGAGGGACCTAATCATGTGGCTACACTAATGTCGCATCATGCGAATGAACGTAGGTTTTGGGCCCGGGCAAATGCGATTTTGGATTGGGAGATTATCAATGATTTAAAATTCCAAGCGAATTTCTCTGCCAATTTTGACTCCCATGCGAATAATTTGTTCTTAGAATCATGGAATTTGGGATCTTTGTCTCAACAGGATTATTACTCGAAAGATTATGGCTCCGGTTATGATTTACGTATGTTATATACATTGACTTATGATCATACTTTTGGGGAGAAACACTATGTAAAAGGTATGGTTGGCTACGAGGCTTATCGGGCGACGGCTTCTTCGGCAGGTGGTTGGAAAAACGGCTTCTTGGTTCAGCCTTCGGATGATATTAGTTTAGGTACGGGAGATAAAGATGTATCCGGAACGAAAACGGAAGGTCGTAGTTTATCCCAGTTCGCTCGTGTAAACTATGCTTATGATGACAGGTATTTGCTAGAGGCTAGTATTCGTCGGGATGGTTATGATAACTTTGGTCCAGAGAATCGGTTTGGTGTGTTTCCTTCGGCTTCTGTTGGTTGGAATGTGGGAAAAGAGAGCTTTGTAAAGGATAATATAACATGGATGTCTCAATTAAAACTGAGAGGAAGTTATGGTAAAATTGGTAACAATACAATTCCTCAATTCTTGTATGAACCTTCTTTTACGAATAATTATCTATATTATTCATATGATGGGCAAAATACGCAGAGAGGATTCTGGTATTCAAATGTTGCGAATGCTACGATTAAATGGGAAGACGTGGCCCAATGGAATATAGGTGTTGACGCAAGTTTTCTGGATAATCGCTTGAATACGACAATCGAGTATTATGATAAGAAAACTTCCGATATGCTGTATTCAGTAGGTGTGCCACCTTCTGCCGGGCCTTCTTCGGAACCATTTAGCGAGACCTCTTCTTATCGGGCTAATATCGGAAAGATAAGCAATAGAGGTTTCGAATGGATGGTTCAATGGAGGGATTCCTATAAAGATTTCAGGTATGACGTGGCTTTTACGTTGTCTACCAACAAGAACAAAGTGGTAAAGTTAAGTGACCAAGTGAATCCGATCATTTGGGCTGGAAGCGATGCGGCTTTGAATAGTTCTATTTATCGTACGGAAAATGGGCAACCGATGGGACAGATGTATGGGTATGTAGTGGATGGCATTATTCAAGACCAAGCGGAAATCGATGCCTTAAACGCTCAATCTCCGGATGGATTGTACCAACAAGCAGGTACGGCTCCGGGTGATTTGAAATATAAGGATTTAAATGGAGACGGAAAGGTGACGAATGAGGATAAGACATATATCGGTAATCCTTGGCCGGATTTGATGTATGGATTGAATATAAATTTGTCATGGAAAGGCTTTGATTTAAGTATGGGCTGGTTAGGAAACGCAGGTGTTGATGTCTTTAATAGCGCTAAGCTTTATGAAAGAAGTTTCTATGGCGACTATAATACGACTTATAAGGTATATGAGGCGTGGAGTCCGACGAACCGGGCTACTTCACATCCTCGAGTAACGAAAGAGGATCCGAATGGAAACTTCAAGAATGTCTCCTCTTATTTTGTGGAGGATGGTTCTTTCTTTAAATTGAAGAATTTACATTTCGGCTATAATTTACCGAAATCAATACTTTCTCATTTGAAGATAGAAGGTTTGAAGTTTTATATTAACTGCGATAATTTATTTATTATCACAAAGTTCCAAGGAGATCCTGAATTGGGTGGTGGATATTTGGAACGAAATATGTATTCTGTGAAACGGGCTCCCTCCACCCGCACCATTATGGGCGGTTTAAGTTTAACCCTCTAAATTAATAGGAAGATGAAGAAATTAGTTATATTATTAGCTGCTGCGTTAACTTTTAATAGTTGTTCGGATAGTTTTCTGGATTTATCAAATCCCAGTGCGTTATCTCCAAGTGTCTACCCTAAATCTATGGCGGATATGGAGACTATCGTAACTTCAGTTTATGCGAATATGGTCGCTGTGCCTTTGTATGGAAAAAGGGTTATGGCGAAAGGGACATTCTGTGTGGATCATACGGTAGATATGGCTTGGACTGGTGACGCCAACTGGAACCAGTTGGCGACCAATCAAGTGACTTCTGATAATGCTTACATTGGGACGTTATGGATTGGTTATTATAAAATGATTTCTTGTGCGAATACCGTATTGGAGCAATTGGAAAGAATCGACAAGGAGAAGTTTACGGATGCGGATTTAGCAAGACTTTCGCAGATGAAGGGAGAAGCTTTGTTTTGGAGAGGTTGGGCACACCAACAGTTAGTAGCGTTTTTTGGGGAGGGATATCCTTGCAACGGGGATGGCGATAAAAAAGGTGTACCTGTTCGTTTACAGGTAGCATCGACTCCGGATATGCTAAATATAGAACGTAGCACGGTGGCCGAGGTTTACGATCAGATCTTGAAAGATTATGAGGCAGCCAAACTTTTGCTACCTGCCGTATGGGAAGAGCGGGCGGACTATCCACGTCCAACCTCTGTTGCCGTTGCTAGTTACATCGGGCAAGCGAATTTGTATATGGGTAATTATGATGCGGCAAAGAAAGCGTTGAAAGAGGTTATTGATTCTTCCGGAAAAGAATTGCTCCCTTTCAATGAATATGCGAAGATGTTTAATGAGGATCAGGAGAAATTTAATAGAGAATCGATCTTAGAGATTAATTTCCGTAATGGGGATACTTCCGGATATTTTTGGTATGGAGAAGGTTCTCAATATGGATTGATCGCTGCCTTATGTTTCCAGAACGCAAGTGGAGATGTTGAGGCGGCCGGTTGGGGTAATATTTTCTTTCATGATGCGAATATTAAACGTTTTAATGGAGATCCTCGTCTGGATATCGCCGCTTTGCGTCCGGGAACTCCTGTTATTATGAATGGACAGCAGACGCAGGTTCTGAAATATAAGGATACGGAGGCTGACATTCAAGGTTGGAGCATGCGAAAATACAATCCGTTGAAAAGTACGGTGAATGAGTTGAATTTAGGGGTTGGTATTAATATGTATTTGATGCGTTTGGCGGATGTATATTTGATGTATGCGGAAGCTTGTCAGGCTACGGGAGATGAGGTAAATGCCCGGAACTATATGAATCTGGTAAGAAGAAGAGCTTATAATGGAGATAGTTCCCATGATATAACGGCTAGTGGAGAAGCTTTGAGAGATGCGATTCGGGAGGAACGTTTCATGGAGTTCTGCGGTGAGGGCGTACAACATTGGCAAGATGTTTGCCGCTGGAAGGTCTTGGATGAGGAGATTAGCCGTTGGTATGGAAAGACACGTGTTGGTAATCCGCATTATGATGCGAAAGATTTGTATTTCCCGATACCCAAGGTTGAAATGGAGAATAATCCGAATATGACACAAAGCATAGGTTACGAGAACGAGTAGATATAACTTGTTGAAAAGTTCATCAAAGAAAAGGAATAGGATAGTTCTCTTGGGATCGCTAATCCTATTCTTTTTTTATTCCTTTATGATCATATTAAATCTTATTGAATAATGAAGATGATAGATGTATCGAAAGTAAGAGTCTTTCGGGGGAGTCTCTTTGTATTGCTTATGCTCTTTATGCGGATAGGTTGGGCCTCAAATGATGATAGCACCTATAATATCGTGGATTTTGGAGCTAAAGGAGATGGAATAACAGACAATACCCAGTTCATCAACAGGACAATAGAAGCTTGTTCCTTGAGAGGGGGAGGAACGGTTATCATTCCGGAGGGAACGTTTTTGACAGGAAGTATTCTGCTGAAAAGTAAAGTAAACTTATTCTTAGAAAGTAATGCCGTAGTGAAAGGCATAAATAATCTGGAAAAGTACCGTTCTATATCCGATCTTAATCAAGATGAGGCTTATTATAAAGTAAAACCCCGGAATTGGAACAAGGCATTGCTTTTAGGAGATCAAGTTGAAGGTGTGTCAATTACAGGAGAGGGGGTAATCGATGGTGCCCATATTCAAGATAAAAAAGGTGAAGAAGGGATGAGAGGCCCTCATATTCTCTTTTTGTCGAGATCGAAAGGGATTAAGATATCGGGAGTTAAACTACGAAGAGCATCGAACTATGCTTTTATGAGTTATGATATTGAAAGGGCTTCTTTCGATAATCTTTTAGTGGAGGAAGGATGGGATGGGATTCATATTCGTGGCGGAAAAGATATCCGTATCCGAAATTGCCGTTTTTATACGGGTGATGATGCTGTTGCGGGTGGGCTATGGAAGAATATGGTAATAGAGAATTGCTATATGAACTCATCGTGCAATGGGATAAGGTTGATAATGCCGGCTACTGGTTTAAAGATCGTTGATTGTGAATTTAGAGGTCCGGGAAAATATCCACATCGGACTTCCGGTGAACAAAAACGTAGGAATATGCTTTCTGGGATATTGCTCCAACCGGGCGCATGGTTCCCTGCGTTTGGGGAAGTAAAGGATATATTGATATCTAGCTGTTCTTTTGATCAATTGGATAATCCGTTTCTAGTCACATTGAATGAGGGGAACCGGGGAGAGCGGATCTGTCTGGAGCATATAAGAGGTACACGTTTAATGAAAGCGGCCGCCTCGGTAGAGAGTTGGGGAGATAGTAGTTTGAAAGATGTCCGGCTTTCGGATGTTTCCTTATCGTATGTTGGAAACAAAGATCAAGAAATAGTAGGACGTACTCCCTCGAAGCCATTGACCGATTATCGTGCGCTCCCTTGCTGGGGGCTTTACCTTCATAATTTAGATCGAGTGATTTTACGGAATGTTCGGTTAGATTGTGAGAATGGGAAAGTTGGCCCAGCCTCTTGTTTCGATAATGTGGGGTCCGTGGAGATTTATAATGTAAGTTTTTAATCTTAAAAAGAATTAGTATGCAAAAATATCTTTTGTTTTGTCTAGCTTTTTGTGTATTGGGTTGTTTGGCTCAAGATTTGATTGTCCGTCCGAACGATCCTATTATTTATAAGAAAGAGGGCGGTGCCTTTTTATGGCTGGGGGATACGGCTTGGGAGTTATTTCATGTATTGGATAAGGAGGAGATCGTTCATTATCTGGATAACCGGCAAGAAAAGGGCTTTACGGTAATACAGGCTGTTATCTTATCTGAACTGGATGGTTTGGATAAACCGAATGCGTATGGATATTTGCCCTTGGTTGATAAAGACCCTACCCAAATCACGGAAGGGTACTTTGAGTTGGTGGATTTTGTGATTCGAGAGGCCGGCAAACGAGGAATGTATATAGGGCTTCTACCTACTTGGGCAAACAATGTGGTAGAGAAAGACGGAAATCCAGCATTGTTTAATCCAGATAATGCGTATACATACGGGAAAATACTGGGAACCCGATATAAAAATGAAGCTGTAATATGGATTCTTGGTGGTGATAGAAATGTGGTTACGGATAAGGAGTTCGAGATCTGGCAATCTATGGCGAAAGGAATTCAGGAGGGAAATGGAGGAACACAACTAATGTCCTATCATCCGACGGGAGAGATTTCCTCGCATTATTGGTTCCACAATGAGTCTTGGCTATCATTCAATATTCTCCAAAGCGGGCATTACCGCCGGATGGATCCGGTATATCGTTTTTCGGGTATGTATGCTCAATTGAACCCGATTAAACCGTTTGTAAACGCGGAACCTTCATACGAGGACATACCGGTTCTTTTCTGGGAATATTTTGATTATGCTAAGTTCGGGAAGAAAAAGGAGGACATAATAGGTGATAACGGATTGATTAAGGATACGACTTATTTTACGGATGGAATTTACGATGACTATGATATTCGTATGCAGGCTTATTGGACTTATTTCTCTGGAGCTGCCGGATATACATATGGGAATAACGCTATTTGGCAAATGTATAAGCCGGGTGGTAAATATCATGTACCATGCCTTACGTTTTGGGATGGTGCGTTGGATAGGCCGGGAGCCGAATGTATGCGCTATGTAAAGTCTTTGTTTACGATGTATCCGTTAGATCGTTTCCGTCCGGATCTATCCGTCCTGTTCGGAATTAATTACAATGACGCAAGCTATATCACTCCCGTTTTAGCAAAAGATAAGACTTTTATTTTAGTTTATTTGAGTCAAGGGCAGGATGTAAGAATACAAATGAGTAAATTGCGATCTTTAGGTAAAGCTTATTGGTTCAATCCGAGGAATGGGGCGAGAACCTTGATCGGACCGGTCGAGAATAAGGGAATTCGTACATTCAATGCGCCCGGAGAAGCGGGAGAGAGGGGAAATGATTGGATCTTAATTTTGGAGGCGGATGATAGGTAGACGATGTATAAATTTTAAATAATAAAAGTCATTATGAAGAAGATCAATGTTTTGCTGTTAGCCTTTTTGCTGTTAAGTTTTTGGGCGAATGCCCAGCAGTATCCTTTTAACGGGTTGGATATGAATATGGGAAACCTTTCTCGTTTGTCGAATGCGCAGAGTCGTTCGATCAGTCCGGAGAATTTTACGGGGGAGAAAGGGAAAGGAGCGATGGCTGATCCCGTGAGAGATAAGGATGTCCGGAATAAGGCGAATGCGGCCGGCCCAGCGAAAGATTTGGGGAAAGGCTGGAAAGTAAATCCTTTTATTATCGTGAAACCGGGGGAGACAGTTACCATCGCGGAGATTGATGGCCCGGGGGCTATCCAGCAGATATGGATGACTCCCACTGGCAACTGGCGATTCTCGATACTCCGTATGTATTGGGACGACGAGAAAGAGCCTTCGGTTGAATGTCCGGTCGGGGATTTCTTCGCCAGTGCTTTTAATGAGTATGCCCAACTATCTTCGTTAGCGGTCTGTGTAAACCCCGGGAGCGCTTTCAATTGCTACTGGAAGATGCCGTTCCGTAAGAAAGCACGCATAACATTGGAGAATATTAACAATGCGGAAGAGATGCGTTTGTATTACCAAATTAATTATACCTTGACGGAAGTGCCGGAGGATGAGGGATATTTCCATGCACAGTTCCGTCGTTCCAACCCGACACAAGGCTCTAGCCATACGTTGGTGGATGGAATCAAGGGAAAGGGACAATATGTTGGAACTTATTTGGCTTGGCGTGTCAATGATAACTGTTGGTGGGGTGAAGGAGAGATCAAGTTCTATATGGATGGCGACAAGGAATACCCGACAATCTGTGGAACAGGTACGGAGGATTATTTCTGCGGTTCGTATAACTTCGAGAATCAGAAAACACATCAGTACCAAGAATTCACCACTCCTTATGCGGGAATGCACCAAGTGATCCGTCCGGATGGCCTATATCGGGCTGTTACGGCGTTCGGCTTGTATCGCTGGCATATCTTGGACCCGGTTCGTTTTGAAAAGGATCTGAAGGTTACGATTCAAGATTTGGGTTGGCGGCACGACGGTAGGTATAATAACCAGAAGTCGGATATCTCATCGACTACTTTCTGGTATCAGGCGGAACCACACGCTAAATTCCCGGCATTACCCAGTAAGGATGATTTGGAGATTCCGAGATGTTAAATGGCCTGTGGTAAGATGTTAAATGTTATTTCCGATTAAACCTTTCCTTTTTATCGATGTCTATTCTTTCGAAGCGCTTCATAAACAGGTAATTTATAATAAAAGTAATAAGTAGTAGTTTATGAAAAAGGTAATAGGATTGTGTTTGGTTGTATTGTTGAGTTCAACTTCTGTGTTCGCTCGTGAGAACAGGCGTATGGACAAGCGTAAGATGGATCCGTCCGCACGTTGCGAGAAGATGATCGCCGACTTGAAGCTGGATGAGAAACAAGCGGTGGAGTTCCGTAAACTTCAAAAAGAGTATATGGAAAAGGCTCAAAAAGAACGTGAGGCGATGAAGGCTGAGCGTGAGAAGCAACGGGAAAAGATGTTGGCCATGCGTGAGGATAAGAACGCCCAGATGAAAAAAATATTGACGGAGGAACAATACAAACAATATCTGGAAAAACAGCAGCCTAAAGGGAATAAACATGGCAGAAAACATCTAGGTAACGGACGTAGATAAAGAAGTCTATAGATAGATAAAATGGCCGGGGTAGCGATTATCCCGGCCATTTTAGTTCTAATCGGCTGCTTCAACCACATACCAAGTATATCCGTTGGCAGGGATTTTAACCGTAAGCTCCACCGTATAGTCCCGGTTCAGTTTGTAGGTGACAGGCTTTTACTCTTTTTCCCGGATGCGGGCTGTTTGTGTCAGGCCGGTATAATAGAGTGGAATATGGATCGTACGGGTGATCTCTTGATGGGTCGGATTGAAGAACATGGCTAGACCTTTCTCCTTCTTGTGAGGATTGACGTGTATGAACCCGTCCCAGTCTCGTGCGTCCGGCCGGCGTAAGTGGATCATATCGCTGTTGAGTATATCGCGGTATTTCTTATACCATTGAATAACCTCGGTTACGGCCGCTTGGGTTTCCGGGGTATCATATAGGCGTGGCCCTCGATAGCAAGCTTGGACACCAGCTCCGTAATTTTGCATCATATGTGTTTTGTATTCGAACAAGTGTTCGTGGAGGGGCTCCAAGGTGGCGGCCTCTCCTCCTCCTTGATACTCCACGAGAGGAACGAAGCTCCAGCATGCCGAAGCCATCCGATCCCATGTACCATCATAATTCAATTGGCGGGCATGGATGATCTGCCGGTCCCGGGGAAGCGACCAGTTGGCTTCACGGTAACCAATGCCTGTCTTGGTAGACCCGTTCAAGAAATAGAAATCGGGAACATTGATATAAATGCCATTCTCGCACATCCAACGATAGAGATCGGTTATCTTATGGAACTGATTCCATTGGGAATCTTCCAGCCCTTTATGATAGGTATGGTGGGTGGAGGCGCATACGTCGCCGGGATAGGAGCCGTCGTGCTCGAAGCAACGCATGCCCGTACGCTCGAAGAAGGTTCGTATATGATGGAAATACTCATATCCCCAATCGCTGCACAGGCAGGGAGCGCTACCGAAACGCATGCCTCCCCGTTTGCCCGTCTTGGGATTGATAACATCCACCTCGTCGCTGATCCAACGGCTTGATAAGAGGGAGTAACATCCTAACTCTACACCTTTGCCGCGGGCGTAATCTACCAAGGATTTATATTTGGCGATATTTTCTTCCGAGATATCCTCGGCGTTCAATCCAGACCCGAAGCTGATGATCACCATCTCGTAGCCCACGGTAGCGCATTGATCGATAGCGGTACGAATAACATCCGGATCGGAAGAGGTAAGGTGCATGAAGATCGGATTCTCCGTAGCCCATGGAGCTACCGTATAATGAAAGCGTCGTTTGAACAAGCCCTTCCGTTCCCGGTCATCGCTGTCGAACGGCATCTCGTATACGCTGAAGGACTTGAACTCCTGGCCCGCCGCTAGGGTATAATCGGGACCTAGCTTGGGCGATACGTCTAATATGCAAGGCGTGAGCAAAGGATAGTTGCGTTGGGAGGTATATTCCGGATCGGCTACCCATTTCTCCGTGATATCGGTTTCCCGCTCGGTAAACTCTCCGCCACAAGCATAATCGCTTTCTATATGTATGTTCGGGAGCCTGAATTTGGAGGGATCTCCACCGCCGGGAGACTCCGGTTCGGCGAATGCCAGATATTCCAATTGAAAGGCATCGATATCTATGGACTGCGGGGTCTTGTTGGTAACCTCCATACTTTTCCGGATAACCGGGATATGATCGTATAAGTCGTAATGGAGTTCTACGGTGACACCTTCTGTTTCTTTCTCTCCTTTCAATACGAAAGTCAGTCTTTTCCCTGTGGGTACGTTCTTATTCAGTGCCCAGCGGCTTCTGGCCCATTTGATATCTTCCTGCAGCTCCTCTATGCGGAAATCCTCAATGAGAAAAGAACCGGAGCGGGTAGTCATCTGCTCGACCCATTCCATCTGGAAGTATCCGCGCTCGGGCTGGCCGGCCAGCCCGCCAAGTTCCCAACGTTTCCCGTCAATCGTCAAACTGCCTTCGCTACTTACGGCACGAAGCATACTTTCTCCGGTCATCCGGTTAAAGATATCTAGAGTGGAGAGATTGGGCAAGACACGGAACATACGTGCTACCATTCCGTTTGACAATAAGATGCTTTTGCCATCGGGAGTCGCATATATGCCGGCTTTGGATCGTGAGGGTTGTAAAAGCCAGTCGAAAGAGGTGTTTTCCAAAGGAAGCCCTTGTTGGGGCAATCGCTTGATTTTATCAAGTAATTTCTTCTCCGTACCGGATGATACCTCCGGCCCTTTCCCTTGATAGCTTGTGGAGATGATCGAGGGGATGATCTCCATATACTCTATTTGGGGCGTGATCCATAAGGCATGATCTCCGCTGGGGCCATCGTCGGTAGGCTCTACGATAAGGTCCAATATCTTTATGCCATTTAGGGGGATATCGATTGTTTTCGGGGCGTCGCCAAGTTTGACGATACCGCTGTTATAAAGCTCCTTGTCATCTCCTTTCAAGATAAATAAGACCGAGCCCGGATGTACCTTTCCGTCTTTACCTTCTAGACCAACAAATGTCTTGGCGTTTTTTCGGGTATCGAAATACATTTTCGTTCCGTCAACAAAAGGGATAACCGTGAGGCTTTTATCTGTATAATCGATATGTGAGTCGGCGATCCCGACCTGTGCTTGAAAGCGTGACGCATTCTTGTGTAAATCGATCTTGATATGGCTTTTGGCTTGTACCCCGATCACGTCATCATACGTTTTTCCTTGTATGGAGGCGGGCTCGTTGGTAACTGATTTCCCTTTGACGGCGCCACCGTAGGTTTGGTAGGATTTATTTAGGTCCATGTCCATAAGCCGGATCTCGTTCTGGCCCATGGCGTAGAGACCGGCAAATCCCGAAAGGATAGCTGTAAAGATAAGTTTATTCATAAAATCCAGTGATAAAAGAGCGTGTTATCAATGATAAAAATAAGGTGCTTCAAAAAGACTTCTTTTGAAACACCTTATTGGGTTTATAATCTAGTTTCGTTCTATTATAATGTCGTAAGTTTTAAATTACGCCAAAGAACCTTGATGCCTCCACCGTCGTGAATCTGAAGGGCGATGCGGCCTTTGCCGGCTCCGATCTTCTCGTCATTCAAGTTTACCATTTCCTGTCCGTTCAGCCAAGTCTGTACGTTGTCGCCTTGTACCTTGATACGCATCGTGTTCCAATCGCCCTCTTTCAATATATTCTCTTTCTCGTCCGGAATCTGAACCAGCCAGCCACGTCCGTACGACTCATAGATACCACCTGTATCGTGACCCTTCGGAGCTACTTCTACCTGCCAGCCGTTTACTTTCACGCCTTCCTCTACGAAAGAGCGGATGAATACGCCGGAGTTTCCGTCAGCCTCTTGCTTGAACTCTACGGTTAGATCGAAATCATCGTAATAATCACGGGTAGCGAGATAACCGTATTGTTTGTCGGGACCGCTTTCGCAGACCAATAAGCCGTCTTTTACGTACCATTTCTCCGTACCGTATGGTTCCCATCCCGTCAAATCCACGCCGTTGAACAAGTTCACTTCCTTACCGGTCTTACGGGGAAGTTCCTTGATCTTCAAGTTACGGAAAGATGCGGGATAACCATGATCTTGCAAACAAAGCACACCTTTTTTCGCCAATCCGTATTCCGGTGCGTTGGCCCATTTACCGCTATTTTTCTTAGCGTGCCAATCGTCTGTCCATGCCTCGAACTCAACGATCTTTTGTCCGTTCAACCAATGTTCCACATGTCCGTTATCGAATACGATCTTGGAGTTGTTCCATTCGCCTTGCGGATTCACCTTCATCTTGGATTTATCCGGCAAGTGCATCGCGTAATCTACGCCTAATTTCTGCCACTCTTCCAATGGCTCCGGGAAGTTCGGCTCGTCGATCAATTGATACTCCGGCCCTGTTACGTAAGGAACAGCGTATTGGGGACGCTCTACCACGTGGTACAACATACCGCTATTGCCCCCCTTGGACAATTTCCAGTCCCAAGAAAGCTCGAAGTTCTCATACTCTTTATCGGTTACGATGTAGCCACTAGCGTCGCTGCCATCACCTTTGGCTTGGATACAACCATCCACTACATGCCAAGGCTGTGTCAATGTAGTCCCGTTGTAATCTTTCCAACCATCCAATGTCTTTCCATCAAAAAGCAGGACCCATCCGTCAGCGATTTCCTCGGGAGTAAGTGTGTTTTGTTCTTGACTGGCACAAGAGGAAAACAAGGCCAGCGATACCGCACAAGAGGCTAACAAGCTTGTGGCGGCTGTTTTTTTCATTACAGATTCCATGTAAATAAAGAATTTAGGTTGATAAATTGTAACTGAATGGCAAATTTACGTAAATATCTTTGATATCTCTCTCTGTTGGAGGAAAAACGCTTCTCTCCCTAGGAAATACTTCTCCAAGAGCCTATATATTCTTTGTCGGATAAGCTCTATTTCTTAATTTGGCGGCGCTGAATTTATATTCACAGCCGCTGAATATACAAATGCCGCCGCTGATTGTAAAATCAGTGGCGATAATTTAAGAATAGAATAGGTACCGATCAGGTTTACCTATAGGTACGCATAAGTTTTATTCTGGCACAATCAACTTTTATATGTTTTTGTGGAAAAGAATCTGGATAATACTTGTTTAATCGAAGAATAATATAGATATTGCATGCATCTAATAAAGACTGAAATACCCTGCAAACCATATGATAACAATAGGCACCTTAAAACTAGATTTAGTTGCGGATCGGGAACCTTTCGTTCATGATTTATATGGTCGTTGGGATACCTTTAACCGAACCTCTTTAGAAGGGATCGTGGATGAGATTTTAAGCCGTTATGATACGGAAGATGAGTTGATCCGGATCGAGAGTTTAGATTTGGATCTAGGTGAGCTAGAAGAAGATGAATTCTATGAGCAATTCCCCCGTAGACTGGCGGAGAGACTGGACGAGACTTTCGCTTCTTATTTGCGAAGTAAAGAAGAGCATCCAGACCGAATAGCAGTTGTTCCCATCAGGCAATCTTGGCTGGAAGTATTTACCTATTATATGTCGCACGGGTATTGGCCTTGGCTGGAAGAGGAGCGACTCACCTTACCGGAGCTTCTGGATAAATTAGTACGAACATCTTCGATAGAATTAAGTCATTTCCTGCGTGAGAAGGGAAAGGCGCTTACCATTCGTAAACGTCTAGTCTTTCAATTGGATGATATCTATCAAGAACGTTTGGTACATGTGGTGGTACCCTCGGAAAGCTCGTTTATAAACGCTTATGCCCGTTTCTTGCAAGACTCTTATCCCGAGATAAAGCGTCCGGAGATAGGGAAGAATGATTACAGAAACGCTATCTGGATAATCCTATGGGGATATTTATTATCTCAGGATCAAGGCTATTTCAACCGGAAACAAATGGTGACGTACGCACTGCGGGAATTATCCGGCTATTATTCCATTTATTTTGTGGATTTACTGGGGATGCTGACGTATGATTTAGATAAGTTCGCCTCTACCCGCTTGTTCATGCCCGAGTTACTGTCGCTTTTGAAGGATATCCGGCTAGAGACATTATCGGAAAAGGAATTCACTAAAAATTTCTCTCTTTTTTCTCTGGAAGAATTGAAGGCTTTGCTCGTGCGGCGGGAGAAGAGCTTGACTTTCTTATCCGGGTATAATGAGGAACAGATTTACCTGATCGTGGAACAGGTGATCCCTGCGGAGAGTCCGTTTGTCATCGACTATGCGAGAGCGTTGGATAAGGAGAAGGAATTGGGCATGCTCGAAGGGAAAGCCGGGAATGATTTCCGGGTGCTGAAATGGGTGTTTATCTTCGAGGTTATTCTCGGTAGAAGTGGAAGCGTATATTCCCGCCATCAGTTCGCTTTCTCCGTGTTAAAGGAGTTGGCGGCGCATTATAATCTGACGGTGATGGAGTTGTTGGGATATTTTTACCGTACCTTGGCTAGTGGACTGCTAACGGCTTATCCAGCCGTTCGGGAATTGATCATTGCTTTGTACTTGAATGCTATCGATGATTCTCCCGCCGGTATATCCGTTTATTACCCGGAAGATTTGAAAGATCGGTTGTCTAATCCCGGCTTGTGCCGTTGCTTTATCCGTTTCTTGCGCGAGGAGCAAATCTATTCGGTGGTCGAGCAAACCGTTCCGGTGGAAAGCCATTTCATTATACGGTATGCCCAGACGCTGGATAAGGGGAAAGAGCAAGGGCGTTTGGAAGGAAGGGTGGGTGACGAGTTCCGGCTGTTGAAATGGGAATTTATCTTTCTGGTGCTGTTTAGTGCGCCATTGTCCGCTTTTAGCCGGAAACAATTCGTACGTTCGGTGTTGGGACAGTTCTCTGCCCATTATAATATCACGGTGCGGGAGCTGATCTCCTATTTCCATGAGGGAACACATGGGGAACATCCATGGATCCCGGAAGAGTTACGTGAGATAATAGATCTGCTGTACGAGGATATGGATAAGGAATCTCCCGAGCCTTTATTCTCTGTTTGGTTGAATGAGGAGAGGAAAGCCTATCGGTTCGGGCAATTTATAATCACGGGCCGTGCCGATGAACCGCTGGGCGATCTATTCGAGTACGTGAGGGACTTGGAGAAGACGAACCCGAAAGTCTTACTGGACCAATTACGGCAATTGAAGGATATTCCTTCATCCGGAATAAGGGTGGAAGAACCGATAGAGGCCGCTCGTATCTTCGCTTCCTTATTACTGCTTGTCATCCGTGAATACGGTCTGGCTTTTCCGAATCAGGTATCCTTGATCCAATACCTTACGAATGTAAAAGAGAATCGTACATTTGGAGATGCTGCTCGGCTGCGCTTGTTATTGCATGAGTGTATGTTGGAGAATATGGATGCGTTTACACGTACCATGGATGCTTTACTGGGCACGAAACCGGGGAAAGCGCCCGAGCTTCCCATCCGTACTGCTTTTCCCGCTATCTATCCGTCCAATTCCAAAAAAATGGAATTATTGGAGGAATTATATACAGGGGCGACTCCCGCTTTGCGCTTACTTGTAGAGGAGGTAATCCGCTTGTTTCGTCTCAATAGCTTCGGGTTGGAAGAGAACCTTTGGTTGGGGTGGTTACAGGCTCTTTCCGGCAACGTTTACCGGAATTATTCCAAGGATGGATTGTTGTTCCTCTTTTGGCAGCGTTTGAGGGAGTCTGTGCCAGAGGAGGAATTACGTAAGATCGAGACTTTTATAGGGCGACATATAACTAATTTACCTGAATTGTCAGTTTTTATATATCAACTTAAAAATAATATGAATATGAACGTTTTGAATGGCCAGTTAAAAGACCATGGCGTGTCTATTGACAATGCGGGCCTAGTGATCATAGCCGTCTACCTGCCAATGCTTTTTAATCGGTTAGGCTACTTGAGTGATGACAGGCGTGACTTTAAATCGAAAGAATGCCAAGTGAAAGCTATTTTTGTGTCCCAATGTTTTGTGACGGATGAGAAGGAAATTCCGGAGTCAGAATTATTCTTAAACAAAGTCTTGACGGGCTATGACAACAGCCCGGAACCGCTTCCTCGCTCGTGTGATTTAACCGAGAATGAATTGGAGATCATGGAACAATTGAAGAAAGCGGTACTTATGAATTGGGACAAGATGAGGCATACAAGCTGGGAAGGTTTTCAAAAAACTTTTATCCAGAGAAAGGGAATGTTAAAAATGGAAGAGGATAATTGGATGCTAACGGTCGAGGAGAAGCCTTTTGACATCTTATTAGACTCGCTTCCTTGGAACTTCAAGCTCGTTAAAGCTCCATGGATGGAAAAAATGCTTAGAGTAAAGTGGCGGTAAAATACTATTAAATGATAACATTATGAATGCGGATCGGATACAGATTCAAGAAGGACCTTCGCAGGTCTTTCAAAACCGTAAAGGTGAATCAACACAATTGATGGAAGATAATCGGGTACAATCTGTCTTGCAGGCTAAAATGGTGGAAACTATGCAACGTGACGCGATGGATGAGGATGATTTGCAGCAAGGTAAGTTCGCCGTTCAGCGGGATGTGGAAGATGAGGATGAGCTTCTTCAAGGAAAATTTGTGGCCCAACGGCAAACGAAGAACCAGACAGGGATTCCGGATTATGTAATCCAAGGCATGGAGTCTTCCTTCGGGACGGATTTCTCTTCGGTACGTGTACACCCGGATTCATCGAAAGCGCCGGAGGTTGGGGCTTTGGCATATACGCAAGGTACGGATATCCATTTCGCCCCGGGACAATTCAAACCGGATACGTCTGCCGGACAGCAGCTATTGGGACATGAGTTGACACACGTCATCCAGCAAGCAGAGGGACGTGTGCAGCCTACTACCGAGGTAGGTGGAATGGCCGTTAACGATGATTTATCCTTGGAACACGAGGCGGATGTGATGGGCGCTAAAGCTGCTTCTGTCTTATGAACGAGTGGATCGATTGGTTCCAGCGGGTATTGGATGTCTCTATTCGTTTGTATTTCCGGCAGGAGTGCGATTTATCTTCCGTCTATGATATCGCACTCCCGAAGGCAGGACCGCTTTGGAAGGCGTTGTTGCCGGAACAGGTCGATCCTACTTTCGATGAGTGGATGGTGTTGATGTTGGCCTTAATGCCTCATCTTTCTCCGCAGGTGTTGGATATTTTCTTTGTGCATAATAAGAATTTTGACCGTCCTTATACGGAATTTGGCGGTTGGAAAGGACTATCGCACGGAGGATTCTTGCCAACGGGCGAGACGGCCGTTTTCCTGTTGGCGGGCGATCGTGTGGAACGCCGTCTGGAAGTGGTTCGTCTATTTCGTGAGGAGCATTGGTTCCATATGTATCACGTCGTTGGCTTGGAAGGAGCCGGGAATGGTGAACCGTTCTTGAGCGGACAACTGCGTATATCGGAGGATTTCTTGTACCGTTTATCTTTTGAGGGAGAATATAAGCCGGACTATAATATGGGTTTTCCGGCCAAACGGATTAGTACGGCTTTGAATTGGGAAGATGCCGTATTGCCTTATTATGTGCGTGAGGAGTTGGAAGAGATAAATAATTGGATTACGGGTCATCGAGTCATCCTTTCGGACTGGGGATTGAGTCGTTTTTTGAAGGCCGGTTACCGCACTTTGTTTTATGGCCCGCCGGGAACGGGTAAGACGCTTTGCGCGACCTTGATCGGCAAGAAGAACGGGATGGATGTATATCGTATCGATCTTTCCATGATTGTCTCCAAATATATCGGCGAGACTGAAAAGAACCTTGCGAATGTATTCGACCAAGCGGAAAACCGGAATTGGATTCTCTTTTTCGATGAGGCGGATGCCTTATTCGGTAAACGAACCTCAACGAACACTTCTAATGATCGCCATTCGAATCAAGAGATCGCTTATTTGCTGCAACGGATCGAGGATTTCCCGGGAACCGTTGTTTTGGCCACAAACTTAAAGAGTAATATTGATGAAGCTTTCTCCCGTCGTTTCCAGTCTATTATCTATTTCCCGATGCCGGATCAAGACTTACGTGAGGAATTATGGCGTAGAATGCTTCCCTCTTCTTGGCTACCTGCGGATGCGGACAAAATGATTCGTATGGCAGCTACTTATGAGTTATCGGGTGGCTCCATCTCGAATGTGATCCGGCGTTGTGCCCTTCGGTTGCTAAAGCAAGACACTCCCCGGCTAGATTCCGATATCTTATCTATGGCGATCCGCCGGGAATTGAATAAAGAGGGCCGGTGGTGATTTAAGGCAACGGCTCTCTTTCCCGGTGCCCGATCGGTACGATGATTAAGAGAAAAAAGAAGAGTGGGAGCGCCAACAGTATCATTTGGGTCCATATGTCGAAAGTTTCCCGCGAGGATACGATATTGGTGATTAGGTATAATACCAATACGATCTCGGATATGAATACCAGTAATAGAGGCAAGACATATCGCTTATAATGTTGTGCCAACATGTAGAACTTACTGGATGTCATATACAGGTTGATTAGGATTAATAGTATGAGAAATAGGAATATATCACCCAATACGAAATAAATAAGCATCGGGTTGGAGAATTCCGTATTTGCCAGTTGCGCCAGATCATCGGAGCAACTGGTGAGTTGCTCGCCTTGCGGAAAAGGATTTAGCAAATAGAATAAAGAGTTGAAAAGATTATCTAGTAAGGATACCTCGCATTCTTCCTCATACATGACCATCTTGAGTACTGGTTCTTGCTTATTCTCTCGATTTTCGCAAGTAGTTACAGGAACGCCCATTTCATCGTAATCGACAAAACAAAGGCGGTCTACCAATTGGTATTTCAATAGAATGGATAGATAACCGATATGCTTTTTCTCCTTGATAGGGAATATGACATTTAAATCGTAGTTTCTATATATTTTATTACCCATCACACAAAAGGAATCAATTACGAAACTGGTGGACTTCACGAATTGTACAAGTTCTCTCCGGTTCTCCAGCTTAAAATCGAAATCAGGGAAGTAAAGAGTCAAGCCGTTGAGTTTCCGGAGAGACGGGTTCCGGTTGATCGTGCCGGTATCCTTTGTGAATAAGTTATTTAAAAGAGCCATCTGGGATTCTTTCGATCTTAGGAAATCATTCGTCGCTTTTGAGTTTCGGAATAGGACCAGCAAATCGACAGGCGTATCCGAATAAACGGGCATATCTACCAGACACTCCTGTTGTTGCCAGTCGCTTACTTGACTAGGTTGCCCGCTTTCTGTATCTACTACATACCCTAGATATTCCATCCGGCTGAATTTCCGGATAAGGCCTGCCGGTAATTGCTCGTATACGGATTGCAACCAATACGGCACGATGGGAAAAGCTCGTTGGTTGTATTGACTTAGGCGTTCGGATAGGCGTTCGGTTTCCGATGATGCGCCATCTACCTTGAATACGGGAATACTGCAATTTCCCTTTTTCTTTTGTGTGGCGATCTCTTCTTTGCTACGTTTATCGAAATAACAGAAGAACGTACGAATCGTGGAGGGACGCAGCTCACGCACGGATAGCAACCAGTTCTTTACGGCTTGCGTGTAAGTGGTGTCGTAAACGAATGGGATGAAATCGGTTTCCCGGTATCCAATGGCGTCTTCTTCCCAAGGCGTGATGTTGAGGGCGATGGAAAGGGGAGCTTCTTTGATGAAAAACTCAATCGTTCCGCTTCCTCTGATGGAGGGATTCTCGTCCGGATTATCCAGAACTCCTGTAACGTCTTCTGTCCATACGGGGCAAATGATATAGCCTTGTTTATCGGAGTTGAGCAACGATTGCATATTATCCAGATCTCCGGTTTTGCCCTTGAAGAAATACATATTCTCGACGGTAGGGGGAGGCAATATCCTTTCCGGTTCTCTTTTATTGAAATAATACCACAAAGCTTGCGTTACTTTGACTGGGCCGGGCATTGCATCGAAGAAGCGGAAGAGAGAATCTGCGTTGGCCTTATTCTTGGATGCGGTTAATAACTCGTTTCCGAACAACCAAGGTGTATATGCACATTGTTCCACATGATCTGGTAATAAGGAACTCGGGGACTGTAAATAACCCAAACGCAATATCGCTTGGTTCGCGTCCGGATTTATTACGAAAGTGAAAGCGTTCCCCAATTCAGCGGGATAGACGATATAACTGCATTGCTCCGTTAAGATACGCTGGGTGATCGAGTCCATAAGAGCTTGATAGGAGACGATCGGGGTACGAATCTCTTCCAGTTCCAATTCGGTCCGCTCTCCTAAACTCCGGAAATAATCCAATCGCTCCGAGAGACTTCTTTGGGCGTTAACGGCTTGTGCCATGATTACATGAAGTAATAAGCCCAATAAAATGCCGTGGTAGGTAGTTCGATATCTGGTTGACATAAGGGTAAATTTAAAGTTCTATATTTATTCGTATCAGATTATTCTTTAAGATTTCTCCGGTGCGGTCAATCTCTTTGTCGTCTTTATCGGCCCACGCTTTTCGCCATGCCTTATAGTCTTTGACAAATAGGGCTAGCTCTTTCGGAGGAAGCCAATGAACCGTGAATCGTAGATGTGCCGGTATCTTCTCTCGCAAGAATTCTTCAAGACGAAGCTGAAAATCCGGCCGTTGCCGCGTACGTTTTGTTTGTGAGAGGATTGCCGTTAAGGTAAATTCCCGGGAGGGGACTGGATGATCAGTCGCCTTCGGTGAATGCAGGAGTATGTTTTCCAGAATGAAAATTTGCTCTTTCGCATCTTCCCATCCGAGTATGGAATAGAGATATCTTTCCAATCCGGAAAGGGAGTCTGCGTCGAATAGATTACAGCCTAGATACCGGTCCCGGATAAGTTCCGGTAGTTGTCGCAGGAACCGGACTCTTCGTTGACGGTTTATCTCTTTATGGGAGTAGCGGAGAAAAGGCTGGTTGCTATTTTCGCCGTAGATTTTATCCAACGTATCCAATAGCAGATCTTTGTTTTGTTCCATAGAAGCGGAACCGGGGGTTCCCATATTTAAGGCCATCCAATCTTTTAGATGGTTCATTTCTTTATGTCCCTCCGAAAAGAGATGGTCGAATATAGAAAGATATGCCTTGAATGAATCGGTAAACGAGTCCTTGTAGCAAATCGGGAAATCATTTGTGACGCTATAATCATTCAGATGGATATGGCGACTGTCCATGAGGATCGATTTGGCTTGTTTTTTCTGTTCTCGTATCGCATGGTTGATATTATTCCGCGAATGCAAACGATTCAATACTTTTGTGGCATTAATCTCTACTGCTTGTTGGTTTTGGTAAAGTCGTATCTTGATTTGCTCAGGGGAAGATAATGCTAATGTATAGGCGTATTCACCCTCTTCAAAACCTTGAAATTCCAAAGAGTGTATCGATAGAACCCCTTGTATCTGCTTGATCCCTTTGAAAAGCTTGTATATGGGAAGCGCACTACCTGTATAATGACTTCCCGGTGCGAATAATTGAATCGCCTCCGTATAAATGGCGATCAAGGTTTTTTCCGGAGAGATGCTACCGTCTATATCGATATTTCCAATAAGTAATAAAGGTTTTCTTCTTACGAAATGGATTGCGTGTAGGGCTTCTCCTAAATTCCGGTTCGCGTGATATAGTTCCTCAATCTTTTCCTTGATTTTCTTTTCTTCCTGTTTGTGTTGATCTTCTGAGATAAAGGACGAGAGTTCTATAAATAGGTCGAACCATCCGTGGCAGATCTGATCATTGGATCTATAAGGGTGGATTTGCAGGTCCGATAAGTTCATTAAGTAATCAGTGTTATCTAATTGATCTAAAAAATGGTCTCGGTAATCTTTGGGTGTCACAGGGGCCATCCCGGAAACCCGTTCAGGACTGAACAAGCCGTAATCCTCCGGATTGAAACGATTATTCGATCCGGTGAGATATTGTTCTAATGGGAAACTCATTTGGTAATCCAATTCGCTTAAGGCGTAATTTAAGATGTCCAGAGTCGTGATTCCCGGGTCGTGCGGGGCATGGTCTGTCCACAATTGTCCCGAAAGCTCCCGGATTGTTTCCAAGGCATTCTTTTGGAGGTTATCGAATATGGATTCCTCCGTTTTTAGTTCTTGCAGGTTGGGCAGATCATCCATGGCTATTCTTGATTAAAGGTGTTTCTCCGGTCGGAGGCATCCATCCGGTAATCTTTCCATAAATCGGTTATCTGGAAACAAACAAAGATGTTGTCTCCATAATCCCGTCCGCTACGTATTTGCAACTTGCATTTTTGTCCGGGGCCGTACCAACGGAATTTGATCTTGTTAAAAAAGGAACCGAACCAAGATTGATTCGTACGGATTTTTCGATGTTTCCCGTAACAATGGATAGCCGTGGCTTCCACCAATGCGTATTGTCCGCTTTTTAACTTACCGCATCCAGCCATGATGCGGTAGGCACGACATCCTTCCGTTGGTATTTGCAGGGTATGCCATTCGCCATCTGCGGGAAATTTACCCCGTATCGCGCCGTCGAAGCGGGTTGCGGAAAGACTGCCGTTGATACGTATATCCATACCGGGTTGGTTCATCTCGATACGACCGTTTGGATGAAGCGATAGTATCGGTTCATCTTGCCCTTGACGTATGATATGGAGTTGGCTATTGTTACCTAGGTATATTTTCCACTCAGGAATATTGTCTTGTATGTTCGTGAATAAGCTGATGACGGGACTGTTTTCCTTGGAAGGAGCTAACCGTAAGCCATCATCCGGATTTTTATCGATCCCGTCGTCGGAAATATTGACCATGGAATCGATTAATTCGTAGAAATGCTTTTGGTTGGGCATACTTCCGCGCTTAAAGTATTCTTTTAGTGTATTTCTGTTTGTACGAGGCATATCCGGTTTGTTTTATTTGTTAATAATAAAATTACTTCCAACTCCTAAATATCCGAGTCCGAGTTGTTCCAATAGTTCGTCTTTTTGGTCAATATATAGCAAATGCCTATCAGAAGGAACTAATATGCACCAAGGTTGGGAAGGGCTAACGTTGAAATTTTGCCTAGCCTCTTCCGGGTAGCGGTTTAGATAATAGCTCTTTTGTTGGTCTTTTGCCGTATATACGACATGCGCTACGCTTAATATATCAATGTCCACGATGGCTTCACACTCTCGTATGGAGTTATAAAGATCGGTCGATGAGAACGAAAGCCCAAATACCGGGATCTCTTCCTTATCTCGCCAAGGTGCGATACAATTATTAATGCGTGCCTCTGTCTGGCGGAGTATATCTCCTACGGGATATCCGGGCTTTATCCGGAGGTTACAGCAAACGGTTACTTCCTCGTAGACCGGAGTGATTGCATCAACGGTAATGAACGGACTTGTCTTGTCACCTATATAATCTTCGATTCGCATGAGTAGCCTATGTTCGCATAAAGGCAAGATCTTTTTATCTTTCTCCTTTTGCATCACGACCAATGTTACGATCGGGCTCCTGTTTTGAGCTTTACTGTCTATTCCGGGCAAGCAAAGTACTTTTTCGACTTCGGGGAACTGAGCCAATGTTATTTGCTCGTAATTCCTAGGCAATACAGCCCGGTTCCGATGGGACATCTCTTGGGTGATCCGGAGCCGCATATCCTCTGGCGTTTCCGGCGAACGTCCTCCTTTAGCGGGTATGATCTGGTAAATATCCGTAAGTCCCGGCATACTTTTCTCGAAAGAAACGAGTCCCGTGAAGCTTTCGAGTTCCTCACCGATCAGGGCTTCCATTTCTTCGGGGATTTCTAACCGGGCTTTCACTGGGTTTAGATAGACATTTCGTATGGATGAACAATTTTGCGTGTGGCAAGATACTTTTGCCGAAAGCCAGAAATCTCCATTTATGTCAAGCATTTCCTCGCTAATAGGTGAGGGAAGCAGGATGTCTACCAAACCTGTATTCAACAGATTCCCGGTTGTATCGGAAAGTAAATTACCCGGTTTGATAAACTCCCATTGCTTGCCGTTGAAGAAAGACCATTGTACGCAAGGAAGATATTCTTTTTCGATTTCCCGTTTCAAGGCAGCCATCTCGAAGAATAAACGGATCTGGTCGTTACCGATCAAGTTACCAATACCGAATAGAATAATCCCATCTTCTGTGGGTACTTCCACCATTGGGAACGGATGACGTAGATCGATTTCATGTAATTCCTTTTGCCTCAATGGATGGATATGATAGATACGGCATCTATCTCTTGGGGTATCGCCATTGAAAAAGTATTCTTCCTCGGCGCTATAACCGATACCTATACTTTCAATCATAGGGTTGTAAGGAGGTTTGGGCACCGGGGTCTGTTTACGGGTATGGCTGTTTCTTATCATGATATCCGCAAAGAGCATCCGGTACTCCGTCTGCCCGAATCCGCCGTTCGGATCTGTGAGTCTAATCCTGAAGAAGCCTTGCTGGGCTTTCATGTATTGATATTGCTCTTCTTCCGTGGAGACCGTAATGTTTTTGAACGGTTTGTCGTAAACGATCTCGCTGTACTCCGAGAGCTTTCCCCTAGGGGAAGTATGCTTGTTTTTCGTATTGAAGAGACAAGATGTACTTTCCGGTAATTTTACCCATTTCTGGTCTGTTAGTTTTTCCCATTCAACTTTGAAGGTGGTATTATCGATAGGTGTCTTATATGCTTGATACAAATCATAGAAACCTCCTTCCGAATAAGGTAGATCCGCCCATTGCAAAGTAATACCCATGGATTGGATAGGCTTGATCGCTATCTCATAATTACCGAATGCGAACCATGAGCCTTTTTGAGCTTCTAACCCGAATAAAGGGAAATGTACGCTTGCGTCTACTTCTCCCAGAGGATTATAGATTTTCAAGGATGACATGCCGGATACATGTACCTTTATCTTTAAGCTAGTAATAAAAATACGGTGTACCCAAGAGTAGGGGAATAACCAAGCATCCGTGTTCATCAATATACGGAGCGCTGGGTTCCGTGTTTGGCAACCATGAGCTTCAGAGCAAGGTGTTGTAGGGTCGAATTTCTCATTAAGGACGAATTTCAGATAAAAGGAGTTTTCGTTGATGAATGTCAAGGTGTAGGCGTATATCGGGGCCCAACCTTTCTCTGTGCTTAACTCCAATAGGAAAGCGTCGTTTAATACACGCCCGGTTTCGTGGGAAGATTGTTCCGTAGTAGCGATTAATTCTTTGAAATATGATATGGAGTCTTCTTCTAATCCGAATGTGATATGTATATCCCGATGTCCTTCCCGAAGTAATAACATGGGAGATTCGATCATCAGTCCGGCTTGTATAGAGGATTGGTTCTCAAAGATTAGCTCTGAGTCCAGATTGGGCTTCTTAGAAGGAACGTTTCCGATCCTGTCATTCAACTGTTTTTGCCAGATGGACGTAACGAAGCCTAATCGGCTCGCTGGATATTTTTTCGGATCTTTTTCCAATAGTAACGAATGTATACTCGTTATTTTCATGTCATTGACCGAATAATCTTCGTCCGTACGATAACAAAATTGGATATCTTGCGCAGGAAATGGTACCTGTGTTATAATACCTGTACCCTTGGGTAACTGGGCTTGCCGTGCGGTATTATTCTTCACGGCGATAAACCAAGCGGAAGGAATAATCGCTTTTTGGGGAGATTCCTTCAATATTTGGTTGACATAAAATAACGGATAAGCTTCCCAGCGTTTATTGAACTGATCTACCAGATATTGATAGTTTTTCAAGAAAGCGATTAAAACAGCTAATGAGGGATCGGTCTCTCCGCTTTTAGCGATTTCTTGGATGTAAATCTCCCGTTTGTTTTGTAAATTGCGGAGGATACGTAATAATAGGTAGAGACTTCTACGAACCGTTTTAGGATTGGATAGGGTTATTAGCTGAAGTCTCTGGTTATATTTCTCCATATCCAGAAATAAATCGGACATGGAATCTCTAAAGATCCGATGATTCAATCTTTGATACCAATCAGAGAACTTATGGTATAGAGCGTTTCTTAGATAGGTGATTTCTCTGTTACTTTCCGGTGAGTTCTCATTTTGCCACAAAATGAAACTCTGTTCGATCCCGATTGTATCTGTTTGCTTGATCTCATTGAGTATGGCTAAGGATTGGTAATGATATAAAAAGGATGATTTCGAAAAGGCACGAGCCAATAAATTGGAGAGATTTTTCTCGAGTACTTGAAAAGGCTCATGTATCCGGAAATCATTCTCCAATTTTTTTCTTGTCAATCCATCTTTATTCCATTGTTTATTCATCGGTTAGAATCAAAATAGATAGGATAGGTCAATTCTTGTTGGACATTATTCATACGTATCGTATAATAAAGTTCGATAATCAGAATGCCATCTTGAATCGAAGCCTTATTAATTTCTATGCGATCAAGCGAGACTCTAGGCTCGTATAAGAGAACAGCCTTCTCAATAGCGCTTTTAATCATGGTCTCCATGGTAAGATCTAATTGTTCAAACTGATAACGATATAGTTCCGTACCGTAATCCGGACGATGTATTCGCTCCCCTGTGCGAGTGGAGAGAAGGATGATCAAGCTTTGCCGGATGTCTTCTTCATAATTAAACATGCGGGTGGGATTATCATTATGGCTGAATTCTGGGGGGAATGCCCATCCTTTACCTAAAAAACTATTTTTATTCTGCATAAATCATTCGATTTAATTAATCATTACAACGCCTCCTTTTACAACGGTTTGGCCGGATGCGGATATTTCGGCGGTGGCAGACCCTTTTACTTTAACTCCCATTTGTGCGGAAACCTCGATATTCAAGCCATTTATCTTGGTATCTTGCTTAGACTTGGATTCGATACCCATTCCTTCTGTCTTGACATTCCCTCTTGCCTTAAATATGAGATCTTTGCCGGATTCTACCATAATTCCGTTTTTATCCATACAGACCTTGTTCTTATTAGCATCGGATAACAGAATTTGCTTTTTGTCATCATCCAATATGAGCGTGTTCTCTCCGGGAGTCCCTATTGTGATAATCTTTTTATCATCGTCCAAAGTAATTTTCAACTGGTTTTTTGTAACAATTGTCTTTAAATTATTTTTTGGATCTAAAGAAACCGGCGTTTTTCGTTTGCGACTGTACAAACTTCCGATAATCACAGGGTGGCAGGGGTCCTCATTGATGAATTGCAGGACTACCTCATCATCGACTTCCGGTAGAAATAACATGCCGACCCCATTGCTTGCGTACGGACTGACCGGCCGAGCCCATATCTCCGTCTTCTCACATTGTAACAAGGGTATATCGACTAATATAAAATTCTCGAAATCTTTATTATCTCCGATCTTTTTAACGATCCCTATTTGTAATCCTCGTATACCGGGCAAAAAACCACTAGCTGCGGGAGCGACTACATCGGGCTCTTCGGTAATGACTACCGGATTGAAACCCATATAGACTTGTGTCTTCCATTCGCCTCCTTGTAGTGTATGTTCTACTGATTGAACAAATGCGTTTCCACTATAATGTTTGCTTAATCCTTCTAATTTGATAATACAGCCCGGAATAATAGACGCATTCCCGTAAATTGTGATGGAGCCTTGAAAACGTGCCAGACCGCTCCATAAAGCTTGCGCATCGGCCCAAGCATGTAAAGAAGCGTCGCCGATGGGAGCGTTAGTTTGATAAAGCATCACTTCATTTGCCAGACCGGATAGATCCTTTGCGGCGATATCGCCTTGGGCATTGAGAGGAGGTTTGCTGGCGGTGGCTTTGATAATTTGTTGACGGCTCACGTCCCAAGCGCAAGCTTTTGTATCTGTGTATTGCTCGGAAGCGGATATAGAACCATCGAAAGCGATTAAATTATCTCCATAGGTGATGGTTAAGACCGGGGAGGCGGATACATTCGGTTTACATACCTTGACTTGTTTACCGTCAGTGATAACGACTAATCCGTTATTTTGTGCTCGTGTGAGTACAAAATCCCAATCTGTACAATAGTATTGTACCAGTTGTGGAATTTCTATACCGGTGCTATCTACTTTGGCGGAAAGCCCGTATTGTCCCAGAATCTTCTTGATAACGGTATCATCTTTACTATTTTCATATACATTATTTTTACGTCCAAAGTTGCAGGATATGCGAAACCCCTACATTCTAAAATAAATAGAGTTTGTTGTTCGCTATTGATTTTTAACTGATGGGTTGTAACGCATCCCTCAAATAAGGTGTTGACCTTATCTGTTGGACCCGCTTGAAACTTAAGCTCCGTACCCGGATTGAATATTTTGTTGTCTGGTATTTCAAATTGGCTGTTGTCGATAATATCAGCGCTGATGGAGATCGTTGCTTTATCGATCTTATTACATGCTCTGTATATTTTTGCATTGATTACGGAGTATTGCTCCGTAACATCTTTACTATTTAGGAATAGTTTGATTATAAATGAATTATCCATATTCATTATATTTTAGGGAACCATAATTGAGTTCCGGGTTTTATATCTCTAAAGCTGATTAGGTTATTTATGGAGGCAATCATTGGAGCATAACCAGAATTTTTATATTCTTTTGCGCATAACCCGATTAGACTGTCTCCTTGTTTAAAAGTAACGAATTTACCCTCAGCTTTTTGATTTTTCTTTTTTGCTTGTGTCTCTCTACTACTAATCGCCTCAGTTAGTGACAAGGAGCCTTTAGCTCGTAAAGGATTGCCATTGGGCGAGAATAAGGTGTAATCCCAATTTAGGCAGGTTAATCTCCCCTTGAAAATGAGACTCCCGCAAATTACTTTAAGGAAGCAAGGGCTGGGTGGATCGATCTCCGCGCTAGGAAGAAAAATGATATTCTCCAAATCCTTGATCCTTTCTGTCACGGTTTTTTTCCCCGTCGGGATAATACCGGTACCATCGAAGTGTATATCAAATGAGAGAGTGGAGGGGTTGGTGTGTTTATACTCCGGTAGTTGCTTATCCTCTTTTATGCTTTCGTCTTTCTTATAGGAGGTAGATTTGCTTAACTTATAGCTATCCGGATTGATTTGGACGGTGATACTACCCAATTTCTCGCCACCTTTGTATTCAATTGATTTATATGCCTCGATGATCAACTTTTGGTTCATGTTTTACCGCTCCTTTCTACAAGAAAAAAGGTTTGACAAATCTTTCTTGGCCTCACGAATTACCTCCTCTTTGATTTGTTGTATCAAATCACGGGAGAGAGGGAGGTCGGGTTCCTTTTTCTGCTGTGTCACTTTTGCGGACACTTGGATTTCTTTTATAGTTATAGCCATTGCTTAAATTGTTCTTTTTTCGTATCTTCTGTATCTCTTATCGACATACGGATCAAATTAGTATAAGCCATCTCCAATGTTTCAATCACCAGCTCATTCTTTTGGGAATTCAATGCGCTAATGTCCCATTTTACAGGGTAAGCATTGAGCACAGACCAATTATTTAGGGGAAAATGCCCGGCATCCAGCAATGATATAGTTAAATTGACGGGAACGATCTGGGCACTTCCATTATTTTCCAATACTTTAACCACATATGTCTCTAGCACATGAGGCAAAGGCATTAAAGAACGTTTCAACACAAGGTTACCGTGCTTTCGTCGGGTAGGCACCTGATAGCTAAAACTGTTTTCTCCCCCTTCCTTAATCGTTTCTGTCTCCATTTCAAGTTGTAGTCCCGAGACCTCTTGGAAAGAGGTCTCGATCAATCCTTCGAAAGTCACGTTGAAATAAAACGCTACCGGAGGAGGGACAATATGATCAAACCTTAGCATTAAGCGTTTTCTATGGTCAATCCTTCATGCGCTAAATCTAAGGTTTCGATGGCAGCCTCGTTTCCATCGGATTTTAAGCTGACACCGGTAACCTTAGTCGGCCATGCGTTCGATAATTTCCAAACCATCGTAGGGCTTCCTGCTTCATCCAGTAAGCTGATTGTTACATCTTCTCGCTGTATTGTGTTCATTTTTATCTTGTTAAACCAATCGAATAATTTGTTATCCGCTTTGAAAACCCCTTTCTTTAGACTGACATTGCTCGTCTTCTTCAGTCCCGGCATCTTGATATTTGAGAAAACCGGGCTATTACCATGTCGGTACTCAATTACTTGGGCTTCCATATCCAGACCAGATACCTCTTTAAAAGCGATTTCCCCGAGGCTACCTAATTCTACCTTAAAATAAAAACTGGGTAACGGCCATACATTATCTTGTGCTTCTCCTGCCATATTCGTATTTTTTAATAGGTTTTAATTCTTAAATTATCAGCTTTTTTGCATTTGTTGTTGGAATGTGATCTCGATAAATTCCGCAGGTCTGGTAATAGCCACGAATACGGATATCCTGAGGATACCTTCCAGAATATCCTCCGGAGTCATCGTGTCTCCCAATCCGATATGAATGCTATATGCGTCTTCGGGGGAAGTTCCTGCTAATCCACCTCGTTTCCATACGCCCCGTAAGAATCCATCTATCATACTACGCATATTTACCCATGTATTTACTACATTCGGTTCGAATACATAGGCACGGGCGGCGTTCTTGATCGATTCCTCTAGGAAGATCATCGTACGCCTTACGTTAATATAACGCCAGTCTAACGAGTTACCATCCATCGTGCGGGCACCCCAAACCTTGATTCCTTCACCGGGGAAGCTACGTATCGCGTTTACGGCTTTTCCATTCATCGGTACGTTCAGATCTTCTTTGGTAATAAGACTCTTCCTTAATCTTTATCGGATATTCTGTGCTGATACGAAAAACGTCCTTATCCATGAAACGGATTTGCTCGGGATTCTTGAAGCTAATATTTTCCGGTCCATTATCCTCCATAAAAATATCCATTGACGCATTTTCTGGATTACGAGGTATCAAGATAAAATCCCAATAGGCTTCTTTTGTGTGATAATGGATTTCTTTCTGTATTGGGCATTTCGTTTCTAATAATTCTTTGGTAACATGAATGATCACATTGAGCCGATTCAGTCGGTTATCGATAACACTTAATTGTATATCTGAATCATTTAGCTCTTCCGGTAGCAGGGATTGTGTATACAGTAAAAAATTCGGATCTTTTGAATGTGCTTGAAACTCAAGGTTGAGACCATCCGGGGAGGTTGAAAGGTGATCAAGAAGCTCTTCTCGATCTCCAATTAGTGCATATTGATTTCGCCCCGTTTGCCTAAAAGGATATTTAGGTCCTCCTAATACGACTCTATTCGTTCTCCTGGGTTCTATCTCGAAGATTTCAGAAGGAATACATTCATTATAATATTCATGACTAAATATAATGTTAATTAAAAAGTCAAATTTCATCATTGGTTTGTTTTATCGTTATAATATTCCAAAAGTAGATAAAAAGAATATGGCATGATATTAAATACTATATGTTTGATAACATTATTTCTAATTTATTTTTTGACTTGATATTCGTTGTTTTATATCCTTGATTTCTGTTCCGTCAAAAGATATGATTCGTGCTTTACATAGGATTGATGGATAATAATGCCCTCCTAATATACTCCATATATTGCTGAGTTCTTGCATACTAATTGTTATGGGCTCGAGCGTTATGGTACCTTGGTCTGGTAATTTAAGAATGGAATTTTGTTGTAAGAAGGAGATTGAATCCAATAATATTTGTATAGATTCTAAGTATCTTTTAGATGAAAAAACAGCGGCAACCATAATATATATATTCAAGTACCATGGTGGAGATGTTTGTTGGAATGTGTTATTTTTTGTGTTCCTATAGGGGGCAGAGATTCCCATTGCTGTCTCTCGCTCTATATTCACGATAGAAAGTATGATTTTATCCGATTGATCCTCATTTGGAGTCGCATCAATACTTCCGGCTTCCACTATAATTTCTGCCCGTTCATAATAGCTGGAAAGAAATTCGTTCATTTTCTCTGCGAGTGTGTTTATTAATACGTGTATCATGGTCTTTTGCTTTATTTGTGCTAAAGGTAAGGAATAAATTTGTTTTTCTGCTTTATAATTTCATTGTCTGAATTCTTTCTAGCAAATTACCTTCGTTTCGATTCGTGATAAGAATTAAAATCGTTTTTTGATTATCATAGATAATTACGTCTTGGCGGTTTCCTGAAAAAGATTGAAAGAAAAGTTGATCCTGAGATTGGGCTATGCTTATTGTGTATTTTTTATCTACTCTTATTTTCTATTATGTGACTTCGGAAAAACACGTACGACTTTTTTCGAAAACACGTACGACTTTTCTCATAAACATGTACGACTTTCCGGTAAAACATAATCGTGTTTTTAAGCTGTTAATGTTCAGTGATTTATATTTTTGTATCATTCACGCACTTATTGTATGGAAAATTATCACATCGCCACTCAATAAATCATATATACCTCCATGTAGAAGTGCGGCACGCTATGTCTCTATAACAGGATGTCTCCAATAGGGTGAGAATCGAGTAGTATGGCTTTATAACACGTACATTATATAACTTGTTAAGTCTTGAAAAAAAACTTGAAAAATAATGCTGAAAAAGTTTGGAGGTTATGTTTTATAACACTACTTTTGCACCCGCATTCGAGAGAGAACGCCGGTACAAAATGATGAAACAAACTTTTAGAAAAAAAAGTTCCGGAATAATTTGGAAGTTTAAAATAAAAGTCCTTATCTTTGCAGCCACGTTCGCAAAACGAAAGCGACAGAAGAGTTCTTTGATAGATTTACATAATTCAACAAGTAGTACAAGTATTGGAGAAGAGATTCTCCGGATTAATACCGTCAAAAGAAGTATGACTTTGGACTACGATAAACGGATTCCGGAGCGAGGATATGATAAAACAATTTAAACAACGAAGAGTTTGATCCTGGCTCAGGATGAACGCTAGCGACAGGCTTAACACATGCAAGTCGAGGGGCAGCGGGGGTAGCAATACCCGCCGGCGACCGGCGCACGGGTGAGTAACGCGTATGCAACTTACCTATCAGAGGGGGATAACCCGGCGAAAGTCGGACTAATACCGCATGAAGCAGGGGCCCCGCATGGGGATATTTGCTAAAGATTCATCGCTGATAGATAGGCATGCGTTCCATTAGGCAGTTGGCGGGGTAACGGCCCACCAAACCGACGATGGATAGGGGTTCTGAGAGGAAGGTCCCCCACATTGGTACTGAGACACGGACCAAACTCCTACGGGAGGCAGCAGTGAGGAATATTGGTCAATGGGCGTAAGCCTGAACCAGCCAAGTCGCGTGAGGGATGAAGGTTCTATGGATCGTAAACCTCTTTTATAAGGGAATAAAGTGTGGGACGTGTCCTATTTTGTATGTACCTTATGAATAAGGATCGGCTAACTCCGTGCCAGCAGCCGCGGTAATACGGAGGATCCGAGCGTTATCCGGATTTATTGGGTTTAAAGGGTGCGTAGGCGGCCTTTTAAGTCAGCGGTGAAAGTCTGTGGCTCAACCATAGAATTGCCGTTGAAACTGGGGGGCTTGAGTATGTTTGAGGCAGGCGGAATGCGTGGTGTAGCGGTGAAATGCTTAGATATCACGCAGAACCCCGATTGCGAAGGCAGCCTGCCAAGCCATTACTGACGCTGATGCACGAAAGCGTGGGGATCAAACAGGATTAGATACCCTGGTAGTCCACGCAGTAAACGATGATCACTAGCTGTTTGCGATACACTGTAAGCGGCACAGCGAAAGCGTTAAGTGATCCACCTGGGGAGTACGCCGGCAACGGTGAAACTCAAAGGAATTGACGGGGGCCCGCACAAGCGGAGGAACATGTGGTTTAATTCGATGATACGCGAGGAACCTTACCCGGGTTTGAACGCATTCGGACCGAGGTGGAAACACCTTTTCTAGCAATAGCCGTTTGCGAGGTGCTGCATGGTTGTCGTCAGCTCGTGCCGTGAGGTGTCGGCTTAAGTGCCATAACGAGCGCAACCCTTGCCACTAGTTACTAACAGGTGATGCTGAGGACTCTGGTGGGACTGCCAGCGTAAGCTGCGAGGAAGGCGGGGATGACGTCAAATCAGCACGGCCCTTACATCCGGGGCGACACACGTGTTACAATGGCGTGGACAAAGGGAGGCCACCTGGCGACAGGGAGCGAATCCCCAAACCACGTCTCAGTTCGGATCGGAGTCTGCAACCCGACTCCGTGAAGCTGGATTCGCTAGTAATCGCGCATCAGCCATGGCGCGGTGAATACGTTCCCGGGCCTTGTACACACCGCCCGTCAAGCCATGGGAGCCGGGGGTACCTGAAGTCCGTAACCGCGAGGATCGGCCTAGGGTAAAACTGGTGACTGGGGCTAAGTCGTAACAAGGTAGCCGTACCGGAAGGTGCGGCTGGAACACCTCCTTTCTGGAGCTTCAGGATTCCGTACCGAGGTCATACGAGGTATTGATCCCCTTGTGCTGCTGTTGAGATTATGTTTATATATAGATCTTACAGACCGGGAGGCCGGTCGGAGAGAAAAAAATGACGCTGGGACGTAAGTCTTGGCAAAGTTGACAGTCCTATAGCTCAGTTGGTTAGAGCGCTACACTGATAATGTAGAGGTCGGCAGTTCAACTCTGCCTGGGACTACTCCGAATGAGGGGGATTAGCTCAGCTGGCTAGAGCATCTGCTTTGCACGCAGAGGGTCAACGGTTCGAATCCGTTATTCTCCACACATCCCGCGAGGGAAAAAGGATCTTTGACATATTGGACATCAAAAAGAAGAAACAAGTAGAGCGAGCTTAAGATATATCAACCCGTGCGTCAAGTACGAGGTGAGAGAAAGTAAGCAAGGGCAGACGGTGGATGCCTTGGCTCTCGGAGGCGACGAAGGACGTGATAAGCTGCGAAAAGCCCGGGGGAGGCGCAAATAGCCGTTGATCCCGGGATATCCGAATGGGGCAACCCGGCAGGCTGAAGGCCTGTCATCCCGAAAGGGAGGCGAACGTGGGGAACTGAAACATCTAAGTACCCATAGGAGGAGAAAATAAACAATGATTCCGTAAGTAGTGGCGAGCGAACACGGAAGAGCCCAAACCCATGTCGTCTAGGCGACACGGGGGTTGTAGGACCACGACGTGGCAAGATAGAGTCAAGTGGAACGCCTTGGAAAAGGCGGTCATAGAGGGTGAAAACCCCGTACACGACTGACGATTGAAGCCTAGTGGCATCCTGAGTAGCGCGGGGCACGAGAAATCTTGCGTGAAGCAGCGGGGCCCATCCCGTAAGGCTAAATACTCCCGAGAGACCGATAGCGAACCAGTACCGTGAGGGAAAGGTGAAAAGAACCCCGAGCAGGGGAGTGAAATAGACCCTGAACCCGTCTGCCTACAAGCGGTCGGAGCGTCGTAATGACGTGACGGCGTGCCTTTTGCATAATGAACCTACGAGTTACCTTCCCCGGCAAGGTTAAGTTCTTGAGGAACGGAGCCGAAGCGAAAGCGAGTCTGAACAGGGCGCCAAGTCGGGGGGGGTAGACGCGAAACCGAGTGATCTACCCTTGGCCAGGTTGAAGGTTGGGTAACACCAACTGGAGGACCGGATGGGTAAGCGTTGAAAAGCTTTCCAATGAGCTGAGGGTAGGGGTGAAAGGCTAATCAAACTCGGAGATAGCTCGTACTCCCCGAAATGCATTTAGGTGCAGCCTCTTTATAGTATATCGTGAGGTAGAGCGACTGATTGGATGCGAGGGCTTCACCGCCTATCAAGTCCAGATAAACTCCGAATGCGCGATATATATTTACAGGGAGTGAGGGCGCGGGTGCTAAGGTCCGTGTCCGAGAGGAGAAGAATCCAGACCACCGGCTAAGGCCCCCAAATGATCGTTAAGTTGAACTAACGAGGTCGGATCGCAGAGACAGCTAGGATGTTGGCTTGGAAGCAGCCATTCATTTAAAGAGTGCGTAACAGCTCACTAGTCGAGCGATCTGGCGTGGATAATAATCGGGCATAAACGATCTGCCGAAGCCGTGGATGTCGC